>CANJII010000009.1 GCA_947474435.1 Chitinophagaceae bacterium | reverse complement strand
TGACCGCGAAGGATTCGCAGGATATTGAATTGCTGCAAGGAGATGCTGTGCTTCTTCAGCAGGCTGTTGTGATTGGAGTTTAACCAGTTTGCCGTGTAAATGATGTTCACTGCCAGTCGGTGAAACTCACTTTTGAATTTCTTCTGCTTAATAGCTTCTTCGATTTTCATGTTGCAAATATATGTACATACATCTAATGTTCATACATATATATGAATATTTTTTTTCTATGCGGGATAAAACGCATTTTTCATAAATAGAAATACCGGATTTTTTTCTGTCGACTTACTGCAAACTGATAACACTAAACTTCTTTTCAAAAGGATCAAATGCCTCGTGAATAATAGTAAAGAACTCATCTCCGTGAGAAAGATAAAAGGCGATGAAACTTTCGTGGCGCTCCTGCAATGAATTATCAGGGAATAATTTTTCTATCAGCTTGCGTATTTGCTGGATGCTGTCCTCGTGTTTTTTCTTTTCGGTTTTTAAGAGTCTTTCTTCCAGTGACTGAATAAATTTCATCACGCGGGTTTGTTCTGCTGCAATCTGATTCTCTAATGTTTTATCAAGTGCGGAAGTTTTTGATTTCAATTGCTGAAATAATTTTTCCAGTTCGCTGCGCTCTTCATTCATCTGGAAAGAATCTCCTGCCTGTTGCAGTGTGAATGATTTAATCAGTTCTTCTGTATCGGTGAACAACGATGTTTCGGTGATGCCGAATTTATTCATTCGTGCGGCTGAAGATTTATCAATCACCAATGCACAGTTGCGCAAAAACAAAATCGGGAAAGCGATTTTATAATGCTCAAATGAATTTTTGAATTCCATAAAGTACGAAACCTCTGCACCGCCGCCGATGAATGCAATGTTCGGCAGAATCATTTCCTGGTACAATGGTCGCAACACTACATTCGGACTGAATCGCGCCGGATGATTTTCCAACTCCCTCAGTATTTCTTGCTGACTGAAAACAATATCAGTATTTAAAACCTTATACGCTGTATTTGTATTGCCCTCTTCTACTAAGGAGAGGGTTGGGTGGGGTGTTTCTCTCACTATCCGTTCACGAAGATTTTCTTTCAGATAAAACAGGTTGATATTTCTTGGCTTCACCTGCACCGGATAATTCTCTTCTAGTTTAACAATAGTCGCGTTCACTAATTTTTCGGAAGTGCTGTTCAGCAATTCATCCTGCATCATTGGTTGAAATATTTTTTTCAACGCACTATCATCTCCATCCACAATCACTAAGCCCTGCTTGCCGAAAAAATGGTGTAACAGTTTTCGTGTTGCTTCGGTTATTGTTTTGCTTTCGAGGTATGATGTTTTTAATAATTGTATCAACTCATCAGTATGTGGCGAGTTGCCTGCAACTTCCTTCAGTCCGTCAATTAATCCGCCCAAACTTTCGGTGTTATAATTCCCGAAGCTTCCTTTTTGCTTAAGGTTCCATTCTATTTTCTTCCCGAACAACGAAATATGATTCAGCTCATCCACATCATGGTCCTCGCTTCCCATCCAGTACACCGGAATAAATTTTTCCGACGGATATTTTTCGTTCAGCAACTCCGCCATCTTAATTGCCGAAGTGATTTTATAAATCAAATACAACGGACCGAGAAATAAATTCGGCTGATGCGCGGTTACCACCGTGAACGCATTTTCTTTTTTCAGCGCCAGAATATTTTTATGCGCAGCATCCCCTTCCTTCAACAACCCATCATACTGTTTCAGCAACGCATCCGCTAATTCTTTCCGGTAAAGTTTCTGATTTCGCTTTGTGCGAATGGCTTCTTCCACCGACAGCATCGTTGGTTCATGCGCATAAAACTGTTTCAGCCATGCATCACATTTCAGGTAGTCAGTAATCAGTTTTGTAAAATACCCTGTTGCGGAATAATCGAGCGGTGTAACAGTATATGGAAGTGTGCTGCTCATATCCTTTTATCTAATCAACCTTTTCACCATACAAATCAAACTCTTCGGCGCCGGTAATTTTAATATTGGCAAAATCTCCCACGCGCAGGTAAGTGTCCGTTGCGCGTACCAACACCTCGTTATCAATTTCAGGAGAGTCGTGCTCCGTGCGCCCTATGAAGTACTCGCCCTCCTTGCGGTCAAACAGCACTCTGAGAGTTCGGCCAATCTGTCCTTCATTCTTCGCGCGCGAAATTTCCTGCTGCACATCCATCAACTGCTGTGCGCGCTTCTTCTTGGTGGCAACTGTTACATCATCCTTCAAATCATAACCACTCGTGCCCTCCTCGTGCGAATAAGTGAACACACCGAGGCGGTCAAATTTCACCTCCTTCACAAACTCCACCAGTTCATCAAAGTGTTCCTTGCGCTCACCCGGAAAACCAACCAGCATCGTTGTCCGCAACGCAATGCCCGGAACCCTTTCGCGAATCGTATTTATCAATGCAGTGATTTCCGCTTTGTCGGTTTGGCGCTTCATGGCTTTCAACACCGGGTCGCTAATGTGCTGAAACGGAATATCTAAGTAATTGCAAATGTTCGACCGCTCGCGCACCACATCCAGTATCTCCACCGGAAATTTATTCGGATATGCATAATGCAAACGAATCCATTCCACGCCATCAATGTCGGCAATGCGGTGTAACAGTTCCGGCAGTTTCCGCTCCTTGTACAAATCCAGACCATAGTAAGTCAGTTCCTGCGCAATCAATAAAAATTCTTTCACGCCCTGCCGCACTAATTTCTTTATCTCCGCCTCAATTTCCTCCATCGGTTTCGAAATGTGCTTGCCGCGCATCAATGGTATCGCGCAAAACGAGCAGGTTCTGTTACACCCCTCCGAAATTTTCACATAGGCATAGTGCGATGGTGTGGTCAGCAGCCGTTCGCCCACCAACTCGTGCTTGTAGTCGGCTTTCAGGGTCTTCAGCAGGCGGGGCATTTCCGATGTGCCGAACCACGAGTCCACCTCCTTCATTTCGTCCTTCAGTTCATCGCGGTAGCGCTGGCTCAGGCACCCCGTCACTATCAGTTTATCAATGCGACCCGCGCGCTTGTGGTCGCTGTATTCCAGTATCGTGTTAATGCTTTCCTGCTTCGCGTTGTCAATAAAACCGCAGGTGTTAATGATCACCACTTCGCTGTCGTCGTTATCGCTGTCGTGCGCCACCGTAAAGTTGTTGGCGCGCAACTGCCCCATTAATACTTCGGAGTCCACGGTGTTTTTACTGCAACCGAGGGTTACTACATGTACTTTGCTTTTGCGGAGGGTTTTGGTTTTCATTCGGAGCGGCAAAGAAATACTATTTGCTCTGATAAAAAGGAGTTGGGGGTTCCGGTTTTTTTGAATACAAAAAAACCGTCGGGCTTTACTCTTCAAGTCCTCGCGCACAGCTTATTGCACGGCTGCGGCTGTGGGCTTTCCGTTTCAATCCCTAACCCTTAGCAACAATAAATCTGAAGCGAAAAAAATTACACTATACCTTAATCATCATCACAATCACCATATTCATCTTCACCATCTTCCCAAAGTTCAATAGCTTCATCAATATGGTTTTCAACTTTTGAGAAAACTTCTCGAATATTAAGTTGAAACTCCTCATAAACAATTCCTCCAATGTTGGAAAATTTTTCAACTCCTTTCTCTAAAATTAGCAAGACATTATGCCTTCCCAAAACACCCTGACAATAACCTAATTCATGAACTACATTTTGTCTCGCTAAAAATTTTCCATTTTTAAGTTCATCTTCCTTAGTCATAATAACTATTGCATAATTGCACTCTTCACAAACTGTTTCTGACAATTTCTCAATAACTGTATTGCCATTATTATTTTGTAATGACAATTCGAATAACTCAATGTCTGGATATTTTGATTTTAAAAAAATCATCAAATCTTTCCATGAATGATTTTGTCCTCCATGTGAAATAAGAATTCCAAAATCGTTAATCATAAATATTTTTAATAGTATTCTTTAATGTATTCATACGCTTTATTAAAAAGCTCTTCATCCTTGATGGTATATTTTATCCAAAGAATTTTTCTCAACTCTTTTCTTACTTCTTTTTCTCCGGTAGTTGAATTCTGCCAGCCATCAAAACGAACGATGCGAACTATCTCATCAATGTCATTTACAATTCTCTCTACGATTGCAGGTGTCTTCTCTGTTTTCATTTCAAGAAATAATTCTGTCAAAGCTGCTTTCGCATTTTTCTGTTCGTCTTTTGTTTCTGTTTCTTTCTCTGCTTGTAAAGTTTCTTTCGCTATCTGACAAAGTTCCTTGATGAACTCAATTGAATTTATCAAACCCTTCTCTGCCTTATCTCTCACTGCTTCTAATCTCTCACTCAGCTCTTTAAATTTTATTGTTCCCTTGTGATTAGCTAACCGACCAATTAAAATCTTTAATAATTTTTTTGCTTGGTTCGGGTCCTTCTTATTCATCAAATCATCAATCACCTCAGCATTCAAAACCATTTCCTCCATGTCGGTTACAATTCCAGACACTACAATGTGGTCATGAATCAATTTTGTTGTTTGTGCGCCCAATGCATGCCACAACAATCTTCCGTTGTCGTTTGATGTTGGTTTAACTGAAGTATAAACTTGCGAAAGCCATTTATAATCTTTCTGAAATTGGTTCAATACTTCATCGGGTGAAAGTGCTTCCCACAATTTTGAAAGCGAACTAAAATCTTTTGCAAAAGCATCACGCTTTTCATTCGAGTTAATACAATCTTGTGCTGCTTGCAATCCTTCAAACCCTGCAACACCTCTGTCAATATTGAAGAAGTGTGCTAAACATTTTTTAATTACTTCTGGCAATTTATCTCTTAACTCTTGCAGGTTGGTGATTACTGCTTTGATAGATTCCTCATCGAACGCCAATGCTTTTGCAGTGTTGTCAAACACACCGAAGTAATCAACTATTCTTCCGAATGTTTTATTCGGGAACAAACGATTGGTTCTGCAAATCGCCTGTAACAGTGTATGGTCTTTCAGCGATTTATCTAAATACATTGTTTGCAAAATCGGAGAATCAAATCCCGTTAAAAGTTTTGCTGTAACAATTAAAAACTTCAATGGAGAATCAGCATCATTAAATCGCTCAATAGTTTTTTCTTGTTTGTCTTTATCCATTCCCCACCGCTGCTTGAATTCAAAAGTGTCGCTCGCTGATGTGCTGATTACAACTTCACTTCTTTCCGGTGAAAGCAGTTTGTCTAATTCTTCTTTGTATTGAATGCAGGCAAACCGGTCAGGTGTAACAATCATTGCTTTCAATCCTTCGGGTTCAACATGCAAACGAAAATGTTGGGCAATGTCTTTCACTATTGCGTTCACTCGTTCTGGTGATTTCAAAAACACATTCATGTTAGTTGCCTTTTGGCTCAATGTGTTTCTGTCTTCCTCACTCAAATCATTTGTGAGCTCTTTAAATGCAATGTCTAAATCTTCCTTTCGGATATGATAATTCGGAAGTCGTGGTTCAAAGTGTAACGGTAGTGTTGCATTGTCACGAATACTTTCCTGGAAAGTGTAACGGCTCATGTAACCCGCTGCATCCTGCTCTGCACCAAAAGCCCAGAAAGTATTTTTATCTGCTTTGTTTATTGGTGTTCCTGTTAACCCAAAGAGAAAAGCATTTGGCAATGCTGCGCGCATCTTCCTTCCTAAATCTCCCTCCTGTGTTCGGTGAGCTTCATCCACCATCACAATAATGTTATCCCGTTTATTCATATCGGGATAAGCATCTTTGAACTTGTGAATCATGGTGATAATTATTTTCCTTGAATCCTGTTCAAGCAAATCATGAAGTTCCCGAATGCTGTCGGTGGTTATCATGTTCGGAACTTCTGCGGTATTAAATGTTGCAGTGATTTGCGTATCCAAATCAATCCGGTCAACCAATATCATCACAGTCGGATTTCCTAACTCTTGTTGCTTGCGAAGTTTTTGCGCAGCAAATAACATCAATAACGATTTTCCCGAACCTTGAAAATGCCAAATCAATCCTTTCTTAATCTCTCCATCCTTCACCCGTTGCACTATGGCATTTGCACCTTCGTACTGCTGATAACGACAAACAACTTTTATTTTCTTTTTCTGATTGCTCGTTGCATACACAGTAAAGTATTGAAGTATGTCAAGTAGTGTTGATGGCTTCAGTAAATGAGTGAGTTGTTTCGATACATCAGTCAATCCGGCAAAATGTTGCAACTCATCTTTTTCATCTTCCAATCTCCACGGTGCCCAGAATTCCAACGGAGTTCTTACCGCACCAATAAATAATTCTTTTCCTTCTGTGGCAAACGAAAAAATATTCGGAACAAATAATTGCGGAACCGAATTTTCGTAAGTCACATGAATATCATGCGCGCCATCAAACCAACTTACTGAAGGTCGCACAGGAGTTTTTGCTTCGCCAACTACCAACGGAATTCCATTCACATAAAAAACAGTGTCAGGAATTTTTGTTTCTCTCGCTCTGATTGAAAGTTGATTGGTAAGTATGTAAGTGTTGTTCTTTAAATTTTCAAAATCAATCAACCGAATAGGAACATGATGTTCTCCTTTTCCAAATGGCAAAGTGATTTCACCTCTCAGCCATTTTGCAAACTCTTCATTCGCGCGAACCAACCCGACATTATTTACGGTAATAAGAATTGCACGAAGTTTATGAATCACTTCTTCAGCTCGTTCCGGTTGTGCTGCAATTTCAGGATTCAATCTGCATAATGATTCAGTCAATTCCTTTTCCAATAAAACATCTTCAATGTTTCGTTGCAGCAATTCACTCTGCACATACTTCCATTTTACCGTGTCATAATCAACTGACTCTTCCGCAACCATACCCGCCTCCACATTATTCAGGTTCACACCTGTCAATCGGTGAATGATAAAATGTTCTACGGTATTGAGCTCGTTGAATGACATTAGTCAGATTGAAATATTTCTATTAATGTTTAATAATAGTCCTGCGTTACTGAGAATGATTGCTGTTTCATCTTTAAATTTTTGAACCTCAGTATAACTTCCTGTTACCGCTAATGGTCTTTGCTTGTTTGAAACATAAGCATCAACATTTGCATAAGTTGTTATGTTGTGATTCGCATGAAAAAACTGAATCGTTTCTGTTACTTGTTTTCTTCCACCACTAATCCAACCTCTGTGGTCTCTGTCTTTCAGTTCAACAAAACTTAGCTTGTTATTATGTCTTAGAATACCATCACACCGTTTGGCAGATTCACCATTTACTCTTACTGGATGAATTCCGGGGCAATGGTCAACTGCAAAAAAATCAACATTAACCGATGCGCCGTTTGTAACCTCTGCAATCCATTTTGTTGAATCAACTTCATCAATGTATGCTGGGTCTTTTGCAGGGTCAGGATTATCGCAAAGCCCAAAAAGTTGTTGGTTTGATTCGGTCTTGCAACCGACTTGAAAAAAATTTATCGGCATTGGTCTTCAATCTCTAAAAGGTTTGCAAATAATTCGTTGCTCTCAGCCATACGCTGATTCAATTCATTTTCGTCTGACGGAAGTCCATGATATTTTTCTAATTCAGAAATTTTTCCGTCATCCGACATTTCATAAACAACACTTTCATTTGCATCAACAAGAGAATTAAGCGGAACAATTGCTGATAATTTATTTTTCAATTCATCATTTTGCTTTTTCTGAACTTTTCCAAATACTTCATTTGCCTTTATAGCCAAGGTCAAATAATTTACTATGTATGGACTATGAGTTGTAAGAATTAATTTATTTCCATTCGTGATATTTGCATACTCAAATAATGAATTCAAAATGTTTCGTTGTGATTTTGGAAATAAATTTTGTTCGGGTTCTTCCACAATATTTATAAAGCAAGACGGCTTATATTTAGAAGATAACTGTCTTAACGATTCCTGTTTCACATCTTCGCTAAGGGCATTGTCATTCATGATTCTTCCTATTTCCTTAGCCAGTTTTCTTTGTTCTTCAATAGAAGGAACTTTGATTGAAGGGTCTGATTCACGGGTCATTGACTCCGCTAAATATTTTGTAACAAGAAACAAAGGAACAGTTGATTGAAAACCACTTGATGCTTCTGATAATCTCAATTTGAAACCATCACCTGATATATGGGCAATTTTATTTCCCTTATCATATTCAAACTGTGCGTTGTTAATTGGGAGGGTTATTCCTTTCCAGTAAAGATTTCTTGCACTGTCGTATTCATCCAAAAAAGTAAACAAAGGACTTGGAAGGTTTTTCAGTTTATCGGGACGGTCAACAACACTCAAAAAATTTCTCTCTGCTGACACATACATGATTTTTGGAAGCAGATAACCGTTTTCATTTGCCTTACTTGCTTTGAATGAGCCATCAGAAAATTTGAGGTGAAAAGATTTACCAAGAAATTCAATTTCTGAATTGTCTTTGATGTAATGGTCAATACGCTGATACTTCAATTGTTTTTCAAAACGGTTGTAAGTGTTCAGTTCATCCTGTTTCAGTTGTCCTCTGTCCATTGCCTTCTCAATCCAACTCAAAGTTGAAATCAGTTTTGCCGCGGTGCTTTTTCCGCTTCCCTGATTGCCGATAAAAACTGTTACTTTTTTTATGTCAATCCATTTCTCACCAAAGCCTTCCTTAATAGGTCCGAAATTTTTTATTCTGATTTTACTCATGGCTATTTGTAATTTTCTTTAGCGTCAGCGAATGTAAATATTTCCATTTGCGATTTTTATATTGATACTTCATTTCGGAATTTCGTTTCACTTAACAGCTAAGTAAGCATCAAGCCACTTAAAAGTATTGCGGTACTTTTCATAATTATCTCTCACAAAAGTATATTGAACATATACCGTCTCCGCTTTATTCTTAGCAACTTTTACTGGAGGATTTTTAGCTAAATCTTCACTCGGTATCAACCAGAAATCTGCAATCGATTCCAACTCATTTATTTTCCCATGAAAACAAAAGAGAGCATAAAATAAATTTTTGCCAGTCGGAAAAATTCCCTTACTCCCAATTAGCCAATCGTTGTTTTTATTTACCCCCTTAACTTCAACAATCGCATAGCCGCCCTTTGCAGTTGTGATTACAATATCTACTCCCTTCTTATTTCCCAACGACAAGTAAGCATCCTTACCCGCACGACTAAGTAAACTCATCATCAGATACTCCGATGCTAAGTTGGTGTTGTAATTATTTTCTGCTTTTCCCTTCGCCATTATATTTTTTTTAATCATACTAATCACACCAATCACAATTCAGTCAACCTACCCCAATATTTCATTCAACAATTTCTGTTTCAGATTTTTTAAAGTCTGTTTTTGTGTTTTCAGTTCATCAAGCGTCTTTTCAATTTGTTGAAACACTTCAACAATTTTTTCCTGTGTTTTTAAATCTGGCAACTCAAATGAATAAACTGCAAGTTCTCGCCATTTTATTCTTTTTGAAAATGCTCCTGCTGCATTTGATAAAGCATAATCCCAAAACTCATTTGTGTTTAAAATCAAAGTCAGCAATTCAGGAAAAATAATTTTCTCATTTGCTCTCATTACAATTGCATCACCAGAACACACTCCATCAAAAACTGCTTGCGATACTCTTTTCAAATAAACATTTCGCCTCGCAAAAAGCACATCGCCTATCTTGAATAATTTCATTGCAGAAACTAAACCTTCTGTTGAAGAATATTTATTGATTCTTAATTCTCCTGTTTCAAAATCTTCTAAGCCAACAAATTTTACATATTCTGATTTCGAAGGATTATCAACTCTTGCAGAAATTTCTTCGGCAACATCAGCTACTGAAACTTGCTTGCATTTTTTTGAGTCAATTAAATTTCCGAATTGTGGTTTTTGTTTTGTGAGAAAGTTTATCAAACTATTTCTCAATGTCTTCAACTTATTCTCCTGCTGTTCTGCTTGCTCAATCGCAGTTTCAATGCTTTGAAATAATTCTGCTATTTGATATTGTTCGGGAAGTGAAGGGAGCGGAATTTCATATTGCTTAACCATTGGCACTGTTAATTGAGGTATAGCTGTGCCACTTGAAGCAAAATAAGTATTGCCAATTACAAATTTCAAAAAGTATAAATCAAGTAAATTGCTGTTAGGTGTTACAACAATTAATCTTACAGCAGGATAGAATTTTTCTTCTCTTATTTCTGAATAGCCAATTGTTCCTCTTGCTGAAATTGTTAAACTTGGTATAGTAACTTTTCCAATGTTGGTATATCCATATAATCCTTTATTCTTTTCACCATTTGAAAAAATTGGGATACTTAGTTCATCAGTTTTTGTTTTTGAAAAATTATTTTTTGGCACATCACCTCCTGCAAAAATATCTGCGCATACTTCAGTCAATTTTTTTGTTTCCCATTTATTCTTGCTCAACTTCATTCTGTAATTCCAATATTATTTAATTGAGTAAATAGATTTTCCAGTGAAATATTAACTTGCTTTTGCCTGTCTTTAATTTCACTAATTAAAATTTTTGTGTCATGTTCATTTTCAACTTCCACTTGCTTCACATACAGTTGCAAACTCAAATTTCCGTTGTTGCTTAACACATCTTCATTACTAATCACTTTTGCAAATCCATCCACATCCTTAAACTTCCAATAAGCATCACTTATCTTTTTTATGTGTTCGGTTCAAGCCAAGCATTTGTTCTGTCAATTCGCAATTCATTCACTGCATTAATGAAAAGAATTTTTCCTTTCCGCTCTTTCGGTTTCTTCATCCGGCAAACAAGCAAGCAACTTTCCATTGGAGAGTTATAAAAAAGGTTTTTACCTAAACCAATTACAGCATCCACTATATCGGCTTCAATCATTTTCTTTCGTATCTCACTCTCAGCATCACGAAACAAAACTCCGTGAGGCCACAACACCACACATCTTCCGGTGTCGGGCTTCAAACTTTTAATAATGTGCTGCTCAAAAGCATAATCAGCACAACCCTGCGGTGGTGTTCCCCAAATGTTTCTGCCATAAGGGTCATTCATCCATTTTTGCTGGCTCCACTTTTTTACACTGTAGGGTGGGTTCGCCATTATCACATCAAACTTGCGCAATTCATCATTCTCCAATAATTGCGGGCTGTCAAGTGTATCACCCTGCACAATCTGAAACTCATCCACATTATGCATAAACATATTGATGCGCGCAATAGCAGAGGTAATCAGGTTCAGTTCCTGCCCGTATAATTTTAAAGTGCGGTATTCTTTTTTCTGTTCTTTCAGGTGCAAAGCACTGTTCAATAAAATTCCACCGCTGCCGCAGGTCGGGTCATAAATACTTTCACCCGGTTGCGGGTCAGTAATCATGGTCATCAGTTTCACAACAGTGCGGTTGGTATAAAACTCAGCAGCAGTGTGTCCGCTGTCATCAGCAAATTTTTTAATAAGGTATTCATAACCCTCACCCATAATATCGTGAGGCACTTCGGCAACACTGAGTTTCAGTTTACTGAAATGCTCAATCAGGTCAAGCATTTTCTCATCACTCATGCGGCGCTTGTTCGTCCACTGTGCATCACCAAACACATCGTGCAGCATGTCAAAATTTGCTTTCTCAATCCCACTCAATGCTTTTTGCAAAGCCGCACCCACATCAACCGTTTTTTTTCGCACATCTTCCCAATGGCAATTCTTCGGAATCTGAAACCGGTGATTCTCCACTAACTCCGCGTAACTCGCATCACCTGCCGATTCCACAAAAGCATTTTCAAATTCTTCATCCCACAAATCCGAAACCCGCTTAAAAAAAAGCAATGGAAAAATGTATTGCTTAAAATCCGCCGCATCAATCATCCCTCGCAGAATGTTAGCCGCCCCCCATAAATGTTCTTCTAATTGTTTCTGAGTCATAAATAATTTCTTGCGCCAAAGTATTTACATATTCCCCAACTACAACTTTTCCATTAAAATTATTTTCTCGCTCAGTCTGTGATGCCGGAATTTATCCCGACACACCTGTCGGGAGCATCATAATTTATTTCTCATCTGTTTTCTATAAACATGCGATGCCGTCAGCATCATACTCCACCATTTTCCTATTCCGAGTTACTTACCTGTGCAAAGCAAACCCGCGCGGCTGTCCTCTCGCCTTGTAATCAAGGAGAGAGATAGAGAGAGGTTGAGCGATGCCTGTTTATGCGCGCGGAGCGATCGCAGAAACGATTTTGGCACCTGTCCCGCCTCAAGCGGGAGTGACTTTTTTATAAAACAACTTTGCGCAGCAAAATCATGAGGTCAATTGAAAAAAGAAAAGTCTTGCGAATAAAGTTACAACAGATGCTGAACATAATAGCATCACACTACTCCAATTCTTTGCAAAATAAATGTGGCTAAAGCCAGTTCATACTATCATAAATAACAGTTGCTTAAAAGCAACTGCAATAAATGAGTTGCAAAAAACCATTTACCCAATTTTCCTATTCCGAGTTCCTTACCAGTGCAAAGCAAACCCGCGCGGCTGTCCTCTCGCAGAAAAAATTCCTTCTGCCGTTTCCCTTCTCCACTTTGGGAGAAGGTGCCGAAGGCGGATGAGGTCGTAATCAAGGAGAGAGATAGAGAGAGTTGTTCCTCCATCACAAAAACTGTTACACCCTGCAACAGGTGGTACTTATAATTTTTTCCTGCTCTCTTTCTTTTTAGCATCCTTCAACATTTTCTTTTCGTCGCCTTCTAATTTTCGCTGCAATTTTTTTACATCTTCGGCAGGCGGTAATTGTTCGGGTTTCACTCCGCGCTCAATCAGCATCCTTCTTACAGCAATATTATTTTCTACATGCTCGGTGGTTATTTGTTTTTCTCCTTTCAGGTCTTTCTCTACCGTGTTATGACTGGTTAGTTCGGTAGCAAAATCTTTTGCTTTGATAGTTAGTGTCGGCAAAAAATCGGCAAGTGGTCTGCTACCCGGCACCTGCAACTTATGCTTCATATCATTAGTGCTGAAACCACCAAACAACGCAGTGTCGCCCTTGCTGCGGATAATGGCAAAACCTTTATCGTCCACACCCCTTTCATAAATTAATCCCGAAAGTTTCTTTTCGCTCTTTGAAAGTTTTTCCCTTGCCGAAACTCTTGCAGTATCTAAAATTCGTTGCTCAATAATTTCCTGCTTTCTTGTTTGCACGGCAAAATAAGTTTGCGCAAATGCTACTTCACTTTTTCCAGAGTCGCCGTTTTGAGCCACGAGGTAGCAGGCATATCTTGTGAGGGCAACATCTTCAATTTCCCGTTGTGCCCCTTTAGCGAGGTCTATCATTTTGTTGATGTCAACGAAATGATAAGAAACTTCAGCGCCGCTGGTTTCACAAGCGGTTTTTGCTTTATCAATTACTTTCAGAAAATTTCTCCAGTCTGTATAATTGAAAATCGTTTGCAGTTCTCTTGCACTCCAGCATTCCACTTCATTATATATATAACATGCCTGTTCAAATTTTTCAAAGAGTTCCTGTATCAGTTCTTTTTTCATAAGGGCAAATGATGAATTAAGTTGACAAATATTTTTCTACTGCCAAAGTATTTACATATTCCCCAACTACAACTTTTTCATAAAAATTATTTTCTCGCGAAGTGAGTGATGCTGAAGTTTATCGAATCACATCATCAAGCAAACTATCCAAAGCAATCACCCTATTAAAACACGAAATTTTACTCAAATTCCGTTTCGCATTGGTTTACACTGTATGGCAAATTAGTTTACACTGTGCTTCAAATCAGTTTACACGCTATGGCAAACTGATTTACACTATGCTTCCGGGTTGTTTACTCTGCATGGAAAATTGTTTACACGCTATGGAAAATTGATTTACACTGTGCTTCAAATTAGTTTACACCCCATCTCCAATAACTATACACCATCACCTCGATTCATATACACTGCATATCACCTCACTCAACATCCATAAAACAATTCACATCACTGCTATGAATTACATAATACAAACCACACACTAAAAATTTTCATGTTCATCTTTGCAATTAATAATACATGAAAAAAATAAACAGCCTCATCATCGGTCAGGGCATTGCCGGTAGTATGGTTGCATTTCATTTGCAACAAAAAGGCTTATCAGTAATGGTGATTGATGCAGGAAAAAAAAATACTGCAAGCAGAATTGCCGCAGGTATGTTTTCATCCATCAGCGGAAAAAGAAAAACCTTTGATGAAGCAATGTACAGCAAACAAAAATTTGCTATTGACACTTTCAGACAGATGGAAAAATTATTGGGAGTTGAGTTTTTACACGAAGAAAATATTCACCATCTGTTTTATTCTGAAAATGAAAAAGCTGAAACACTGTTGCGAATGCATGATGAAAATTTCAGTGCCCAAACAGAATTGAATACTTCATCTATTGAAAATATAAAACAAGAACATGGAGCAATTGAAATAAAAAATTCGGGGTGGATTGATTGTGCATTAATGTTGGATTCTTATCGAAATTATTTATCGGCGAGCCATTGTTTTTCGATGGCAGATTTTAAATATGATGAACTTGAAATTAAGAATGAAGTTTTTTGTTACGGTGATTTTGAATTCACGAATATTATTTTCTGTGAAGGATATCAAAAACAGAAAAATCCGTTCTTTGAAAATGAAAATATAGTACCATGTAAAGGAGATATGATTACTCTGAAATATGCCAATCATGGAAACCTAAAAATCCTGAAACGAAATGGTTGCTTCTTAATACCAACGAATGATGAAACTGTTAAAGCAGGTTCAACATATTTATGGAATAACGATAATGAGCAATTGC
The DNA here is from genome assembly GCA_947474435.1 of Chitinophagaceae bacterium. Classification (GTDB taxonomy): domain Bacteria; phylum Bacteroidota; class Bacteroidia; order Chitinophagales; family UBA10324; genus UBA10324. The sequence continues at coordinate 81,593 of CANJII010000009.1, read as the reverse complement.
TTCCATCCGGAAGATCTGAAATAAAAAATAAAGTCAACGATATTTTATCTGATGAATTTGAAATCATCAATCATCAAACTGCAATCAGGCCAACAACAAAAAACCGGGAGGTAATTGCAAAGCAGCATTCGGAATATAAAAACATGTTTATGCTGAATGGGCTTGGAACAAAGGGAATTATTCAGGCACCATATTTTGCAAATTATATCTCGGAATTAATTGAAAGAAAAAAAATTATTGCCATTTAAAAATGCAATACAGTTTTAAACTGATATAAAAATATTTCTGTTTTTTTAAGTGCTAAAAGAACTGAGCCAGACCAATCTTATTAAATGTAAATTCTTTTGATTAGCTAATCTCAAATAATAGTTTTAAAATCGCATAAGCATTTAACATTCACGCTTAAAAAAATTAAACCAATGAAAAACATTTTTACTTTTTTATTAGTTACTGTGTTTTGTTCGCAGTTAACAGTCGCACAAACAACACTGACAACTGCAGTTGATTTTACCGCCACAGATATTGACGGTAATTCCTTTAATTTATTCAACACATTAAACTCAGGTTCATATGTATTAATCGATTTCATGTTTACCACCTGCGGACCATGTCAATTATGTGCTCCAAAATTGTGGACTGCATTTAATACTTATGGCTGCAATGGACCAAATGCAGAAGTTCATTTTATTTCAATTAACCGCGACGATAATAATGCGGTAATGCATAGCTGGGAAAGCACTTACATGAATGCAACCGGAGGGTATCCGCAAGCTTTTAGCGGAGCACAAGGTAGTGCATCGGCCGGTCCGCAAACATTTGCCAGCACATATGGAATCGGCGCATTCCCAACCATGATATTAATAGCTCCAGATCATTCAATTGTTGAACAGGATATTTGGCCAATATCAACTGCTGCTGATTTTACTCCCTTTTTTCATTCACATGGTCTTGAGCCAAAAGCCTGTATCGGAACTTCAATAAATAACAATATTGTACAGGATGCATTTGTTTTCATCAGTCCTGTTCCGGCATTAAATGAATTGAATATTAACTGCGGCTCGAATAAGATTAATTCGATAAGAATTATAGATAACCTTGGAAAAATCATACTGGAAAAATCATCATTGAGTAATGTATCTCATGACATTTTTGATATTTCAGGCATTGCTTCAGGAATTTATTTTGCTGAAATAAAAATGAATGGTGTTCAAACAGTTAATAAAAAATTTATTAAACTGTAATTTACACTACAACAATTTCATACGAATTTTAAAAGTGCAAAAGCCATCTGCTTAAAAGCGAGATGGCTTTTGTATGTAAGTGGAGTACACCTCAGAAATTCATTCTGCATTTCAGTTTCAGTAATCCATGCAACAATAAATGAAGGCAACTCATACAAGTTGAGCTTACATTTTTACATTTGCGACCTCAAAAACAAAAATAAATTCAATGGCTTATTTGTTTACTTCAGAATCTGTATCGGAAGGTCATCCGGATAAAGTGGCTGACCAGATTTCAGATGCGTTGATTGATAACTTTCTGGCTTTCGATCCGAGTTCGAAAGTGGCTTGTGAAACTTTAGTAACTACCGGTCAAGTGGTACTTGCCGGCGAAGTGAAATCGAAAACTTATTTAGATGTGCAGAAGATTGCGCGCGATGTAATTGTGCGCATCGGTTACACCAAGAGTGAGTATATGTTTGAAGCAAACTCCTGCGGAATTCTTTCAGCCATACACGAACAAAGTGATGACATTAATCGCGGCGTGGAGCGCAAAAACAAAATGGATCAGGGCGCCGGCGATCAGGGGATGATGTTTGGTTATGCATCTAACGAAACTGCTGATTATATGCCGCTGCCTTTAGACCTTGCTCATAAATTATTAATTGAACTTGCAGCCATTCGTCGTGAAGATAAAGAAATAAAATACCTGCGCCCAGATGCCAAAAGCCAGGTGACATTAGAATATGATGATAACGGAAAACCTTCGCGCATTGAAGCAATAGTTATAAGCACGCAGCACGATGATTTTGATAAGAACGATGAGAAAATGCTTGCGAAAATCAAGAAAGACATAATTGAAATTCTGATTCCGCGTGTAATAAAAAAATATCCGAAGTACAAGCACTTGTTCAACAACAAGATTCAATATCACATAAACCCGACCGGTAAGTTTGTAATTGGTGGCCCGCATGGCGATACAGGTGTTACTGGTCGCAAAATTATTGTTGATACTTATGGTGGTAAAGGTGCGCACGGTGGTGGTGCTTTCTCAGGAAAAGATCCTTCAAAAGTTGACCGCTCTGCCGCGTATGCCACAAGACACATTGCAAAGAACATGGTTGCAGCTGGTGTGTGCGATGAAATATTAGTTCAGGTTTCCTATGCAATCGGTGTTGCAAAGCCAATGGGGATTTTTGTTGATACATATGGTACTGCTAAAGTGAAAATGACTGATGGTGAAATAAGCCGCATTGTTGAAACACTATTTGACATGCGTCCTTATGCAATTGAAACCCGATTGAAATTGCGCAACCCTATTTATTCTGAAACTGCAAGCTATGGTCACATGGGTCGCAAGAATGAAGTTGTGACAAAAACCTTCAGCCAGCCTGATGGCCGCACTAAAACCATGAAAGTTGAATTGTTTACCTGGGAGAAACTGGATTATGTGGCCAAGGTGAAAAAAGCCTTTAGCATTAAGTAAAAAGCTTTTTAATAAGCCGTAATTCGAATTAAAATACAATTAAAAAAGAAAGCCATTCTCATCGAGGATGGCTTTCTTACTTTTAAAATGCTGCTTCTGCAAAACTCTATGTTTTGAAAAATCAAACCTTAATCAACGAAGCAATACCAAAAGCTGCAGCAGCTGCTAATGCTCCAATCAAAGTGGTGCGCAATGCTCCTGATAATGGAGACTGACCGGTTGCCTTGCTTTTAAAATATCCGAAAATAAATAATGCTACGAGTGTGATGATGGCTGAATAAATTAATCCATCGTGCGGATGTGAGGTAAAGAAATAAGCAGTGAGTGGTATAAATCCGCCAACTATGTAAGAGATGGAAATATTTGCGGCACTCTTGCCTGCTCGCTTATCATCAGGTTGTTCCAAACCCAATTCATACTTCATCATAAAATCAACCCACTTGTCTTTATCGAGTGCTAATTCATCAGCCACTTTTATTCTTGTTGCTTCACTTATTCCGTAAGCTTCCAGCACTTCATGAATTTCTTCTTTCTCTTTGTGCGGCACTTTTTCTACTTCATGATATTCCCGTTTCAGCTCAGCCTGATAATGGTCTGATTCAGTTTTCGCTGAAAGGTATCCACCCAATCCCATAGCAATACTACCTGCAACAATTTCTGCAATGCCTGCAGTAATAATTATTGAGTTGTCATGTACTGCGCCACTCAAACCGGCAGCCAATGCAAACGGAACGGTTAATCCATCAGCCATACCAATTACAATATCCCGAACCATTTCGGAACTCTTAAAATGTTCTTCGTTGTGTGGATGGTCGTGCATTAGTCAGTAGGCAGAATTTAGTAGGCAGTTTACAGTAAGCAGTAGGCAGTTGTTTATTGCTATAATAAAATATGCAGAAATATTTTCCATAATTATTTTTTCTTCTGATAATTTTTTTGAAATGAGTTTTGAAATTTAGCTGGATTATTCATCATGTATCCAATTAGTTTTCCAACTTCTTCTGACTTTTTTATTATTTCGTTATAAGTAATTTTAGAAATGTATTTACATGCCATTGAAAAATCCAGCCAGACTTGCGTTTCAGTATTTTCCATGTCAGCATCTGATAATTTGCTGATGAAATGTGCTTCGAACAATCTTTTTCTGTAAGCTTCAGCAATGCAAGCGCAAGTTGAACGGGAAGACCTTCGCACTTGGTCTATCAAAGAATATTTTTCTTCAGATGGAAACCCTTTTGAGAGATTGAATATTTCCATGGAAAGAAGAAAACCTTTTTGATAAACAATCAAATCACGAAAAGTATTCATTAAGAAAAATAAAAATTATGAAAGAAAAAAACTGCCTGCTTATTTAAAAGTTGCAAAAACTGCCTACTGTAAACTGCCTACTGTCTACTGATTTATTTCAGTTGAAAAGTATTCATGAAAGCAGTAGTGAAATTCCCTTCACGGAAATCTTTGTTCTTCATCAGTTGTTGATGAAATGGAATGGTGGTTTTTATGCCTTCAATAACATATTCACTCAATGCACGCTCCATGGTTTCAATAGCTTCCAATCTGGTTTGGGCAACTGTAATAATTTTTGAAATCATGGAATCATAATATGGGGGAATAGTATATCCCGCATAAATATGTGAGTCAATACGAACACCATGACCACCGGGAGTATTCAGGTTGGTGATTTTTCCGGGGCACGGCCGAAAATCGTTGTATGGGTCTTCAGCATTTATGCGGCACTCAATGGCATGCATTGCAGGAATATAATTTTTACCTGATATTGGTTCGCCGTTCGCAATTTTGATTTGCTCTTTTATTAAATCATAATTGATTACTTCTTCGGTAACAGTGTGCTCAACCTGAATTCGTGTATTCATTTCCATGAAATAAAAATTCCGATACTTGTCAACGAGAAATTCTATTGTTCCAACACCTTCGTAACTGATCGCGTTACATGCTTTAATAGCAGCATCACCCATTTTGGTTCGCAACTCATCAGTCATAAATGGAGATGGAGATTCTTCAAATAACTTTTGATGCCTGCGCTGTATTGAACAATCGCGCTCTGATAAGTGACATGCTTTTCCGTATTGATCGCCTGCAACCTGTATTTCAATGTGCCGTGGTTCTTCAATGTATTTTTCCATGTACACACCATCGTTTCCGAATGATGCGCCTGCTTCCTGTCTTGCTTTTGCCCATGACTCTTCCAATTCATTTTCTTCACGAACAATGCGCATTCCTTTTCCACCCCCACCCGCAGTTGCTTTTATAATTACTGGATAGCCAATTTTTTTCGCTATTTTTTTTGCCTCTTTTAAATCAGTAAGCAAACCTTCGCTGCCTGGAATAACAGGAACTCCTGCTTTTTTCATGGTTTCCTTCGCACTGATTTTATCTCCCATCCGTGCAATCATGCTTGCAGTGGGACCAATAAATTTCACTCCATATTCTGCGCATATTTCCGCGAACTTTTCATTCTCTGCTAAGAAACCATAACCGGGATGAATGGCATCGGCGCCGGTAATTTCAACGGCACTCATGATTCGCGCCATATTCAAATAACTTTCAGAACTTTTCGGTGGACCAATACAAACAGCTTCGTCAGCAAATTTTACATGCAGACTTTCACGGTCGGCGGTGGAGTACAACGCAACTGTGCGAATGTTCATCTCCTTGCAGGTGCGAATAATGCGCAATGCAATTTCTCCTCTGTTTGCGATTAAAATCTTTTTAAACATGAAATGCTTATTTGATGATTTAGTAATTTGATGATTTGAATATTTTTCCTTCTCAAAAAAAATTTATCAAATTACATTGGTTCAATCAGAAAAAGCGGTTGGTCATATTCAACGGGCTTCGCATTCTCTACTAATATTTTTACAATGCGACCGGTGTGTTCTGATTCTATTTCGTTGAATAATTTCATTGCTTCAATAATGCAAAGCACTGAACCTATTTTTATTTCGTCGCCAACATTCACACATGCCGGTTTATCAGGACCCGATGCGCGATAGAAAGTTCCAATCATTGGAGATTTTATAGTTACCAGATTTGCTTCGGCAATTGCAGCGGCTTTTGCATCTGCGGCATCAGCAACTTGTTGTGGTGTTGAGGTTGCCGGAATTGTAACCGGTTGTGAAGCTGCTGCAGGCATCACCTGTTGCGGCATCATTGTATAAGTAGAAGGAATGCCGGGTTCGTGTGTTCTGATCGTTAATTTGATATCTTTCTTCTCAATAGTGACTTCGGCAAGGTTCAATTTATTAACCTGCTTGATGAGTTCCTGTATGTCTTTAATATCCATGATGGAGATTTTTTCTGATTTGATGAACGAAATATAGAAAGTGTTTGATAAAAAAGTAGTGATTTTTTTTGAAAGGAAATTTTTCGGAATGAAATTTATATCAGCAAAAAAAATTAACCGCGGAAATTTCCGGTGGTCACCCGCTCTACATAAGCCTTCTTCACCGTATCAACTTTCACTTTGGTTCCTGATTCAACAAACAGTGGAACCTGAATGATTGCACCCGTTTCCAGAGTTGCATTTTTCATTGGCATGTTTGCAGTATCTCCTTTCAAACCAGGCTCAGAATAAGTTACATCCAGGAACACAAACAAGGGTAAATCGCACCCGAGGATGCGGTCGTTATCGGCTTGAAAAATAATTTCAACTTCCTGACCTTCTTTTAAAAATTCATATCCATCAATCATTTCTTCGGCAAGAGTTACCTGTTCGAATGTTCCATTGTCCATGAAATTATATCCGGTCAAATCTTTATACAGGAATTGGTGTTTTCTTCTTTCAATGCTAACAAGAGTTAATGATTCACCACTGTTAAAAGTATTATCAACCACTTTACCGCTTGTTAAACTTTTCAGTTTGGTGCGAACAAATGCTCCGCCTTTTCCGGGTTTTACATGCTGAAAGTCAACAATGGTCCACAGGTCTTTATTCAGTTCAATTGTTAATCCTTTCTTTATGTCGGTTGTGTTTGCCATTTTATTGATTTCAGATTTATGATTTCAGATTTCAGATTAATTGTTGATTGGTTTATTAGTATTCATACTAGCAAAATGCCTACTGAATACTGCCTACTGCTTACTGTCATAAGCCCACTTCATATAAACCGCGCCCCATGTAAATCCACCGCCGAATGCAGCGAGTACAATGTTGTCGCCCTTGTTCATTTTCTTTTCCCATTCCCACATGCAAATCGGAATGGTTCCGTTGGTGGTGTTACCGTAACGGTCAATGTTTATCATCACCTTCGCATCATCCAATCCCATTCTTTTTGCAGTCGCATCAATAATTCTTTTATTCGCCTGATGCGGAATGAGCCATGCAACATCATCGCTGTGTAAGTTGTTGCGCTTCATTATTTCTTCTGCGGCATCAGCCATTTTAGTCACCGCGAATTTGAAAACCGCCTGACCTTCCTGATACACATAGTGCAATTTTTTCTCTACTGTTTCAGCACTTGCGGGCATCGCGCTTCCACCGGCCTTCTGATGCAAGTGAACACGACCTGCTCCATCACTACCAAGCACTGCATCCATAATTCCAAGACCTTCATTATTCGGTTCCAATAAAACTGCTCCGGCACCATCACCAAAAATCACGCAGGTTTGACGGTCGCTGTAATCAATGATGGATGACATTTTATCGCCACCAACTACTATTACTTTTTTTGCACTTCCTGCTTCAATGAATTGTGAAGCAGTTCGCAATGCATAAATAAATCCTGAACATGCTGCATTGATATCGAAACCAAAAGCACTTTTCAATCCACACTTGTCAGCGATGATATTTGCTGTTGCGGGAAATTGCATGTCGGGTGTAGTAGTTGCACAAATAATCAAATCAACATCAAGCGGATTGGTATTTGTTTTTTTTAACAAACCAAGCACAGCTTCTTTTCCCATATCAGAAGTACCGAGACCAATGCCTTTTAAAATTCTTCTTTCTTTCACTCCGGTGCGTGAGGTAATCCACTCATCAGTGGTATCAACCATTTTTTCCAGTTCAGCATTTGTTAAAACATATTCGGGAACATATCCCTGAACTCCTGTAATGGCTGCTCTGGTTTTTTGCATCGGCTGGAGGATTCTTTAATCCTGAAGGATTTGATTGTTAATGAATGCCTCCTTGAATTTATTTATCAGATTGCTTTCCACTACTTCGCGGGTGAGACCAATCATACTTTTAAAAGCTATGGCATTTGAAATTCCATGCGCAACAATCACCGGTGCATTTGCGCCGAGAATGGCCGAGCCACCGTGATTTTCATAATTGAATGAATCGAAATATTCGTCGTGTATTTTTCTTGCTTTAATCAAATCGTAAAATGATTCACCCATTTTCAAAATAATATTTCCTGTGAAACCATCTGTCACCATCACATCAGCTTTATCCAAAAACATATCTCGTCCTTCCACATTGCCAATGAAATTTATTTTATCGTTCTCTTTTAATAACGAATAAGTTTCAAGTGCGAGTTTGTTTCCCTTGCCTTCTTCCTCCCCAATATTCATCAAAGCCACTCTTGGATTCTCAACATGATATACATACTTCTGATATAAGGCGCCAAGTATTGCAAACTGATTTAACATTTCAGGTTTACAATCAGCATTGACTCCAACATCCAACAACAAACCGGTCTTACCGTTTTCGTGCGGAACCAAAGTAGAGATAGCAGGACGAATAACTCCGGGAATAGTTTTTACCGAATACATGGCACCCACCAACATGGCTCCGGTATTTCCGGCGCTGGCAAATGCATCAATCTTTCCTTCTTTTAAATGTTGAAACCCAACTGCAATGCTGCTGTTAGGTTTTGAAGCAAGTGCCCGTGTGGGCGACTCGCTCATTTCAATAACTTCTGTTGTATGTACAATGGAAATGCAGCCATCCAATCCGCCCACCGATTCAATCATGGGGCGCATAAGATTTTCATCACCGAAAAGAACCAACTCGTACTTGCCTGAATTATTTTCCTGGCAAAAGAGTTTTGCTCCTTTAATGCATTCCAACGGGGCGAAATCGCCACCCATTGCATCTATTCCCAGTCGCATGGTGTGTTAGACGGAGATGCTTTGGTTAGAATTATGATGCTGCTGATTTATCCAGAATGACATTGCCTTTATAATAAAGCTTGTCTTCATTCCAGTGCGCACGATGACGGAGGTGAGGCATACCCGTAGTCTGGTCAATAGAAACAGTTGGTTCAACTGCTTTATCGTGTCCTCTTCTTTTGTCGCGGCGGGTGCGGGAGTGTCGTCGTTTTGGATTTGGCATGTTTACTTGTTTTTAATTTTTTTTAATGAATCCCATCTCGGGTCGGGTTGGTGGTCCGACTCGGGACTAAGGTGGCTTAACAATTTCAAAGTTTCTTTATTACACTTTCCTTTTGATGGAACACTTTCGCAACTGATTCTTCCCAATGGCACACTCAGAATGATGAATTCATAAATGAGCTGACCAACATTGAAAACAGCTTCTGAATGCTTAATGTACACCACATCAGCAAAGCTATCGTCGTTAATTTCTTCACGATGTTCATCAAATTTCACCACGAGCGGGTAATCGGCATCAATGGGAAAATCAATTTCATCGGCACATCGGTCGCACGCAACATGTATGGTTCCGGACACCTGAAAGGTGAGAAGAAAGAACGAATTCTTCTTGTCAAAATCCAGGTCAACGCTAACCTTGGCGCGGCTTACAGGCGAGTGTTCAAAGAGCTCAAAAAATGCACTGTCAATGTCGTAGTGAAACCTGTGCTTCCCCGGTTTTAATCCAACAAATGCTATATCAAACTCACGAAACGGGTTCACTGGCAGGTTTTTCTAAGGGGGTACAAATGTATTGAAATGATTGAAATATAAAAGTGAAAGTTAAAGGGAGGGGAATTGCTAGTTTTTGAGGCTGGAAGTTGGGAGTTGGAAGTCAGTTGATGTAAACTTTGATTCAGCAGCATTGCGACTTGATTGGAAATATGAAAGCTGAATACTTAGAATTTCCATCCTGCCTTGGCGGATGGAAATTTTGTTACACGAAAATATTTTACTCTATAAAAAACTTACCGCTGAAATATTTTTGTTTGCTGCGGATGTGGAAGAAATAAATGCCTGCGGGCAGTGCCGATAAATCTGCTTCGGGATTTTGATTGATGACAGTTACGGTTGTTACCAACTGACCTAACTCGTTTACAATTTCTATCTGTTTGCCGATGAGTGAATTATCGCTGATGTGGAACAGTAGTTTTTTATTGTAAGTTGCAATTGAAACAAATGGAATGTTTTCATTTTCTATAATACCTGTTGGCCAAAATAAATATGGAGCAGAAAAATTTGAGCAGGCATTTGGGTAAATAGCTTCAACGATATAATTACCACCCAAAGAAGGAAACAAGTAATTTAAAGTATCTCCTGCTAAAGGATTATTGAGATAGTCAAGATACCACTGATTCCTTCCTGTATATGAAGATAAAAGAAAATGCTGAATAAAACTTATAGTGGGTGATGGAACACTATTGTTTAACGAAACATCTAAAACAGCGGGGCATCCAAATTGAGGAATCGTAACCGTTACTGAATAAATACCTGCATTCAATCCTGTTAAATCTTGAGTACCCGCTCCAGTATTCCAAATATAATAGTAACCTGAAGCTCCACCAGAAACCGACAAATCAATGTACCCGTTATTTGGAGTACAGATTGAATCTGTAACTGCAGAAAGTACTGGAGTTATGTCAGGAATTGTAACCTGCATTATTGTTGAACAATTATATATATCGGTTACTGTAACAGTATAACTGCCTGCAGGCATTAAATAAATCTCCCAGTTTGTTGATCCTGTGCTCCATTGAAATTGATTCCAAGCCATACCTCCAGCCACATTAATTTGTATAGTACCAAGATGAGATCCGCAAGCACCAGCATGATTCTCAGTTAAAACAGGACCGGGGAGATTAGGAATAAAAGCTGAATCGGTTTGAGTTAATCCATTGCAAGTAGTAACAGTAACTATATATAAACCCGCCGATAGGTTATTAATAGTTTGTGTGGTTTCACCGGTATTCCATAAAAATGTATTACTATTTATACCCCCATTGATATTTGCTGTTATACTGCCATCAGAGTGATTACAATGTTCCGGTGTAATAAAATTAGTGATTGGAGGACTTGCGGGCAATGTATCTATCTGAATATTATTGAAAAAATAAATACAACTACTATTGGACACAAACACACCGTAGTTGCCTGAAATTGATGCATTAAATGTAGAATCATTCGCTCCTGAAATTATCTGATTATTATTACTCCATTGAAAAGAATATCCATTTACATTGTGAATTGATAATTGTAATGAATCATTATTGCAAATCCAATTGACATTTCCAATGGAAGGGTCAGGAGTCATTGTTATATTATTATTTATTATACACCCATTGACTTGACCAGCATTAATTGATGAATCAGGAGTTAGATTAATAGCATAATCTTTTATAATTATATTAGAAGTTAAAATATTTACATCCAATCTTGCCCAACCATAGTAGGTATTACCATTTGAAAAGAGTTTTAGACCTAAATATTGATTATTAATTCCAAATAATCCAAAATACCCCTCATAGTTGGTACTTGTAGCATACTGACCATTTGTAGATGATGTACTATGTATGCTTCTAAATGCTAAAACACTTCCGTTTCCAAAAATTTGATTTTGATTAATCGCAACTCCTCCCAGAAGTGGATATGGAAAATTAGGATAGTAGATATTTTCCATTGCTTCATTATTATTTAAACAATAATTATTCTCAAAAGTGAAATGTAAAAGATTACCCCATAGATTTTGCGAGTGTTGTTCTAATTTAAAATCCGCCACCCCATCATTATTCAAATCCAAATTGAAGAAACCATTTTGTATCACAATGTCAGGATTCACATCGGTGTACATAATCTGCGCATCAGCTTTTTCAGCATTTGCTGCAAGAAAGGCAGCAGACATTGTAATGTACTGCGCTAACTTTTCTTTGAATGTATGTACTTTCATAAACCAGATTTAGTAATCAGGTATTAAAAGTAGGGTGGAATGATGAGATGGTGAGAAAATATTTTTCACCGGCAATTATTTTTTATTGACCACAATCATCACACAACCATTTTCTCTTTTATAAATTGCGCCCATTGCTTTTATTCTTATGCGACTCATTTTCATTTTCTCTTTTCTCATTTTATTCTTACTTGTCACACTGAGTTCATCGAAGTGCATTTCGCAAACACTCACGCAAACCATTCGCGGAACGGTGGTAGATAAGGACAGTAAGGCTCCACTTACCGGCGCAACAATTATTGCCGTTGAAACAAATCCTGTTATCGGAAGCATCAGTGATGAACTCGGGAAATTTAAACTTGATAAAGTTCCATTGGGAAGATACACCATTAAAGCATCGTATCTCGGTTACGAAGATGTGGTGCTGAGCAATATTGTTTTATCATCTGGTAAAGAAATAATTCTGACTATTGAAATGCAGGAAAAAATTATTCAAGGTCAGGAGATCACTGTTTTCTCCAATCGGAATCGAGATAAAACAAACAACGATTTAATCAGCATCAGCGGTCGCAATTTTCAACCCGAAGAAACCTGGCGTTATGCAGGAACCCGCGCCGACCCCAGTCGCATGGCTGCCAACTATGCAGGAGTGGTGAGTGCGAATGATACACGCAACGATATTATTGTTCGAGGCAATTCGCCGAGTGGGGTTTTGTGGAAACTGGAAGGGGTTGAAATTCCAAACCCAAATCATTTCAGCGGACAGGGTGCAACCGGCGGACCAATGAGCATGCTCAATAATAATTTACTGGCGAGTTCTGATTTTTTAACCGGTGCATTTCCGGCAGAATATGGAAATAAAACCGCTGCCGTTTTCGATTTAAAATTGCGCCGCGGAAACAATGAGCACCACGAATTCACCGGCATGTTCGGCATCAATGGTTTGGAATTGGGTGCTGAAGGTCCGTTCAATAAAAATCACAAGGGCAGTTACTTAGTCAGTTATCGGTACTCAACATTTGCGCTCTTCAACTTACTCGGAATCAGCTTTGGTGTTTCAGGAATTCCAACTTATCAGGATGCTACTTTTATTTTAAATTTTCCTTCATCAAACAGAGATATCATTTCCGTTTTCGGAATTGGCGGCATGAGTAAAATTTCGTTGCTCGATAGCCAGCGCGACTCCACCGACTGGCAATTTGTATCGAAAGGTGAAGATATTGTATATGGTACCAAGATGGCTGCTGCAGGAATTTCGTACACACACTTTTTTAACACCAATACTTACAGCAAACTCACACTATCAGGCGGCACCGCATTGCTGCATGTAATGGTAGATACTTTAGGAATTGATAATTTGAAAAGCCGCACTTATGATAACAATTCAAGTGATGGCAATGCAACAGGTGAATATTTTATCTCAAAAAAATTCAACGAAAAAAACCTGCTGAAGATTGGTGCAAACTATTCCTACCAGTTTTTCAATTACCACGAGCAAAGTTACTGGCCCACTGAACACAGCATGATTGACCTGATAAAAAATAATGGCAACACCGGAATGGTGCAGGCATACACACACTGGCAGCATCGGTTCAGCGATAAAATGGTTTTGAACACAGGAATTCACTTCGAAGATTTTTTATTGAATGGAAGTTTCGCAATTGAACCTCGCATTGGTTTCAATTATAAAATGGGCGAACACAATCAACTTTCGTTCGGTTATGGAATGCACAGTCAAACCATGCCGCTCATGGTTTATTTTTTTGAATTATATGATACTGCAACGCATACCTACACAACTTCGAATCTGAATCTGGGCTTAATGAAATCGCATCACTTGATTGCGGGATACGATTTCAATTTCATAAAAAACTTCCGGTTGAAAACTGAAGTGTATTATCAGTACCTGTATGATGTACCTGTAAAAGGTAACGACAGCAGCAGTTACTCCGCCATCAATATGGGAGGCGATTATGGTTTTCCGAATGTTGATTCGCTTGTAAATAAAGGAACAGGTTACAACTACGGAGCGGAATTCACATTAGAAAAATTTTTCAGCAACCATTATTATTTTCTGGTCACCACTTCTTTGTTCGAATCAAAATACACCGGAAGTGATCATGTTTTGAGAGACACAAAATTCAACGGGCAATATGTTTTAAATACATTGGTTGGTTACGAATTCAAGTATGGAAAAAATAAAAACCAGGCGCTCTCGTTTGATTTAAAATACACGATTGCAGGAGGAAGACGATACACACCAATAGACTTAGCAGCATCACAATTTTTTAATGATGAAGTATTAATAGATTCAAAAGCATGGAGTAAACAGTTACCAGACTACTGGCGCTTCGATGTTAAAATTGGTTTCCGAATGAATACAAAGCACGCTACACACAGCATTATTGCGGTTTGCGAAAATGTATTCGGTACAAAAAATATTTTACAACAGAGTTATAATACCGGAATAAAAAATATTCTGACCGAATATCAGTTAGGTGTTTTTCCGTATGGTGCTTATAGGATTGAGTTTTAGAAAAAGTTATCAGCTATTTAGCTCATGTTGGTGTTCCACATTTTTAACTTTTAACAAATATTAAACACGCTCGTGCCCAAGTCTGGTGTTTTCATCAACACGCTTTTTTGAGTTAACGAATTTTTTATTTCTCATCATTCCTTTATAAATTTTTCTCTAAAAACTCTATTGGCAGTTTCAATTTCTACAATGTAAATTCCTGATGAAAGATTATTCAAATGCAATTCAATTTCTTTTTCGTTTTTATAGTTGTGTTTTATTTTTTGTTGACCAAGTAAATTGAATACAGTTATTGATTCAATATCAAAACTCTTTATCATTATCTTATCGCAAGCCGGATTTGGATAAATATTTACTTCATTTTTTTTATTCATAATTTCTTTAACTTCTAATCCTAATGTATCACAAGCACTGCCATCTAAAGCACCCAAATTATAATTTGGAGAATATGATAAAGAAGAAGCATAACTAAAATTCAAACTTTCATTAAATAACCATTGCCCAAATAAATTGTATTGACAAAAAGGAAAATCTAAATTCGGAAAAGCAATCTCGGCAAGAAATTCGTTAATGCTATCAAATCCATAACCTGTTGTATCAGAGACGAATCTTGTGATATATATTTTACCATTCGGCGCTAATTCAAGTTGACCATAATTAATTTCAATTGAAGTTTGATGAAAAACAATCCATTTTTTTATATAATTAAGAGATGTGTCTGAAAAAGAAAAGTTACTGAATTGTATAATTCCTTTACCAGATGCAGCGACATATATTTTTGAATCATCCGGCGAAAAAGCCGCTCCATAAAAATAATTCGTATCAACATTATCAGGGTAAATTGTTGAGCCGAGGTTTTTATAGTTTGATAATTCTCCAGTGCAACGGTCAAAATCAAATAAGTCAATTAATCCGGTAGGCCCTACATTTACTAACTGGTTGCCTTCATTATTAAAAATCATTTCTCCCAAAAAACTAACATTCATTATTCGACCAGAACTTTGATAATATGGTCCATTAATTCCACTTGGCGTTGCAAGAAATTTTATAAATTCATTTGTCCATAATTTATGAATCACTATCCACCAATCTCTTCCGTTTGCATGACGAGTAATTGCAATCTTTTCAGTCAAGTGCAATGAGTCAGTCGGAAAATTAATGAGTGCTTGATTTTTTAATGTTACTTCCCCTAATCCTCCATTTAATGAAATATCAATTATTGAATAATAGAGCCCAGGAAAATTATTTTGAAGCGAGTTTAAATGAAACAAAATATATAAATTAATATTATCAGGAAATGGAATTATTATCGTTCCATTAGTTATAGTATTACCACCACTATTTAATTGACCGTTAATTAAACTATCTCCATTATCCATTAATTGATTTAATTTATTATAAACATGCTGCCCATCAGAATAAAACAACAAGTTTCCAGATGAATCAGAAATACTTGCAGCGGATTCAACTGTTTTTATTGAGCTTTCAATTGGAATGATAGTGCCAGAACTAAATTTTATTCCAAGCGAATCACCCCATAACCAATTAGCATCCATTTGCGCCGTAGCGCAAATGGATGTAATCAGAAACGAAATGAGAAAAATAATTTTTCTCATTTTATCAGGTTTATTTTTTCAACTCCAACAAGCGTTTTATTTTCGTCAGTAAGTTTTAAAATATATGTGGCTGAAGAAAGTTGGTTCAAATCAATTACTTCAAATTCGTTTGTTATTTTTTTACTTGAGATTTCTCTTCCGGTAATATCAAGTACATACAGAATTAAATTTGATTTAATATTCTTATGGAGGAAGCAAATCCCCGAATTAGGGTTTGGGTAAATGGTATAGGTATCAATTATTTTTTCATCTTCCATTTCTTTTCGTGCCGATACCTCAGCATCAATAGGATGATAGTATTCAAACAAAATACTTTCAGCAAGATATACTGACCTGCCACCAATGCGAACCTGCGTTTGTGCAATAGAGCGTAATGAATCAGTTTCTGAAACAGTCAAGTACTGGAAAGGAAAAGTCAGGTATTGTTTATTGGTAATTTCGTTGCTCATAAAAAATCCCTGCACTGAAATTTTATTTACCGCAGTGTCATCTTTTATTTCAAGCGAACCTGAAGGAACAAAGTACATATCCACAGGAGCTTTGGGTTTTGTTTGCGAAAATGAATTTGCAAAAAGAAATAATCCTGATAAAATGAAAATTATTTTTTTCATGATGTTGATTTTATAATCTGTTAAAACTAATTTCTTTCTGAATTATTTTATATGGAGGAAATAATTATTATAAGTTTCATCAATAATAATGCTTCAAAAAAAACAGAAGAGCCGCTCATCAATATCAAAGCGACTCTTCCGGAATTTTGTAATAATAAAATTTAAACTATCTCAGAAACAGCATCTCTCTGTATTTTGGCAGCGACCATAAATCATCACTCACCACCAATTCTAATTTATCAGCATGATACCTGATTTCATCAAAGAAAGGTTTAACTTTTTCGCAGTAGGCAATGGCTTTATCGCGGGCATCTTCAATCTCGTTTGCTTTTTTCCGTGCCTCGGTCATGTCGTCCACTTCTTTAATGATTACAGAAATGTGCTCGGCTACATCGTTCAATAAATCTTTCTGGACTTTTAAGTTTTTTTCTTTCACACCCATTGCTTCTGCAGTTTGAATGGATTGTGCAAGTTGTTGCTGGTAGCGCATGGCTGATGGAATTATATAAGTCATTGCCACCTCTCCCATCATGCGGCTTTCTATCTGCACCATTTTCATGTACTTCTCCAGTTCAATTTCGTGGCGCGCTTCAATTTCTTTGTGACTGAAAACTTTATTTTCGGTCATCACCTTAATTGCTTTTTCAGTCACATAAAAATCCAATGCGTACGGAGTTGTTTTAACATTATTGAGTCCGCGTTTCTTTGCTTCCTTCTCCCACTCATCACTGTAATTATTTCCTTCAAAACAAATTCGCTTGCTGCAGGTAATGTATTGTTGCAGCACTTTCAGTATGGCGGAATCTTTTGTTTCGCCGCTCTTCATTAATCCATCAACTTCTATTTTAAATTTCTTTAATTGATCAGCAACAATTGTGTTTAACACAGTCATGGTTGAACTGCAATTGGCTGAAGAACCAACAGCGCGCACTTCAAATTTATTTCCGGTAAATGCGAATGGCGATGTGCGATTTCGGTCAGTATTATCCAACATCAAATCAGGAATCTTATTATGAATATCCAGTTTCAATAACTGATGATCGGCTTCATCTAAGTTTCCCTTCTTCACTCTCTTTTCTACTTCATTCAACACTTCGGTTAAATAACTTCCTATAAAAACACTGATGATTGCAGGAGGTGCTTCGTTAGCCCCAAGTCTGAAATCATTTGCTGCGCTTGCAATTGCAGCGCGCAATAAATCAGCATGTTCTTCAACTGCTTTAATTGTATTAACAAAAAAAGTGAGGAACATGAAATTTGTTTTTGGTGTGCGGCCCGGACTCAATAAATTTTTTCCGGTATCGGTTGCCATGCTCCAGTTGTTGTGCTTACCTGAACCGTTCACTCCTGCAAATGGTTTTTCGTGCAACAGCACACGCAACTTATGCCGGCGTGCAACTCTGTCCATCAAATCCATGAGCAACTGATTGTGATCAATGGCAATATTTACTTCTTCAAAAAACGGAGCACATTCAAATTGCGAAGGAGCAACCTCATTGTGACGGGTCTTTAATGGAATACCGAGTTTGTAACATTCGTTTTCATAATCCACCATGTATGCCTGAACACGCTCAGGTATGGAACCGAAATAATGGTCATCTAACTGCTGACCTTTGGCCGAACTGTGACCGAATAATGTTCTGCCAGAAGCCACTAAATCAGGTCGAGCTTCATACAATGCTTCATCCACCAAAAAATATTCCTGTTCCCATCCGAGTGTTGGAGTTACTCTCGTAATATTTTTATCGAAGTAATGACACACTTCAACAGCTGCGGTTTCTAAAGCTTGTAGCGATTTTAATAATGGAGCTTTGTAATCAAGTGCCTCGCCATTGTACGAAACAAATATGGTTGGAATGCAAAGTGTTTTGCTGTTGCCAGTATCCATAATAAAAGCAGGACTGCTTGGATCCCATGCTGAATATCCTCTTGCTTCAAATGTTACCCGCAAACCCCCACTCGGGAAACTAGAGGCATCAGGTTCTTGCTGCACCAAAGCATTGCCATCAAATATTTCCATTCCTTTTCCGGTTGCTGTTTGCTGAAAAAAAGCATCGTGCTTTTCGGCAGTTGCGCCGGTTAATGGTTGAAACCAGTGTGTGTAATGTGTAACTCCACGACTCATTGCCCACGATTTCATTCCGGTTGCAACCTGTTCGGCGGTGGCGCGGTCAATCTTGTTTCCTGATTTTATAGCAAGCATCACAATGTCAAAAGCATCTTTTGACAAATAGCTTTTCATTATGTCGTCAGTAAATACATTGATTGCATAGAAGTCGGAAATTTTATTTCCAGGGGCTTCAATTTCGGTTACCTGATTATCGGCAACCTTGCTTAAAGCCTGAAAGCGAGTGTTGGTCATGGATGTGGTTTTTTTGATGCGGCGAAAATAATATCCATTTTAATAAACCGAAATATTTTACAACTATTTTATAGTTTTATTACAGTTTTAATTAAATTTTTAGATAATTACCAAACTTTATTTACAGATTATAATATTTTTTTTGAAATTCATAAAATTAAAACATATAGTTTTAAAACTAATGTTTAAAAAATTTCTTAATTGGTTCAATGGGAATTAAACTGATAATTGCCAAACCGAGAAAGAAAGTGCCGGTACTTTTGTAGCGAGATAAAGCTCCGAGGTTCGGAACAATAATTCCCAATAAAATATAAAGTGAAATGGTATAACCGATTGATAAATAAAATAGATGAGGAATAACTTTTCGATTTAAAATAGAATAACCAAAAAAAAGAAAAAGCAATAGGATCAAAATAAAATCCTGTAATCCAACACATAGCTGATAATTATTTATTGCAGTCCATGGCAATGGTTGAAAGAAAGAATGATTAATTGAATGTGGTATTACTTTAAGAAATGAAATTAAATTGGGTTGCAAATCCGGAAGTGAAAGTGTGTTTTCAGTTGCTGGAAGCGCTTTAAAAGCATGTTGCCACCAGGCAATTCTACTGAATGGAGAAATGATGGTAAACGAACTCAGAATCAACACCACTAAAGTGAATGCTGCAAAGCCTGAAAAATAAAACAGCATTAATTTTTTCTCTTGCTTTTTAAAAATCAGGTAAACCAACACCAAGGGAATGAGAATAAATAAAATATAGGAACGAACAATGTACAATAACAAAACACCAATAATGCCGAGTGTAAATTTTCCAATTGATAATTGATTTGGCTTTTTGATTGAATAAAACAGCAACCCGATTCCCAATAACGCCAACCCATCTTTATGAATTCCTGATGTCCAGAAAACAACCGATGGAATTAAAATCAACGCAACAATTATTAAAAAACTTTTTTCTTTCAACTCATTCTTAAATGCAGAATAAAGAAAAACTACTCCGGCAAAGGACAGAATATTATAAAACACCACATGTACATTATAAAAACCTCCGGATACAAGTGCAGTAATTGCGTGTAACCGTACTATCAAATAGTAACTTTCATCGCCATATGGCAGCGAGTTATTGGTTGCAAATTTTTCGATACCTGCATATGGCGGAAAATGACATGGAAGAAATACCAGTTTCGAATAAATAATCCATCCATGATTGTGTAATTGGTTGTATATTCTGATTCCTTGTTTAAAACCATAAAAGGTATCACCTCCTCCATAACTAAGGCTGTGTATGTAGCCATATAAAATTCCAACTAAAACTTTGAACAGAAAGATGGCAATCCACCAGTGAAATTTTATTCCTGATTCTTTAAAGAATTTCATTTTGCTGATGGCCCAGCAAATAATAGCCGAATAAAAAAATACGAGTAACCACTGCATTGTGTCAAAGATGTAAAAAGTATTGTGCTTATAAAATATTGATTCGTTCAGTTACTTGTAATCGGCGATTACTATTTTTTCATCGCAGGCTTCGTATTCGCGTTCAATGTTGGATGCAATAATCACCAATCTGTTTTTCGCATATTGATTCATTAAATTTTTCCACCACTGTACTCCTTGTTCATCCAGATTAGTGGTTGGTTCATCTAACAACAACACAGGTGTTTCTGAAAATATTGCCAGCATCAGTTTTGCCCGCTGCTTCATTCCGGATGAGTAATGTTTTATTTGTCGAGATGAAGATTTTTCAAAACCACTTAACTGAATAATATTCTGAATAGAAAGATTCTGGTGGAATTTTTTAAATCCTGAATGGAAATGAAGCAGTTCTTCCAGAGTCATTTCTTCTGGAAGCTCAAGATATGGTGCGGCGATACTTATGTGCTGATAAAAATTTTCAGGTTCAATTTTATTTTCATTTTCGAAATAAAAAATTTCACCTGTTGATGGAACAATGTTTCCGGCAATAACCTGCAGCATGGTTGATTTACCACTGCCGTTTGGTCCAAGTATGGCGTATGATTTATCGGATTGAAAAGTGGAATTCAGATTCCGGAATATCCACTCATAATTATATCGCTTGCCGGCTGTATTAAGAGTTATCTTCATTTACAATGGAATCATAACCCTTGATAATTCCTTTTTCCGAACTGCGGATAAATTTTAAAATAGCATCACGCTCAGGTGACGATTGGAATTTTTCTTCTAAGACTTCAAGTGCTTTTGTTACATTATCGTGTTCAATAAATATGATTCGATAAATATTATGAATCTCTGCAATTGATTCGGCGCTGTATCCTCTTCGTTTTAATCCAACCGAATTTACTCCTGCATAAGAAAGTGGTTCACGCGCAGCTTTAATAAATGGCGGAACATCTTTTCGCACCAAACTTCCACCGGTGATAAATGATTGCGCTCCTATTTTTAAAAATTGCTGTACAGCAGAAACTCCTCCGATGTTTACGAAATCTTCAATGATAATATGACCTGCAAGATTCACATTGTTTGCAAGCACAACATTGTTTCCAATAACACAATCATGTGCCACATGCGAGTAAGCCATGAGCAAACAATTGTTTCCGATTTCAGTTTTATAACTCCACTTGGTTCCGCGATTCACCGTTACACATTCGCGAATGATGGTATTATCTCCAATGATGGTTAAAGTTTCTTCTCCTTCAAATTTTAAATCCTGTGGTTCACCACTGATAACCGCACCTGGAAATATTTTGCAATTTTTTCCAATGCGCGCTCCATCCATAATAGTTGAATTCGGACCAATCCATGTTCCTTCCCCTATCTCAACATTGGCAGCCACGAAAGCAAATGGCTCTATCGTTACATTGTTTCCAATCTTAGCTTTTGGGTGAACTGAAGCGAGGTTCGATATCATGGTTGGTTTTCGCTTTTCGGGATTTAGATTTTGGTTGACAGACTTGGTTGTTATCAATTTAGTTGCACTTCAGATCGGTTGCTTGCGAACTATTTGCGCAACAAGGTCAGCCTCAGTAACAATTTTATTTCCGACATAAATTTTTCCGTGCATTTCGCAAATGCCTCTGCGAATGGGCGAAAGCAATTCCAGTTTCATTATCAATGTATCACCGGGAATCACTTTGTTTTTGAAACGGGCATTGTCAATTTTTAAAAAGTAAGTATCCCAATGTTCAGGATCTTCGAGTGTGCTCATTACTAATAAACCTCCGGTTTGCGCCATTGCTTCAATTTGCAATACACCCGGCATTACAGGGTTCCCCGGGAAATGTCCCATGAAAAAATTTTCATTGAAGGTTACATTCTTCACTCCCACCACGCTGTGATCGGTGATTTCTATAATTTTATCAACCAATAAAAAAGGATACTTGTGAGGTAAAATCCTTTCAATCTGTCTGATGTCGTAAACGGGCGGAGTGTTAGGGTCATAGAATGGAGCCATTTTTCCGTTTTTCATTTCTTTAATCATTGACTTTATTTTTTTTGCAAAAGCAACATTTGTTGAATGACCTGGACGCGAACCTGTAATGTGCGCTCTCACCGGAGAACCAATGAGTGCGAGGTCGCCAACTACATCTAACAACTTATGCCGTGCGGGTTCATTATCGTATCGTAATTCAGTATTGTTTAAATAACCTTCGTTGTTCACTTTCACATCCACACGGTCAAACAATTTATTCAGTTTGGCCAGTGTTTCTGCATCCGGTTTTTGTTCCACTACCACAATTGCATTTTCAAGATCACCGCCCTTAATTAAATTCTTTTTTACCAGCCCTTCTATTTCGTGAAGAAAACAAAAAGTTCTTGCTTGTCCAATTTCCTTATTGAATTCTGAAATATTTCCTAAGCTCGCTTCCTGTTTTCCTAAAACATTGGAATCATAATCAATAGTAACATTCACTTTAAAATTATCGGCAGGCGATGCTTTCATGTGCACATTTTTTTCCGCATCGTAATGCGAAATATCTCCCGAAAGTTTTATGTAATGACGAATTGCTTCCTGTTCAATAATTCCTGATTCGTAAAACGCATCAATAAAAGCGGAAGAACTTCCATCCATAATGGGAACTTCAGGTCCGTTAATTTCAATCAATACATTATCTAATTCAGCTCCAACCAATGCGGCAAGTACATGTTCTATGGTATGAACTTTTACTCCCTTGCTTTCAATAGTGGTTCCGCGCGAAGTATCAACTACAAAATCAACATCAGCCTTAATGGTGTTATCGCCGGGCAAATCCACCCGCTTAAAAACAAATCCGTGATTTGGTGGAGCTTGCTTAAATGTGATAGTTGCAGGCATGCCGGTGTGCAATCCTTTACCGGAAAGAGAAACCGGTTTACTAATGGTGCGCTGCCTGATTATCATTTTTCTGCTAACCTGCTCTTCTTTAAATTTTCCAATTCTTTTTCGAGCTGTTCTATTTTTAAGCGCAGCGAAGGTAAGTGACGAAACACAACTTGCGAACGCAATGATTCAGTATAATTAAAAGCAGGTGAACCGGTGAATGCTTTGCCGGGTTCTGTAATGCTTTTTGATACTCCACTCTGCGCGTTAATTCGTGTTCCGTCGGCAATAATAATATGTCCCACAAAACCAACCTGCCCGCCTATCAAACATTTTTTTCCGATTTTGGTGGAACCTGAAATTCCCGTTTGTGCAGCTATGACTGTGTGCTCGCCTATCTCCACATTGTGTGCAATCTGCACGAGGTTATCAATCTTCACTCCGCGATGAATGATAGTGTTGCCCATTGTAGCTCTATCTATGGTTGAGTTGGAACCTATCTCCACATCATCTTCAATCATTACATTTCCCAACTGCGGAATTTTAATATATGAACCATCGGGCAACGGCGCGTGCCCGAAACCATCACTACCAATCACCACTCCTGAATGAACAATGCATCGCTCACCGATTTTTGTATCAGCATATATTTTTACTCCTGAATATATAATGGTTCCTTTTTTTATTTCGCTTCTATCACCAATGGTTGTGTTCGGAAAAATTTTTACTCCGTCTTCTATAATCGCATTATCTCCAATGTGTGCGAACGCACCTATGTAAACATCGTTGCCGATTTTAGCTGTTGGAGAAATATAACTTGGTTGTTCTATTCCTGTTTTATCAGCGAGTGCTGTACTGAACTTCTGCATCACTCGTGCGAAAGCAATGTATGGTTCAGCCACGCGGATGATGGATTGCACATTTGTTTTACCAACCGCAACAGACTCAGAAAGCAACAATACTGATGCCTTGGTTATGGCTGCATGCTCCATGTATTTCGGATTGGCAATGAATGTTACAGCCCCTTCATTCGCATCTTCAATACCTGATGGATGAGTGATTATTGTTTCGGGATTTCCTTCAAGGCGACCATTTAGCCAATGGGATAATTCGCCTGCTGTAAAATTCATGCGGCAAAAATAATTTTTTCATTGATAAAATTTTATGGGAATGAAAAAACACTGTTGTCACATTGAGTTTATTGGGTGCACAATTTTATTCATAACGATGATTTTTGACTAAAAAAATAATTTTAGTTGCACACCCAACCATTCATATTCTGTTCATGAATACTAGAACCGAATTGACAAACATGGACGAGAAGAATGATTGCTTCTCTTTTTTTGTGTATGAAAATCACGATTATTTTTATCGCACTTAAAAATTCAGCATGAAAAAAATATTTACGATTTCAATTTTTTTTCTTTCAATTAAAGCATACACACAACCTGCCGGAAGTTTAGATCCAACATTTGGAACAGGAGGCAAAGTAATAACCTCCATTACAAATGGATCTGATAAGGCAAATGGAGTGGTTATACAAACAGATGGTAAAATTTTAGTTGCCGGAAACTCAAGCAGCTCAGTTACAGGAAAAGATTTTGTTTGTGTTCGATACAATAGCGATGGCTCGCTCGATAATACTTTCGGTAATTCAGGAATTACAACTACAGATATTCAGTTGGGAAGTGATGATGTGGCGAATAGTATTTCCATTCAGCCGGATGGTAAAATTGTATTGGCAGGTTACACTAATAATGGAAGTGATAAGAATGCTGCCATCGTTCGGTATAAAATTGATGGAACTCCTGACAGCACATTCGGCACCAATGGAATTGTAATTACAGATTTCGATAATTCGCAGTCAGATGAAATTCGTGTTGTGAAAATTCATTCATTATCCGGAAAAATTATTGTTGGCGGTTCAACACAAATAAATACCACGCATGCAAAACCTGTTGTTGCCCGCTACTTAAGCAACGGAACTATTGATTCTACTTTTAACACAACCGGAATTCGTTTGCTCTGGATTACAGCACTCGATTATCAATATCTTTTTTCATTGGAAGATTTGATTGTGCAATCGAATGGAAAAATTTCTGCAATTGGATGGAGGGATTTCCCAACGCTTGCTTACGATGATGATTATTGGGCATGCAGAATTAACAGCGATGGTTCAATGGATAATACTTTTTCAACTGATGGGGTGAATACCTACAACGGAAGTTTCAATGGAAGTGATAATGGTTATTCCATGTTACTTAAAC
The DNA here is from genome assembly GCA_947474435.1 of Chitinophagaceae bacterium. GTDB lineage: Bacteria > Bacteroidota > Bacteroidia > Chitinophagales > UBA10324 > UBA10324. The sequence goes on along the minus strand of CANJII010000009.1, from coordinate 56,163 downwards.
CTAATAATAACTTTATTGGAGTTGGAGGAGGTGCCATTAATAGTATATATACTGATTTCACTTTATTTGAATTGAACTCCGATGGAACATCGGGCAGCGTTTCCAACTCCACTGATTTTGGTGCTTTGTCTGAAGACATTGCTTATGGATTAGCTGAAGACATAAATGGAAAATTTGTTTCGGGTGGTTCGGCAGGAAGTTCAACTGCAAGAAGTTTTGCAATCACAAGAGTTTCACCAGGCGGATCAAATGATAATTCTTTTGACTCAGACGGAAAAACCACAACTACATTCGGAGCAAATGCAATGAATGAATGATTTGATATTGCCATTCAAACAGATAATAAAATTATTGCAGTTGGATACACCGGAAATGATTTTGCAATTGCAAGATATTTAGGTGATGTGCAACCTGACTTAAATAATTTCCAATTGCAGTCGCCAGCAAATGCAGCAGTCAATCAAAATTATTCCAATCTGGTTTTTAACTGGGCCGATGCTTTTGGCGCAACTGGTTACGAAATGGAAATTGACACCACTTCAACATTCACAGGAACACCACAACTATACAATACTGTTTCATCTACAAAAACTTTAACCAATCTTATTTCAAATACGCAATATTTCTGGCGTGTTAGAGCAACCGACGGAACCAATTGGGGGCAGCAAACTGCAGCGTGGGGTTTTACAACTAACACATTGGAGAATTTCAATTTATTTCTTCCGGCAAATAATGCCACCAACCAAAGTACTTCGGCTGTAAATTATGATTGGTCTGATGCAGTAGGCGCTTCTGCTTATGAAATTGAAATTGATTTGAATCAAACATTTACCAATTCACCACAAACTTTTAATTCAACAACTTCATCTTATTCAATAAATAGTTTGTTGCCATTAACAGAATATTACTGGCATGTGCGTGCATCAGACGGAATAAACTTCGGACAGTGGAGCAACACCTGGAAATTCACTACTGGATTTGCTGCGGCTATTGATGAAACAATTTCAGTAAATGGATTTGAAATTTATCCTAATCCTTCTCAGGGAATAATTAATATTAAAACACAAAGTAGTTGTGATGGGAAGAAGTACATTATTTCTGACATCACAGGTAAAAAAATAATTTCGGGAACAATCATCAGCGAGCTGACAACTGTTGAAGTTAATATGATTCCATCGGGAATTTATTTTTTACAAATCGGAGAATTGAATAAAAAAGTATTCAAATTATTGAAAGAATAACTTTTGTCAAATCGAAATTCAGAAAATAAAAAATCCGCTTCGAATAAACCGAAGCGGATTTTTTATTGAAATTTATTTTTTATGATTGAAATAAATTATTCTCCTCCGTGTATACCATTAAAAATTCTTCCCCAACGAATCTTGCTGAAGAAACTTCCGTCTTTATCCCAACTCATCCAGATGAACCATGCTTTTCCTACTATGTGATCTTCTGGAACAAAACCCCAGAACCGTGAGTCGGCACTGTTGTGTCGGTTGTCACCCATCATCCAGTAGTAGTCCATTCCGAAAGTATAAGTGGAAGATTCTTTGCCATCAATTACAAATTTATCGCCGCGCATTTCCAGTTTGTGTCCTTCGTAAACAGTAATGACACGAGTATAAAGGGCAATGTTTTCAGGAGTAATAGTAACTGTAACTCCTTTCTTCGGAAGAACAATGGGTCCGTAATTATCTAAGTTAAAAGGATAATGCTTTGGATCGCCGGGAAATAATGTTTCCGGATTGAAGCCTTCCTGCAAAACGAGCGGTTCTATTTTTTTTACATTCGGTAATTTCTTTAATGCCTCAACTCCTGCATCAGTCAAATGAAAATTATAGGTGCCCGTTGAGTTGGTTGGTCCGCCTTCATCAATGTGTAATTCATTTAAAACTTTTTCATTGATTGCACTTCCATCAGTATAAACTAAATAATCTTCCTGCCGGTTTGGTGCTTTCCAATTCTTTTTTCCATTGATATAAACTTCTGCATTTATAATTTTTAAGGTATCACCTGGAATGGCAATGCAGCGTTTGATATAATTCTCACGCTTGTCAACCGGACGAAAATCTTCCATCGGATAATTGAATACCACCACATCATTATTTTTTATGTGACTGAATCCTGGCAAACGATGATAACCCAACTCAATCCATTCCAGATATGATTTACCTCCGAACAATGGCATGGTGTTATGCGCAAATGGAAAACTCAACACTGTCATTGGAGTGCGTGCCCCATAATGCATTTTACTCACGAATAAAAAATCACCAACAAGCAGTGATTTTTCCATTGACGGGGTTGGGATGGTATAAGCTTCAATGGCGAATGTACGAATGATGGTTGCAGCAATAACAGCAAACACCAGTGCTTCAATCCATTCTCTTGATTTTGATTTTCGGGTAGTACTTCTTCTCCAGAATTTCCAATTCATGTTTTAATTTTTACTATTTAAAAGTTTATTTACAACGGACGATATAATGCTGATTTGTCTTTTTTATTGTATGCGAAAGTAAAATTATATCAGCAAGTCAGATTTCTATTTTCTGATTTCCCCAATTAACAGGTTATTGTCCGTGTTATCATTCAGCATTCACAAGCATTTCTTTCACCACATCTCTGAAAGAATAAAATCCTTTTTTGTTCAAAGCCCATTCAGCCGCAACGATGGAACCTTCAGCAAAACCTTTGCGGTCAAATGCTTCGTGAGCAATTTGTATAGAATCGTTTTCAGAATAATAAGTCACTACATGTTCACCAATAGCATCACCAACACGGTTCGAAATAATTGCCAACTTGGTTTCATCTGCATCTTCATCAGTCAGCTCTGTTGAATTAGTCCACTCTTTCAACCATTTTCTGTTTTCCAGAATACTGTTTGCAATTGTGATGGCTGTTCCGCTTGGCGAATCTCTTTTTTGTGTATGATGTGTTTCTTCAATAAATACATGATATTTTTTCTGTGTCTTCATCAGCTTCGATAAAAAATCATTCAACATAAAAAACAAATTCACTCCTGTGCTGAAATTGCTTCCGTAAACAATGCAGCCGTTTTGTTGGGTACACAATTTTTTCAATTCATCCATGTGTTCGTACCAACCAGTTGTTCCGATGATGAGCGGCTTGCCGGCAGCTAAAACATTTTTAGCATTTTCAATAACAGCCGATGGAACAGAGAAATCAATTACTGCATCGCTACTTGCAAAATTCTTTGGAGTTAGTTCATTAATATTTTTTGAAGTTGCTGTGAAAACAATTTCATGCATTCCATTTTCCTTAATGATTGAGTCAATCATTATTCCCATTTTACCGTATCCTATCAATGCAATTTTCATTGGGGAAAGTTATTTGTTAATTGTTATAAGTTATTAGTAAATACTTTTTCATTATCGGAAATAGGATTTTTATGGAAGCTAATCTTGGTGCCTTTGTGTCTTTGTGGCAAAATATATTCATTCAAAAACGCAATTGAAAAGTTAAACCTGAAACTGTTTTGTAATTGTTCATATTGAAAATAGTTGGATGAATATTCATACTCAAATCGTCGCTGATATTGAAATCGTACAAATGCGCATCAACCACAGCGTCAATAATATTCAAACCATAAACTGCCACTCCTGCAACAATGCTATAATCTAAATACTTTCTGAAAATATCCTGAATATCCGCTTTGCGTGGTTGGTCGTAAAGTTCCGGGTAAAAAATTTCTTTCTTAATCGGATTCCAAACCAGAAAGGAAATAATATCATTTGTTGTGTCTAAATCAGCAGCTAAAATGTAAGCGTCTTTAAAATTTTTATAAATCGTGTAGTTACGATAAATAAAATATCCCGCTGTTGCAGCCGATGCATAAACAATCGGCATCTTCCAGTATTTTTTATTGTATGCTTGTCCTGTACCCGGAACAACAGCCGATAATATTCCGGCAAATCGTGGCGAGTGTTCTTTCGGAATTAAATGAAACGGTTTTATCGCACTGGTATCATTCACACTTTTATTCGAGGTGGAGTCTTTTTGGGCGAAACAATTTGCACTGCTAAAAATAAATAAGAGTAGAAAAATTTTTTTCAGAAAATTCATTCTGAATTATTAACGACCTTCAATGATTTCTGTTATGCGCTCCAGATCTTCATCACTGAAATATGAAATACTGATTTCACCTTTTCCACCGCGAAGTCTTTTCAAATTCACACGAGTGCCTAAATGCGATTGCAGTTTTTCCTGAATGCGCTTGTATTCATAAGGTAGCGCTGGTTCTTTTGCAGCAGCAGTTTTCTTTTTATTCGGTACTGCATTTTCACGAACCATTTGTTCCACCTGCCGAACACTCATTCCGCTTTTAACTGCTTCTTTAAAAATGTGCAATTGCACCAAGGGATTTTCAATTGTAATAAGCGCACGCGCATGCGCCATGCTGATCGATTTATTTTTTATGGCCACCTGAATATCCGGAGGCAATTTCAGCAAGCGCAAATAATTCGTGACAGTTGTTCTGTCCTTCCCAACGCGCTCTGCTAATTCTTCCTGTTTCAAATCACACTCATCAATCAATCGCTTGTAATTTATGGCAACTTCAATGCTATTTAAATCTTCGCGATGCGTATTTTCTATCAATGCCATCTCCAGCATTTCCTGGTCGTTGGCAATGCGAACAAAAGCTGGTATCTCTTTTATGCCCGCCATGTGCGATGCCTTCAAGCGGCGCTCGCCTGCAATCAACTGATATTTATTTCCTGAAATTTTGCGAACAGTAATCGGCTGAATCACTCCATGAATTCGAATGCTGTCAGCCAGTTCAGTTAATTTTTGCTGGTCGAAATCAACACGCGGTTGAAACGGATTTACTTCAATTCCTTCTAACGGCAATACAAAACTTTGCCCTTGCGGAATCGCCGATTTTTCAGTTTGACCTTTTGGTGCTTGAAGTGATAAATCAATGTCATCAAGCAAGGCGCGAATGCCCTTGCCCAATGCTTCCTTGCCCTTACTCATTTGGTTCGAGGTCTAATATTTTATCCTTCGTTTTAATTTTTGTCAAATCATTTTTTTGCAGAATCTCTCTTGCAAGGTTCAGGTAATTCACTGCGCCCTTACTGTCAGCATCATACATCACAACAGATTTTCCAACACTCGGTGCTTCACCTAATTTAGTGTTGCGGTGAATAATGGTTTCGAAAACCAATTCCTGAAAATGCATTTGCACTTGCTCAACAATTTCATTGCACAAGTTCAAACGCTGGTCGTACATGGTCAATAAAATTCCTTCAATATTCAACACCGGATTCAAACGGTTCTGAACAATTTTAATCGTGTTCAATAATTTTCCCAATCCTTCCAAAGCAAAAAATTCGCACTGTACCGGAATCAAAACTGAATCAGCGGCACTCAGTGCATTCACGGTAATCAAACCAAGCGAAGGTGAACAGTCAATGATGATGAAACGATATTCTTTTCTGATTTCATCCAGTACGCCCTTCATAATTTTTTCGCGGTCGGGATGATTGATGAGTTCAATTTCAGCTCCTACCAAATCCAGATGCGATGGCAGTATGTATAAATTAGGAGTGTCGGTTTCTATTATGCAATCTTTAATTTTCGCTTCACCAATCAGGCATTCATAAATACTCTTCTTCACTTTTTTCGGATCTGTTCCCAAACCTGAAGTTGAATTAGCTTGCGGGTCGGCATCAATCAACAAAGTTTTGTATTCAAGCACCGCCAAACTTGCGGCGAGATTAATTGCAGTAGTAGTTTTTCCTACTCCGCCTTTTTGATTTGCAATACAGATTACTTTTCTCATTCAGAAAAAATTGAAAATTTTATTTGTGTTTTCAATCTCGGTCAAAGATATGTGGAATGCATGCCGTGCAACGGTGTATAAATTCTTTTTATTCACAAATTATACACAACGCAAAAAAAAATAAAATGAAAAATAAAATATTATTTGTGCAGCACAGAGCTTGTCGAAGTGTTTGGCAAGTCACCAGTTTTGGAATACAAAAAATGCTGTCAGGCTTTCCCTTGAAATCTTTTTGTGATTACACAAAAAGGATTTTCAGTTCAATACTTCTTACGGCTTACGCATCAATTCATTATCACAAATTATTTCTCTATTGAAAAAATCCTGAAGGGATGATATGGTTGTAAAAAAATAGTGGAGCAAGTACAGAACCCTGAAAGGGTGATACTGAAGTAGAAAATAAATCAATGTACTGATTACAGAATGGATGCATTCATAAAAAAGTAAAACTGATTGATGATATTGTGTTACCCCTTCGGGTTAATGTTTTATTTTGTTTGTGTAGTTACAATCATATCATCCCTTCGGGATTTTGTAATGTTTAAATTTAAAAAGTAACTCTACTCTTAAATGTGCTGTGACTCATTTCATGAAGATGCTGGAACTGAATCGTAAATTATCTAAATAAATAAATCCCATAAAATAAATTTCAGAAAACAATTTACCTCACCACCATAAACTTTGTAACAATAATTTTTTTACCCGTTACAATTTTTAAAAAATAAACTCCATCAGCCAAAGGCTGAGTATTGAAAGTATAAATACGATTGATCTGCACTTCATCGCTTTGAATAATTTCTCCCCGGAGATTATAAATTTCTCCATAAGCAATTTCATTCGGAATGGAAGATGATAAAATAAAATTCAACTCATCAGAAGTTGGATTCGGATAAACTTCCATTGATAATTCTTCATCCGTAGCAGATACAAAAGCATTTGGGTCAACATAAGTAGTAACCGATTCACTGATTACAACATGACCGGAGTTGGGTCCCATATTTCCATCAGTTGGAATAACAGTTCCGTAATAACTTGTACCAATCACATACGGATAAACAGGAATATGATTCGCATCAATTGTAACGAAGTATGCATAAGTTCCCGCAGGATATTCAGGAGTAACACAGTACCGTCCGTTATGAATATCCAAATCACCGGAGCCGGAAATGAATTCATAATCCTGCGCGTATCCACCCAACGGCACACTGTCTAAAGTTGGTCCGTAAAAATTCGGTTGAAGTATTGTTCCATCAGGTAATACAGTTCTGTCAGTAATATTTCTTAATTGAAAACTGCTGCGCATTCTTTTAATTGCCCCTGTTCCATTTGTATTGGAAAATGAATTAGCACCATAAATGGGATAACCATCAAACGCAAAACCAATCAGCGGTGAGTGATGCGTACTGTCTGTTTCATCATATAAACAAACAGGACTCACATGCGTGTGGTATTCGTGCGACTGATTCGGATGACCGAGACAAGGGTCCATTGTTTCTCCTAACAAATGTTCCCAGTAAAAAGCATTTTGAAACCAGGTAGTATCGTTGTTATAACTTTTTGCATCGAGCGGATTGTAAATAGAAACACCATTTTTCCAGAGACCGATGTGACCATAAGGTGGAGTTTTTAGTGTGCCCATGTTTTGCGTTGGTGTTAATCTGATTCTGAAAGTATATCCCATTGCCTCTGGAAACCAAGGATTATTCGGCCAATCAAAACCAAACGGAATCCATGAAGCAATATCATCAGTTGTTATATAAACGCTCATTGTTGAATATTGAACCAACTGAACATTTGTAGGTATGGTGTCAAAACCTGTTGCCCCATTTGTATTAATAATCCATGAAGTAATTGAAGGACTCAGTTGTGAAAAAGAAGTTGACGAAATAAAAATCAACAGCACACAGAAGTATTTTCTAATCATGAAAATTATTTTTTGTGAATGAAAAACAATCCGACTGATTTATTGAATTAAAGTTTAATATGAATTATTTCAACAAAGTCACATCACCTTTCAATTGCCCTTCAGTACCAACATCACCATCGTAATATTTATAAATTAAAACCCAAACAAATACTCCTGTGTTTTCTTTCAGTCCGTGATAAGTTCCATCCCATCCTGCAGTTTTATCAGTAGTAGAATAAATTAATTCACCCCACCGATTAAAAATTCTGAAATCATAACTGATAAAATCGCAAACAAATTTTGGTTGGAATACATCATTCATTTCATCGCCGTTCGGGGTGAAAGCAGTTGGAACAAAAATATTGCAGTCACAAATTTTAAATCCAACATGAATGGTGTCAATTGCAGTTGCGCAAACATTTGTTACATCAACCCAGTAGGTTGCAGAATCGGTAATTGAAATTGAAGGGGTTGTATATTGATATCCGGAATTAAAAGAACTGTTATGCCACAAGTAAGTTGAAGCAGAATTCTGTGCATTTAAAACCAAGACATCATCGGGGCACTTTATTGTATCAACTCCAAGATTTACAAATGGAAGTGGGTAATAAATAACAGAAACAGTATCAGCCGCATTACATATACTGATGGTGACATTTACATGATAATTTCCTGAAGTGGTTACAATATAAATTGAATCAATTGAACCATCCTGCCATAAATAGGAAGCACCGGGTTGTGTTGCATTTAACAAAATTGATTGCCCCGGACAAAGTGATGTATCGTTTCCAAGATTAACACTTGAAGCATTAATATAGCTCACAATAATGCTATCTCTAACTGCAGCACATGAACCTGCAGTTACATCTACCCAGTAAATTCCGGCCGTAGCAACTGTGAAAGTTGCGTTGACAGAATTGTTTTGCCATGCATAAGTTGAATTTGCTGTAGCAGCATTCAACAATATTGTTTGCCCCGGACAAAGTGTAGTATCGTTTCCGATATTAACTGTTGGTGGATTTACATAATTAATATTTAGGGTATCAGAATTTGAACACGGCCCGACTGTCACTTCAACCCAGTATGTTCCAACTGATGAAACTGTAAATGATAAATTAGTTGAAGCATCCTGCCACAAATAAGTAGCTCCTGCTGTATTTACATTAAGTAAGTATGTTTGACCTGAGCACAAAACCGAATCGTTTCCAAGACTTACTATTGGGGGATTATTATAAGTGACATTAATGTTATCAGTATTCGAACAACCATTTCCATCTGTTACTGTCACTGCATAATTTCCTGCATTCAACACATTGAAAGTTGAGTTGACACTTGCATTTTGCCAATTGTATGTTGCACCGGCAAGTGTGGCATTCAACAGAACAGTTTGGCCTGCACATAAAGTTGTATCATTTCCAAGCGCAACAGATGGAAGTGAATTGTAAGTGATGATTATGTTATCACTGATTGGAGAACAGTTTCCGATTGTTATGGTAACTGAATATGTTCCGGCATTCAATACATTGAAAGTAGCATTCGATGAATTATCCTGCCACAGGTAACTTGCTCCAGTGGTAGTTACATCTAACAATACAGATTGTCCCAGACAAACTGCAGTATCGTTTCCAAGATTAATGGTACTAAGAGTTGCAAAATTTACATTGATGGAATCAGAGGCTGTGCAACCGCTTACATTGATTGTAACAAAATATAATCCGGTTACTGAGGTATTGAAAGTAGCGTTCGTTGAACCATCTTGCCAAACATAAGTAGCTCCTGCGTTTGTTGCATCTAATATCATGTTTGCTCCTATACAAATGGTTGTATCATTTCCTAAACTGAATGATGAACCTCCACTGCCTATTACATTTACGATAATTGTATCATGAGCAACAAAACAGCCCCCATTAGAAACTGCAACAATGTATGTTCCGGTTTGAGTTACATTAAAAGTTTGATTGGTTGAACCATCCTGCCACAAATAATTGGCTCCTGCATTTCCGGCATCAAGCAACAAAGTATTTCCATTGCAAATAGTAGTATCATTTCCAAGATTAACTGTCCCACTTCCGCCATTCGGTATACCTGAAAAAATTGAATAGCTTGTCCATGTTCGTGTTCCAACATCATACAACCATGCAAGATTATTCGCATACGAAAAACGAAAACCATTGTTTGTTGCAGCGGTCGCAGGTAAGTATGAAGTTCCGCTGTAGGCTCCGTTTGCTTTATTAAACAACAAAATACTTTTTGCTGCCCAATCTTCAATACCAATTTCATTACCTAAACAACCTGTATAAATCACACTTGTCCAATTAATATTTCCTACCGGAACAGGCATTCCGGTTAAAGGATATGAACCAAGAAATCCGCCGTTTGATCTTGCATATCTTGAAATAGAACCATTGAAGTAAAAAATCATTTCATCTGCTTCACAGTCATAGTCTCCGCACGATTGTGCATCGGGTTGATTTTGTCCGGGATAAATAAGCGATCCCGAATTCAAAGCATTTCCGATTCCATCTAAATCAGAAGTCCATAAACCGAAATTAGAATAGCCTGTTCCTTCCACTTGGTTGGTATTCGGATTCCACCACAAACCTCTGAAATCAAACCCGGTGTTGGTTTGAAAAAGCGAAATTCCAGTTGCATCAAATGTTTCATAGGGGAAACCTGGATTTCCGGCAATGCATGCGTAGTAAATATTTAAGTTAGGATTATAAGCAACACCGGAAGCATTGGTTCCTCCGCTCTGTATATAAGTATATGAAATGCCTTGTATCGCATTAGGAAGGATGATGCATTGAGAATAAGATTCTACTGAAATAATATTGAAAAAAATAAAAATAAAAAATGCTGTTAACGATTCCTGCTTTTTTAAAAATTTAACTGTAAAATGCACTTCATTTTTCATTGCACGAATCTAACTACTCATTTAGAAACGACTGAAATAATTATTCCATAATATTACGGATCGAATTTTTTTTTGAAAAAAAACAGTTTTCAAATCCATTAATCCCTTTGAATTTTCAATCAAAACTTCAGTTTAAATGTTTTCACTGCAAAACATGGAGATAAGTCTTTTTTTACAGTTCAAATTTATTCAGCCTCATTTGATTTAATAATTAAGAAAATACGATTTCCTTAATATCAGTAGTGATTAATGGTAGATAGAAGTAATGTCGATTTCCAATTTAGCGAATGATTTTTTCTTTTTCGTTAATCAGCAATTTTCACAAACCTGAATTGATTAATAATTCCATCAGCATTTAAAATGCGAAACAGGTATGCTGATGATGAAAGTGATTTAATATCAATGGCAGTTTCATTAGCAGTGTACGAAATATTTCCTTCTTCCATAATTCTTCCATTCAAATCAATTATTTGAAACATTGCGCAGGAATAGCTGTTGCCCGAATTGTTATACAAATACAAATTATTTTTTGCAGGATTCGGATACAATGAAAAATCGGTTTGAACATCGGAAATTAACGGAGCAGAAACATTCACATCAAAGAAAGCAGTGAAGTCAACCAGATTGGTTTCAAGTGTGTCGTTAAAAACAGGGTTCAGCACATCCGTAAGTAAACTGTTGTTTCCCCAATGAATGAAATGAAACCCCGGATTTGCAATGGCTTCAATTTTCACTGGCAGTCCATCAAAATAAATTCCTTCCCATGGGTAAGTATCGGGTTCAATTGTGCTGATGTGAATTTTTCCTGCACCGGATGGAAACACATCCAATGTTAAATCTACCTGTTGCGTCAGTACAGCATCAGTCTGAATATTATTGCGCACAACAGTTGTGCGTTGCGAAAGCTGATCTAAAAAAACAAGGTGATTGTTATAAAAATTACTCATCTGCCCTGGAATATTATTCGGGTCGCCCCAGCGTGCATATTCATTCTGCATTTCAAGAACAGTTTGGTTGAACATGTTATTTTCTATTGCTTCAATTTTATCGAATTTGTATGCAGTGTTCATTACATCGGCAAAACGATTGATAAAATAATCTCTGAATTTATTGTTTTGTATTCCCTTCAACCAGATATTGATAAATGGGTTGTTTGGGTCCTGAGTTAACATGTAATTGATGTGATCGAAATTGCAATCAGTCCAGCTATTCGGTCCCATTGCCAATTCCTGATCAATGAGACAAAAACGCCACCGATAATCTGTTTTGTCAGAACGATATAACTTAATATTATTTCCGGGCCAGTCAACATTACCCATCCAAGATTGCCCGATAATGTAATCTGCATAGTACTTCATATCAATAAACTGATCGGCCTTGTTCCAGAAACCGGTATCTGCTGTGTTCAGGTTGTAGTAAGAAACATATGAACTGATAAATGAATCAACCGAACCCTGCAAAGCCCGAAGAACACTACCATACCAGTAACTCATTGATAAAATATCGGTTGAATCGGATGTTGCATTTTCCAATGTTTTAAAATATTCGGCATCAAATTTTTCGCGCAACTCATATAAACCATAGTAACTTCCATTGACATAAACAGAAACCGGTCGCCATGCCGAAAAATAATTATTGGTTTCGCCACACATTGCATTTACCTGACAAGCGTCTTTATAAGGAAGTGTTAAATATTGATTGCTGCCATTTCGTAAATAAAAATTACTGTACTTGGTTCGCAGTGGTCTGTTCGGAATAACTTTATAATTAATGGCGCTGCCACCTAAAACATCGTTCGCCAATTCAACACGAAAAGAATGTTGAGGATTTGAACGACTGCCTCCTGCCCCTCCGTCAATCTGCATACCTGATGGTTGCGAGAAAATAAGTTGATGAGTGGAATCAAAATATTCAACATAAGCAGGCTTTTGCCAATCGGTCCACCAATTATCAAATATGCCGGTGGCGCCATATAAATTAGTATGATCGGTTACCACTGACAATATGGGTGTTTCATGATTCACCCCCAGAAAATAAGAAGAAACTGTAATAGGGCTTGCCAATGTGCCTGATGCAAATGCACGCGCTTTTAACACACATGCATAAGAAATAAAAATCGGATTGCCGGTATATAAAATTGCAGAGTCAGTGGGATCATCACCATTTAAAGTATAATAAATTGTTGATGGTAAAATATTGGGGTTGGTAATAGTTACTGATTGTGCAGTTGAAAAAAATCCGGAGCTTAACGAAAAAACAGGTGCCGATAAATAACCGGAATACGGAACTGATAAATTATTGGTAGCAGATGGTGTAGCTGTTTCAAACAAAGCAATGGTGGTTGATGCATCATGAAAATAACCAATGCTGTTATCCAGGTTAATGCAATTCACCAATAAACTATTTTGCATAACCTGCGATGGTGAATAGAGGGAAATTGTTTCATCACCTGCACCTGATATTTTAAAATTTGTATGTTGATTGTTATTCGGATCAACAGCTACGAAAGATGAAGAAACAGAATTGCTTGAAACCAATTTTAAATTGATGTCGATATAATCATAAGTAACAGCATCGGTACTTGCTACATCAAATGCGAGTGAGGTAATATTTCCTGCTGATAAACCAGAAGCAATGAGTTCACTTGCAAGAATGAGCATTTGATTTTTTGCTCCCCAGTACCAGTTGCCATAAGGCGCAGGATAATCATACGGAGAATTATTTACCACTCCGCTTCCAATTGTTACACCATTCAATTTCATATTTGGCCGTAAGCTTACCGGTGTTCCAAAAGCTGAAAAACAAGAGGCCGCACTTCCATCCTGAAACGCGAATACAGTTGAAGGAAACGAAGTTGTTGTTTGATTAAAAACGGAATTGGTTATGTATCCTGTTGAACTGTATGAACAGGTGTTTACTAAAATATTTGAAATTCCATCCCAGTAAAACGGAGTTGCGAAGGTGTGTGTGTTCCATCCAATAACAGGAGAAAATGTTCCGGTGTTAGTAACATTAATAAAACCGGAAATTGGTTTACGGTTTTTACCGCTGCAAAAAACTGTTTTGAATTCACCTGCTAAAAGATTCACATGCGGAAAAGTCCACATGGCTGGCAGCGTTACATCATCTGATAACGAATAATTATATAAATCAACAGTATCCGTTCCGGCATTATAAATTTCAATCCAATCAGCATATTCGCCGTCTTCATCATTAATGGTTGAAAAATTCCGGTTGCTTCCTTCGTTGATTACTACTTGTGCTTTTACACTAAAACTAAAAATAAAAATTGCGAGTGAGCTTAAAATTAATTTCAATTTTACCATGGATAAATTATGCTTTTAGTGAAAAGTTTGTTTTACAATCGGTTCAAAAATATACTTTTATAACTCTTCTTGTTAATCAATAGAAAATTTGAATCAGGAAATGAAAAAGCGATTCGGGGCAGACATCTTTGCTGCTAAATTTTTAATAATAGTTTGTGATGGAAAAATTTAACATTCGTGTTTATGGTTTATTGGTGAATGAAAAACAGGAAGTATTGGTGGCTGATGAATTTGAATTCGGAATGCAGTTCACAAAATTTCCGGGTGGAGGATTGGAATTGGGCGAAGGATTAATTGATGGATTGAAGCGCGAATGGATGGAAGAACTTGGTCAGGAAATAGAAGTGACTGAACACTTTTATACCACCGATTTTTTTCAGCAATCAGGTTTCCATCCAAACCAACAACTCATCAGCATTTATTATATGGTAAAAACTATTTCTGATTTTAAAGTTTCTATCAGCACCAAACCTTTTGATTTTATTGAGAAGGATGGTGAGATGCTTTCGTTCAGATGGATAAAACTGAATGAACAAACAGAAAAGCACTTAACTTTTTCCATTGATAAAATTGTAGTGAAAAGGTTAGCCGAACAATTTGAAGGTTGAATCTTTATTTTCGTTTCAATAACTAACACATGAAAAATATTTATCTGTTACTTGCCATTTCCGGATTTATTGCCCCGAATATTTTTGTTTTTAACGAATCAGTTGCCACTGGAAACAGGTTGCTATGGCTCGACCCAACTGCAACATTGAATGGAATGTTCGGCAACAGAATTTCAACCGCGTTTATTGTTGATTTACTTTTTGCTGTTTTTATTTTCTTTTTATGGAGTTATCAGGACGCAAAGAAAACCGGATTAAAAAACACCTGAAAATCTGGTTGCTCACAATGTTGTTTGGATTAGCAGGAACATTTCCTCTTTATTTATATCTGAGAGAAAAGAAAATTACTCAATAATTTTTTTTAGTCTCGGTCCGTATTCCGCATGAATTGAAACTGCGCTCACAAAATTGTTGACTTTTTTTGAGTCAACTTTTTTCAGGACAACACTTATTAAAATGAAGAGCCCCGATAAAAAATTTACCGGGGCTCTTCATTTTATTATTTGAATTTTATTTTATCAAAGTCACATTTCCTTTATAAACTCTCGAGTGCCCTTCACACATGGTTACAATATTATAAATGTAAACGCCTATCTGACAATCATCATTGTTGTTATTCTTTCCATCCCATCCTTTTTTTGCATCATCATCAAAGAATACTCTTTCGCCCCAACGATCATAAACTTCAAAACGGGTTACCACTTCAATTCCAACAATGTAAGGTTGCAATACATCATTTTTTCCATCATGGTTTGGTGAGAAAACATTAGGCATCATTAACGATTGGCACGGTGATAATAGAATTACTACTATTTCATCGGAATTGGTGCAACCGTTAACGCTTGTTCCTAAAACAGTATAGGTAGTTGTTATAACAGGTGATACAGTATAGGAAGCAGATGTACTTCCATCACCATCAGCAGGTTGCCAGAGGTATGATAAACCACCCGACATCCAGGCCTGCAATGTTATTGATTCGCCAGGAATGATTTCAACATCGGTTCCGGCAGTAATAGTTGGTAATGTATAAATATCTATTGCAATTGAATCAGAAGTGAAACATCCGAAAGTATCAGAAACAGTTATGGTATAGGTAGTTGGAGAATAAGGAGTTACCATAGTGTTTTGCGCAGTTGGATTTGATGCACTCGGTGATGGTTCCCATAAAAATGTAATACCCTGATCAACGCTGACATTCACTCCTACACCCGAACAAGTAATTGTATCAGGCGATGTTATAAGATTTAATGGTTGCAGTACAAAAACTATGATGGAATCAAAACCTGCACAACCGTTATTATCGATTACTGTAAGTGTGTAAGTTGTTGTGGTTACGGGATTAGCCATTGGAGATGCAAGGGTTGGATCGCTTAATGTTGTGGCTGGTAGCCATGCATAAGAAACCCATGAACCAGAGGGTGCCATGTATACAGAATCATACCAACACATTGTTTGATCGGTTCCGGCACTGAATCCGGGTAATGGATTAAATGTTACAACTACGGTATCATAATCACCGCAACCGGATGCATTCAATCCATATAAAACATATGAGGTTGTAACAACCGGCGAAACAATTGGATTTGAAACAGCACTTACAAATCCTGCGGGTATTGAGGTCCATGAATAGGTAACAGCATTTGTACCATTCAGTTGAGCAGAACCACCAAGACAAATAGATGTATCGTTACCTGCATTACATTGGTAATTGGTAATAACATTTACGATCACAGTATCGGTGTTTGAACAAAATCCTCCGCTGGTTACTGTTAAGGTGTAAGTAGTAGTTTGTAACGGAGAAGCAATTGGGTTTTTAATTGTAGGATCACTTAAAGAAGCAGCAGGCGACCATAAGTAAGTTAAGTTTCCACCATCAATATAAATATCATAATCTTCACATTCGCCAAATGCAAAATTGGTCCCGCAAAAATCAGTTGCAGCAGGAACAGTAGCATAACGACAAAGAACTCTTAAACGGGTCCAGCCAGGAATTGCAGTAACCGGAATTAATACATTTCCATTGAACACATTTGTACCGGAAGAACCACTTGTATAAACAAATTCTCCTGCATCTGCATATGAACCATTCTGATTGTAATCGATCCATACTCCGAAACCTTGCCCCCATGAAGCACCTGCCTGCATTGAAATCGGATAAGAACTTCCAAGCATTACAGTTGTGGTTGGCGCACCTGCATAATAAATAAAGTTGTTAGCGTTTCCATTACAACCCGATAAATTATTTGTTAAAGAATTAAAAGAAAAATTTTCAATGTAATCGTTTGAAGAGCAAAGAGAATTATAAGTTGGCGTACAATAGTTTCCTCCTCCGGTGGCATTAATATCAAGTTGAGAAGTTTGTCCAACGCAAATGGTTTGCGGAGAAGCTACTAAATTTAAAGGTGGAGCTATTCCTGCAACAAACACTACTGCACTGCTGGTTTTTGTACATCCTCCATTGCTGGTTATTGAAACATTATAAGTAGTAGTAACGGCAGGTGAAGCTGAAGGTGTTGATGTATTTGCTCCAAGTAAAGTAGCAACAGGTGTCCATGAATAAGTATAAGGCGCACCACCATTACTACCAACAATGCCTAATTGCGATTGTTGATTTAAACAAATAGTATCTAATGTTGGTGAAACAGTAAAAGTGAAATCAGGAACAACAAAAACAATCATGCTATCAACATTACTGCATCCGCCAGTAAGATTACTGCTCACAACATAAGTAGTGGTTTGAGCAGGAGTAGCAATTGGATTTGAAATATTTGCGTTGTTAAGTCCGGCAGCAGGAGTCCATGTAAAAGATGTTCCGCCGGTTGCTTGTAACTGCGCAGTCATGTTGCCGCAAATTGTTATATCAGGACCGGCAGATGTTCCTGCCAAAACATATATCTGAAATGAATAAACCTGTTGACCCATAATCGGGCATGCATCATCCTGAACTGTAAGAGTGAACGAATGAAATCCTGTATCAGAACCTGAAGGTTGCCAGTAGAAACTTGAAGTAACCGGGTTTGTTCCAACATTCGTTAAAGTAGCGGCTGGAATTACACTTGAAAGATTTGAAAAAATAGAAAGAATTTGTCCTGCATCAGGATCTGTATTGGTAAATTGAAACGAAAGAGGTTGCCCTGGGCAAACTTCAAATGATGTTGGTCCTGTTGGATAACCTCCGGTAACATTGGTAGGCGCACTTATTACAGAAACCTGATTATTACAATTTAAGACAACCAATTGGATGTCTCTGGTAACCGAACCAACTAAAACTCCGTTTCTGTATTCATCAACCCTAACTGCAACAACTGTTATCTGAGTTGCATTAGGTGTAAATGACATTTGTCCGGTTGCAGGGTCAAAAGATACTGTGCCTGAGTTTGTAGAAAGAGGATAAATTGAACTGAATGGAGCAGAATATGGAATTGGTGCACCACCTAACCAATCCATCGGATCAATTAAAGTATAAACAAGTGAATCGCCATCAATATCAAAGGCCCCATGATTATAATTATAGGGTTGGTTGGCACAGATATAAGGTGTTGGCAAAGTTGTAAACACAGGTGAGTTATTGCAAAGTCCATTGGTATTATCAATAAATGCTTCTACACGAATACCAAATGTTGAAGCACCGGCAATGTTTGTTATCGCAGCATTCCGACAGCAATCTTCATAATAGACCACCCAATCATTGCAGGCTGAAGGAAAAGTTATATCTCCTTCAAAAATATATCGTTGAACTCCCGGTAATGCTCCCCCGTTGCAAGAACTTTGTGCAAGTTGCGATTGACATAACGGAGTAACTTCATCGGGGCTGTTTGGGATCAGATTTAGAGTAGCCGTACCCGCTGCTCCACAACCGCTTGGTGATTCATAGTTAACTGACAGAGAGGTTCCGAGTGTAATTCCACTGCAGTCTCTGTAAAACGAAAGTGTAATATGGTAAGTATTATTTCCTAAACATTTATAAGAAATATCCATCCCCATTATATGAGAACCTTTAGAATTGAAATGGAACATTGTTGTTAATACAAAAAGCAGAGTAAGAATTTTTCTCATAGTAAATTTTTTATTGTTGTCAAATATAATTATACAAAAATTTATAGCAAGCATTATGTGGCAGTTGAAAATAAAATAACCCACTGATTAAAAATATTATTACTCAATCAAAAATCAAAAAAACCATTCTTCCTTACGGAAGTCAACCTCCATATTCTCTTTCTTGTTTTTCTGTCGGCAACTAATGACTAACGATTTCGGGGTTCTAATTTTTAAAAATGATTGTATTGCAAGTTTATATTTGTCTTTATTACAATCATTATGTTCCTCAATTGCCACAGCTACTTCAGTTTAAAATACGGCGCACTCAGCATAGAGCGATTGCTCGGTGAGGCGAAAAAAAACAGCATCCCCCGCATTGCGCTCACCGATATCAACAACACATCCGGCGTGCTCGACTTTGTACGGCTTGCACCGAAGTACAGTGTTTCTACGGTAGTTGGCATTGATTTTCGCAACGGCGCACAACAACAATTCATCGGCATTGCAAAAAACAACGAAGGCTTTCGCGAACTGAATGAATTACTCACGCATCATTTACAAACTGAAGAACCGATTCCGGCACAAGCACCTGCTTTCGAAAATGTATTTATCATTTATCCTTTCGGAAAACAACCACCAACACTTAACGAAAATGAATTCATCGGCATTCGCCCTGCCGACATTAACAAACTGCTTTTTCCCAAACTGAAAAATCAACCGGAAAAATTAGTGGCGCTGTGTACTGTAACCGTCAGCACAAAAATTGATTTTAACATTCACCGGTTGCTGCGTGCTGTTGCCAACAATACTTTGCTCAGCAAATTATCTAAAACTGAAACTGCTGATGAAACCGAAGTGATGATGACAGAATCGGAAGCGCTAAAAAATTTTGCGCTGCTTCCTTTTCTCATTGATAATACAAATAAATTATTGGCGCAGTGCAGCATTGATTTTGATTTCGGAATAAGCAAGAACAAAAAACAGTTTACCGGAAGTGTGGAAAGTGATATGCAGCAGTTGCGCAAACTCAGTTACGATGCATTGAAGTATCGGTATGAAACGGTGGATGAAAAAATTATAGAGCGACTGGAAAAGGAACTGCGCATGATACACGAAGGAAGTTTCGCTTCGTACTTTCTCATCAATCACGACATTGTATCGTTCGCACAGCAGAAAAAATTTTTTTACATCGGTCGCGGCAGCGGCGCTAACAGCATGGTGGCTTACCTGTTGCGCATCACTGATGTTGACCCCATTGATCTGGATTTGTATTTCGAGCGGTTCATTAATCCATCGCGCACCAGTCCGCCCGATTTCGATTTGGATTTCAGCTGGAAGGATCGTGATGAGGTGATTGCATTTATTCTGAACAAGTACGGAAAAAATTATTGCGCCAGCATGCTCGCCACTTACAGCGAGTTTAAAGCCAACGCGGTTATTCGTGAGTTGGGAAAAGTTTTCGGCTTACCGAAAAATGAAATTGATTCGCTCGCCGATAATTTCAAACGAAGCGAACCATCGCACGAAACAGGGAAATTAATTTATCGTTATGTCGAGCGCTTGTATGGTTTCCCTGCGCACCTTGGCATTCACGCAGGAGGAATTTTAATTTCAGAAAAACCACTCACTTATTATACGGCACTCAGCAATCCGCCAAAAGGTTTTCCGGTTTCGCAGTTCAGCATGATTGAAGCGGAAGATGTTGGACTTTATAAATTCGATATTCTCTCACAACGCGGACTCGGACACATAAAGGACACAGTGGAAATTGTAAAACAAAACCGCAACATTGAAATTGATATTCATGATATAAAAAAATTTAAGCAGGACGAAAACATGAAAGCCAACCTGCGTGATGCGCGATGCATGGGTTGCTTTTACATTGAGAGCCCTGCGATGCGCATGCTGCTGAAAAAATTAGAAGTTGATAATTACCTCTCACTCGTTGCGGCAAGTTCCATCATTCGTCCCGGTGTTGCCAGTTCGGGAATGATGCGCGAATACATTGTTCGCCATCGCGATGCTTCGCAGCGCACTTACATTCATCCGTTCATGCAGGAGCTGATGGCCGAAACTTATGGCATCATGGTGTATCAGGAAGATGTGATAAAAGTGGCGCACTACTTTGCGGGACTCACACTCACCGAAGCCGATATGCTGCGGCGCGGCATGTCGGGGAAATTTCGCGGGCGCGAAGAGTTTGATAAAGTGAAAGAAAATTTTTTTGCCAACTGTGATGCAAAGGGTTACGAACGAAAAATTACAGCAGAAGTGTGGCGGCAGATTGAAAGCTTTGCCGGTTATGCTTTTTCAAAAGGGCACTCAGCATCGTATGCGGTGGAGAGTTACCAGAGTTTGTTTTTGAAAACTTATTACCCGAAAGAATTTATGGTGGGCGTGATAAATAATTTCGGTGGATTTTATCACACTGAATTTTATGTACACGAAGCGCGCATGAGCGGCGCCAACATTCATGCACCCGACATTAACCGGAGCAATCATTTAACAACAATTACCGGCGATGATATTTTTCTTGGCTTCATTCACCTGGCCGAAATGGAAGCAACTACTTCGCAGCGAATAGAAGCTGAACAAAAATTGCATGGCGCATTTCTCGGTCTCGAAGATTTTTGTAATCGTGTGAATTGCACGATCGACCAGTTGCGCATACTCGTGCGCATCGGTGCATTTCGTTTCACCGGTCGCAGCAAAAAACAATTGCTATGGGATATTCATACAGTACTCGGAAATGAAAAACACACCACACCGCATCCCGAACTTTTTGCAATGCCTCCAACCAATTTTACTTTACCAATTCTATCACATCATCAATTGGATGATGCACTCGACGAAATTGAGTTGCTCGGTTTTCCATTGTGCTCACCTTTTGATTTGTTGAAGGGCTTCGACACAGTTCCCTCAAATATTAATTCAGATGTAGCGGCAGTTCCCCTCTCCTTAGGAGAGGGGTTAGGGGTGAGGCTTGCACACGACTTAAAAAATCACAATGGAAAAATTGTGGTGATGATTGGCTACCTCGTAACTACCAAGTACACCCGAACAAAGCGTGGCGATGAAATGCGTTTCGGTACCTGGCTCGACCGCAATGGATTTTTTTTCGACACCACACATTTTCCCAATGAAACAAAACTGTTTCCGTTTCGCGGGCGAGGTTGCTACAGAATCACAGGAAGAGTGGCGGAAGAATTTGGTTTTTACAGTCTCGAAGTTACAGCCATGCATAAACTTGATTTTATTACGAGAGAAGATTTGAT
Organism: Chitinophagaceae bacterium; assembly: GCA_947474435.1. Classification (GTDB taxonomy): domain Bacteria; phylum Bacteroidota; class Bacteroidia; order Chitinophagales; family UBA10324; genus UBA10324. Next base: position 34,296 of record CANJII010000009.1, on the reverse strand, counting down.
GAAGCAACCTGATGCGCGAGATATGTTGGTGGCTTGAAAAAATGTTCTGAATGGGAAAAATATTTTTAAATAAAAAAACTCTTAACACCTAAAGAACATACAGAATAAAACAGTTCAAAATAATTGATTGAAATAAGGATGAAGAATAATTGCAATTTGTTTGAGTACATGTTTTTCATAAAAAAATAAATACTGCATTAGGTTTGCAACACAATTATTTTCTGATGAAACTCATCAAACAAATTCCGAACATGCTAACACTCCTCAACCTGACTTTAGGTTGTATAGGAATACTGTATGCTTTCGATGAACGATATTTTATTTTAACAAAAGGTCAGCACGGAATTTATCAGACTTTCGAAATTAGCAATCGGTTATTCACGAGTGGCTTTTGTATTTTGATTGCTGCAGTGATTGATTTTTTTGATGGCTTTGTTGCCCGCGCGCTGAACGCAAAATCAGCAATCGGAAAACAATTGGACTCATTGGCTGATATGGTGACCTTCGGAGTACTGCCTGCAATAATCATTTATCAGCTGTTGGAACGGGCTTACTTTTTAGAGAGCGGTGCCCTTTACACAAGCAAATTATTTCTTCTTCCTGCCTTATTAATTGCATGTGCGGCCTGCTGGCGATTGGCAAAATTTAATATTGACGAAAGACAGCACGAAAGTTTTATAGGGTTACCATCTCCTGCAAATGCCATTTTCATTGCCACACTTCCACTAATATACATTGGTAATGAGTATGGGTTAGGAAATCTGTTAATCAACAAATGGATTTTATACGGCATTACTATTTTGTTTTCGTGGCTGATGGTTTCTGAACTGAAAATGTTTTCATTGAAAGTAAAATCACTTGGCTGGAGAGGAAATGAGTTGCGGGTAATTTTTATTTTACTATCGTTGCTCCTGATTTTTTTCATGCACTGGACCGGATTAGCGCTCGCTATTATCGCGTACATTCTTCTTTCCATCATCAATTCATTCCTCGAAAAGCCAGAATAACACCAAACCAAAAACACGAAATTCGAAACAAAAACCCTAAACCATAAACTCGAAACCCGTAACCAAAAAAGATGATTTACACAGCAGAAATTAATGTAATGCCACTCAAAGAATTGCTCGATCCGCAAGGCAAGGCAGTTGTATCAGGATTAAAAAACCTCGGAATAAACGAAGCGAAAGATGTTCGCATTGGCAAGCACATCACCATTCAGATAGAAGCAGATACAGAAAAACTTGCGAACGAGAAAGTAGAAACTGCCTGCAAAAAATTATTGTCGAATCAGGTGATGGAATATTATGAATTTCAGTTGACAGCAAGCAGTAAGCAGTAGGCAGTTAACAGTTTGCAGTTTGCAGTCAATAAAATTTCTATTTTGAAATTTATCTTTAATTTTTTTCATGGTTGCAAAAATTTTCGCGACCGTTTCTCACACCTTAGAAGAGGGATTAAGGGTGAAGCTTTAGCATTGCTTTTTTTTTCATTCACAGTTGTAAGTGCTTTCCCCAACACTTGCAATGCACAAGACAGTGCCTATGCAAAAAAAATAATTGACACCCTTACCTCTTCTTATTTTTTTGGAAGAGGATATGTAAACGATGGCGACACAAAAGCTGCCGCATACATTGCTGATCGTTTTTATCAATATGGAATCACAGCAAACCGTGGCGGATATTTTCAATCATTTATGATGGATGTAAATACTTTTCCGGAAAACATGATTGTGAAACTTGATGATAAAATTTTAACAACCGGAAAAGACTACATCGTTTCAGCAGAAAGCAAGGGTAAAAAAGGAAAATTCAAATTAGTAAAATTTGAATCCATTGCAACCCAAAATGCAGATGGGAGTTGGCAATATGCAATTGCTGATTCAAAAACAATTTTAGTGATTGACGACAGCACAAAAGTTGGCGGCGGATTAAAATCTCTTTTAAAAACTGTTGAAGAAAAAAGTTGTTTTGGTGCTGCTGGTTTCATTGAACTCAACAGCAATAAGTTGACAATGGATATGTCCATGGAAGTAAAAACATGGATGCACCTGATTATTTTAAAAAGCGCTTTCAATGCAAATGCTCAAACTGTTACACTTGATATTCAAAACAAATTAGTAAAAGTGCAATCGCAGAATGTGGTCGGATATATTCAGGGCACACGCAAACCCGATTCTATGATTGTGCTCACTGCGCACTACGATCATCTTGGTGGATTGGGAAATGAAACTTACTTCCCAGGAGCAAATGATAATGCAAGTGGTATTTCAATGTTGCTTTCATTAGCAAGATATTATTCCAACATAAATCACCGACCGGAATATACTATGGTTTTTATTGCTTTCGGTGGCGAAGAAGTTGGCTTGATTGGTTCACAGTTTTTTGTTAAATATCCAACCATCAGTTTAAATAAAATCCGTTTCCTCATCAACATGGATATTATGGGAACAGGAGAAGAAGGAATTAAAGTGGTGAACGCAACAGAATATAAAAGTGATTTTGACCGTCTTGTAAAACTCAACGACGAATTTCATTTACTGAAAAGTGTTCAGCCACGAGGCAAAGCAGCGAACAGTGATCATTATCCTTTTTCAGAAAAAGGAGTTCAATGTTTTTTTATTTACACGCTCGGCGGCATCAGTGCTTATCACGATGTCTATGATCGTGCGGAAACCCTTCTGCTCACCAAGTTCAACGACTTAGAAAAATTATTGAAGTTATTTATTGATAGTTGTCAGTAGAATTTTTTCTTCAACAATTTCGCACGGAGTTCGCGGAGAAAAAAAATCACGGAGAAAATACAGAGAGCATCAGTAATTATTTTCTATGTATTTTCTTTTTTTACTTCTCTGAATTTTCTCCGGTTGAAATATTTTCATCAAAATAATTTATTCCGATGGAAAAATTGATAGGGAGTTTTTCAAAATAAATTGAATGAAACGCTTCTGAAACAAAAAAAATAATTTGCCGAGTAAACTAAATTTCTATCTTGCTCGCACAAACCAAAATTAAAAATCATGAGACCAATTAGTTTTTTACTTACAGTCTTTTTGCTCATCGCAAACTTCTCTCTTTATGCTGCTAATAAAGTAACAGTTGCTTCAGGAAACTGGAACAATACTGCGGTGTGGGGAGGTGCTGTTCCACTTGCAAATGATAATGTAACTATCAGTGCAGGTCATGTAGTTTCTATCAATGTAAATCCACCAAGCATTGTAAATGTTATTGTAAACGGAACTTTAAGTTTTGATGCCACCGGAACAGGAAGATCTTTCACGATAACCGGGACATTAACAATAAATGCGGGAGGTATTTTTAATTGTGCAACGCCGGGTACAGCCACAACAAATACCCTGAATTATAATGGAGTTGCATTTGTCAACAACGGAACTTTCAATATGTTGAATGGCACGAATGCCTGCAATGTAGTTTTAGGTGGAGCAGTAGCTCAAACAATAAACGGAACCGGGACAACCACATTCAACAAATTAAAACTCAACAATACGGGTGGAACTTTTTCAATTACTTATGGTGGCGGTTCTTTTTCAAGCACTATCACAAACACAACAAAAGTTTTAACCTCATTTACAGTAGTTGATTCGTTAATAATCTCAAGAGGGTTAATGATTTTAAACGGGCAAAACAACAGCACGCTTACTCATACTGTTGGTCATTTGCGCATGGGGTCTGCAACTTCCACCATGTCATCATCAATTGATATTGCAAGCGGATCGGTAACCATAAATGTAAACACCGCTGTTATAATGAATGATGCTGCCAACGCGGGAGAAACACTAAATATTAATGGTGTATTTCAATCGCCGAATATGAGTCAGGCAAATTCATCAATCGCATTTGCCATGCTCGGACCAAATTCTGATGGCGGTGCGAACAATAAAACCATTTGCAATTTCAATGGTGATGTAAATATTCCTGACTTGCTGGGCTTTGTTGGAAACACAAGACTTTACACCGGAACTGATCCTAAGCGACCTCAAATAAATTTTTCAGGAAATGTTTACATACAATATTCAAAAAGCTATACCATTGATATTCCGCTTACATCGCAGGATATTTTTATCAAATCTTTTTTCTTCGGATTGTTCGATTCATTGGGAACCCATCCGGTAATTACATTAAATGGCGGAACAGAAGCATCACCTAAAACATGGAATGTTCCGTTCAATGTTTTTGATGCTCCGATACAAAATTCTAATCCGTTGATTGGTGATCCTATAGTTGCACTTATTTCAGAATCAGCCGCTGATTGGGTAGTTAATGGTGTTCGAGAAATTGTGAGCGGAAGTTCTATGGCCATTCATTCAAATGATACTTTGAAAGTAAACGGAATGATTATCGTTGACAGCAATGGAGAAATTGCAGGTTCTGAAACTGAAACAGATTCATCAGGTTTTATTTCTACAGCTGGTCCGCTTCTTTTATTCGGATACAATGGAACAATAAAAACTTTGAACTCAACACTTGGAAATGGTTTGCTGACCGAAGCCGCAAGTAATGTTGCCATTAAAAACCGTACTGCTGATTTTAACTGGGATTTAACTGCCATAAATAATTCAGGAAAAATTCAATATGCATCTGCCACTGCACAAACAATTACTGTTCGTACTTACAATAAATTATTTATTACTGAGGCCGGAACAAAAACATTATCGGGAACAATTACGGTGAACGATTCTTTAAGCGCCTCTTCTACTTTATCGTTAAGTTCTTTCAGCATTAATGCGAAAAAGAATGTAGTGTTAAACAGTGGTGTTGGTGGTACCGGTGGAATAATTTTCAATGGAGCAACAGCACAAAATATCGGCGGCACATCAACCAACTGGGGTAATTTAACTTTGAATAATACTGCCGGAATAAATTGTGTAACCGATATTAACACAAATGCAATTGTGGTATTTACCAATGGAAAATTAAATACAACAGCAGCAGCTAAATTAGTTTTGAGTTCAACAGGCAACCATGCAAGTTCAAGTGCAAGCAGTTTCGTAAATGGCCCAATGGTTAAAACAACTTCCTCTACAACTGCATTCATTTTTCCTACGGGCAATGGAACTAACTTCAGAAGTTTTGAAGTGATTCCTTCAACATCAAGTTCAACAACCTGGACCGGGCAATATTTAGCATCATCTTTTTCAAATACAAGTTCTGTTACTGCTCCGATAGTTTCAGTCAGTAATCTTGAACATGTTTTACTGACAAGAAGCGGCGCAACTCCGGCTGATGCAAAAGTGAAATTATATTGGGCTGCAGCGAGTGGGTTTGCTGATACTTTAGGTTTAAGAGTTGCAAGCTGGAGTGGTTCATCATGGACCAACGCAGGAAAATTTGCTTCAACAGGAAATGCAACATCAGGAACAATCACTTCGAATGTATCTTCCACTTTCAATGCATTTACATTCGGAAGAGTTGCGGCAAATACAATTTCGACCGGAGCACTTACCTCAGCTTCATATTGCAAAGGCACAGTCGTATCAGTTCCATTTACCTCAGCAGGAACTTTCAACGCAGGAAATATTTATACTGTACAACTGAGTGATGCAAGCGGAAGTTTTTCTTCACCGGATACAATTGGTTCATTAGTTTCTACTGCAAACAGCGGAAATGTAACAGCAACAATTCCATTTACCGTTGTTGATGGGGTTGCTTACAGAATGAGAGTTGTAAGTTCAAACCCAATAGTGATCGGTTCTGATAACGGGTCAGATTTTTCTATCACTACTGCTCCTGTAGTAACCATTACTTCTTCATCCGGTAGTTCTGTTTGTGCATCAGGCAATACTACTTTGAATGTGCTTGCTAGTGGCGGAAGTGCACCATATGTTTATTTGTGGAATACAGGTGAGATAACTGCATCAATTCAGGCAATCCCAGGAACCTATTCAGCTACTGTTACAGATGCTAACGGTTGCATAGGTAATTATACAATTACAATACTTACTTCCACTTGTGATGTTCCAACCAATGTATCTTCATCAAACATCACCGGAACAAAAGCAACAATCTCATGGACCGGAAACAGTTGTGCTGTAAAATATCGAATTCACATTCGTATTCAGGGAACTGCAACCTGGAGTACCATTACAACCACTGCACCAACCGTTACAAAAAACTTAACCAATCTTTTACCACTTACTGTTTATGAATATCAGGTGCGCTCTGATTGCAATGCAAATGGTTCCATTGCATCAGCATATTCAACCATTCAATCATTTACCACACTTTGCAATTGTTTGAAACCTGCAACAATTAATTTCACAAACATCACGCAAACATCAACAACTGCTAACTGGACCGGAAACACCTGTGCATTGAAATACAGATTGCAATATCGCAAGCAAGGAGTTACAACCTGGACCACTTCATTAATCACAGCACCGACAGCTTTTAAAACATTGACCGGTTTACAGAGCAACTCAACTTACGAAATCAGAATGCGCAGTGATTGCAACGCAACCGGCTCAGTAAATTCAGGTTGGACCACCATTCAAACATTTACAACTACATTGCGGTTAGAAGATGTTACAACGGCTATTTCAGGTTATGAATTAAACATTTTTCCAAACCCGAATGATGGCAGGTTTATGTTAACTATTAATTCAGTTGCTGATGGAAATGGTGAAATCAGAATCACCAATATTTTAGGTCAGGAAATTATGAACGGAACAATTGAATTGAAAAACGGTGCGAATAATTTCAATTACGAATTGGAAAATATTTCTTCCGGAATTTATTTCGTTGCATTGAAAACTGAAGATGGAGTGATTACAAAAAAACTGAACATCAGTAAGTAGAGTTTTCAACAACAGTTTCGCACGGAGACACAGAGTACACGGAGAAATACATTGTATTTAAACTCTGTGTCTCCGTGCGATTTTTTACCTTGAAAAAAAGCATCTATCAATATCCTGAAAAAATTATTTAACAATTTTTATTTCTGCAACGGGAGAAAATAAATATACAGATTTGGTTGAAACATTCACACACATATAGCGCTTGCGTAATTTTTTTCCTTTCTGATAAGTTCTTCCATCATGTGCAATGAATTCGCTTCCTTCAACAATATCTTCGAGGTGCAGTGTTTGCTTTTTGTTGTACCGCGCTAAAGTTTTTGTTAATGCAATATCATAACACGAACTTGCTGCAGGATTCTTCAAATATTTTTCCAATGCCGTTGAAATATCTTCCGGAAATATTTCCTGCTCCAGTATTGGCTTCATTAATTCTTTAAAATCAATTTTCCATTCCACGCCATGCGATAAAACTTTACCTCTGTGTTTCAGCCATACTATTAAGTGCGCAACTTCATGAACAAAAGTGATGGTGAATGCAAATGGATTTAAAGTTCCGTTCACCGTTATCACATGCCCTCTTGAATAATCGGGTGAGCGATAATCGCCCATCACGGTTTTTCTGTTTGGTGTGATGATGACTTTTATTTTGTATTCATCAATCCATTGAACAAGCAGCGGTAATGATTTTAGTGGAACGAACGGATGCAGAACTACAGCAATTTTATGTTTTGCTTCTGAATTCATTTCTCCGATTTCCGGTTCGCGATTTTTGTGAGCTTCATCATTTCAACAACTTCTAAAATGGTATAACAACTATAGTCAACAAAAAACGGAATGATGAAATAGGGCTTCCCGGGTTTAAATAAAAAAGCATAGACCACCACAAATACCAGACTCAATAAAAGTTTAACTGTCATGCTTCCGGTAATAGCGGTTATAAATTTATAATTGTTGTTACTCAAAATTCCTTTCGATGCCCACCAGAATAATAACGGACTGAGCACTGCATAAAAAATAAAAATTGAATAAGTAAAATTTTCAAACGGCTGCATTCTTTCCAATCGCGAAAGAGTCACACAAAATAGTGCTAGCATAAAAGTGACTACAAAGTATTTTCTCCAATAAGATTTTAATGAGTTCAAGGTTTAGAAACTTCTTTTATAACAATGTACAAACCTAACAAAACACCTCCGAATGAAAACAGTGTTTTAAATATTGGTAATTGTAAATGAAAAAAACTATCGGTAAAATATCCTGCTGCAAAACCAATCATCACAGCGGCAATCAATTGAAAACCCACGCTCGAATACTTTGCGTAGGTAGAAGCATCAGACTGCTTCTTTTCTGAGTTCTTGTTGGGTATCTCGTTTTTCACCTGGCTTTATTTCTTTCACACCCATGCGGCAACTGCCGTTAAATTTAGCTCCTGTTTCAACTACAAATTTTCCGGTGGTAATGTTTCCTTCAATGTAAGCTGATGATTTTAAAAAAAGTAATTCATCCACTTCCACTGTTCCGAAAATTTTTCCGCTGATGTCGGCATTGTCGCAAATAATATCGCCATCAACCGAACCGGTAACTCCGATTACAATTTTCGCTTTTGAAGTAACAGTGCCCTTCACCATTCCATCAATGCGAATATCGCCGTCGCACACAATTTCTCCCTGTATGGAAGTGCCTTGCCCGATGATGTTTACAGCATTTGAATTTGGTGATGATGAATTAGTTTGTTGAACTTTCATCTGATTGTTGTCTGGAGTTTGTTTGTTAAACATGGTCTTGAGTTTTTTAATTGAACACTATGTAATCCTGCGGGTTCAATGGCAACCCTTTGTACCACAATTCAAAATGCAGATGCGGACCAGAAGTTTGCTCGCCGCTGTTTCCGATTATCGCAATCACATCACCGGCTTTTACATAAGCACCTTCTTTTTTCAGCAATACTGAATTATGCTTGTACAAAGATATTAAATTGTTTGAGTGTTGAATGGCAATTACATAACCGGTTTCGGTAGTCCAGCTTGAAAGCACAACCACTCCATCCAATGTGGCTTTGATAGCTTCATTTTCCGGAGCAACAATATCAACTCCGTAATGGTCTTCCTTGGGTGCGAATGGAGCAGTAACATATCCTTTCACAGGTTGAAAGAAATGGAACTCCGCAATGGAACTGAATTTTTTTCCAATCTGGTCTTTCGCCAAATCGAGGTTGAGCATAAAACTGCTTTCGTTCTCCACATTATCGCGCATCTTCGATTCCATTGGAGAAATCTTTTTTAAATCGATGCTGTCAAACTGATGAACTGTGCTTGCATCAATAACTGCTGTATCAATTTTTTCAATCGGCTGTCCGTTGTTAATTATGTTTTCAAGATTAGCCACATACAGGTCATGTGCTTTCACTGCCATTTCCATGCTGTCGGTTTTCATGCGCAGACTTATGAGTTCGCGTTTGTTGCTGGTGCTTGCATACCCTGGAATGTATTCTTTCAGCGGAGTGAAAACAATGGCTGATGTGATGAAGGTGACGATGATTACAATGATGGTACTTAGCAAAATATAAATGTTCACGCGCGACAACCGAAAAGACGAAACCTCTTCAAAGGTTTCGTCGTTCATGACCACCAGCCGGTACTTATTCGTTAACTGCTTTAACACCCGTTGTGCGGGACTCTTGTGTTCTTCCATCTGCCTGCCGCTCGCTGTTTTATTCTTTACCGGCACAATTTACTTTTATAATAATTGTAACCGTAAAATTCTTGCCGGAAAAAATAGATATTATTTGAATATGAAAAAATAATCACCCAGAATTCAATAATTGAGTTACAAATTCAATCATCAAAAAACAGTCGTTAAAATTTTTGAATGGAACCATTTTATCCCACCTGTAAATTTATTCCTCCCGCCGGTCAATTCATTTGTTGAATTTTATTCTTGTTGCGTAAGTGTTTTCTTATTTGTGATAATTTCAACCCGCACTACTGAAAAACTTAATTGATGAATTCGCACTTGCAGCATATAAAGAACATCCTCTTGCTTCTGCTGTTGCATTGTTTCAATGCAAATGCACAAACAAATTCATCTTTTCAGCATCTTTCAATTGAAAATGGCTTATCAGATAATATGGTACACTGTATTACACAGGATGCGCAGGGTTTTATCTGGATAGGTACTCCTGATGGATTGAATAAATTTAACGGATACTCCACAAAGATTTTCAGGCAAAGCGATTCAGATAGTTCGTCGATTCCGTTTCATTATATCTCCTGTTCGTTCCGCGATAAATCAAATCGTTTGTGGTTTGGTGGAAATGGTTTGATGGTGTGTGACCCAGTGAAAGAAAAATTCAAACATTATTATTATAAAAAAAACGAACCTAATAGTTTAGGAAATAATGATGTAACAGCTGTTGCTCAAGATGAGCATGGACAAATTTGGGTAGGCACTCGTCAAGGATTATTTGCGCTTAACGAATCAAAAGAAAATTTTACAAAATATTTACATGACACAACCGGGAGCATACATGATGTTTATTCATACAACAGAATAATTGAAATTGTCCCTGATAACAAAGGGAATTTATGGATAGCAACATTAAACGGGTTTTATAAATTTTCTATTTCTAATCATGAGTTTACTCCTTTCTTGCAAGATAAAATAAAATCGAATTCGCTTTTAGGTAATACCATATCATCGTTGGCTTTTGATAAAGAAGGCAAACTATGGTTGGCTGTTGATGATTCAGGATTATGCGTGTTTGATATACAGAAGAATCAATTGGTAAAATTTTCAAGTGCAAATTCCTATAATAATTTCCCTGCACGAAGCATCTCTAAAATATTTTGTGATTCTAAAGGAAAAATATGGATAACTACCTATTACGATGGAGTAGTTGTTTTCAATCCATCTACAAATGAATGGTTCAAATATCTGAATGACCAGTTTGATTCAGAAAGTTTAGCCGATAATAAAACACTTTCAGTTTTTGAAGACCAATCGCAAATGGTCTGGATTGGCACCGAGAGTCGAGGTGTTGACCGAATTAGTCCAATTCCTTCAAAATTTAAAAGGTACATTACTCAACCCGGCAAAGTCAATTCGCTTTCTGAAAAAGATATTACTGCTGTATGCGAAGACAGCCAGAATAATTTATGGATTGGTAGTAAGAATGGTTTGATTTTTTTCAATAGAAAAAATAATTCGTTTGAAATAATGAAACATGACGAAAAAAACGAAAATTCCTTATCACATAATCACATCTATGCGCTTGCTAAGGACGCTATTGATAATTTATGGATTGCAACAGAAAAAGGCCTGAACTATTTCAATACAAAAACAAATAACTGGACCCATTATTATCATCAGCAATCAGATAGCAACTCAATACCAAGTAATGAAGTGTATGAAGTATTTATAAAATCAAATGGCACCATTTGGGCAGGAACAAGTGGTGGAATTTGCCGATTAAATATTGATAAAAACACCATTGATCATAGATATAATAATACAGAAATTCAAAAGTTAATACCTGAGTATTATACTTCAATTTATGAATCATCCAATCATAACATTTGGTTATCCACCAGTCGGGCAGGAATCTATTTGGTAGATGATTCTTTTAAAATAATTTTAACTGATTTAGGACTAAATAATTTTAATGCACGAAAGGCATTTCAATTTACCAACGATGCAAATGGAAATACATGGATTGCTTCGAGCAATGGACTTTTTTATTTTGATGTTCAAACCAATAAAATAAACCGCGTTTTAACAGACAGCATTATTGATGTTGCAGAATTATTATCCATTGCCATTTCAGAAAATCATAATATATGGTTCGCAACTGCAAACGGTTTGTTTTTAGCAGTTCTTGACAATAACAATCAGGTAGAATCAATTACAGGTTTTAATTCGTCAGATGGTTTACAGAGTAATTCATTCAACCCACAGGCAGCACTCAAGCTATCTTCTGGCGAGTTGTTTTTCGGTGGATTGAATGGCTTCAATTTGTTTAAACCTGAAAATATTTCTTACAACAGTTTTATTCCTCCGGTACAACTAACAAGGTTTAAAATTTTTGATAAAGATTTCCGTTTTGCAAATTCAAAATCAGCAACTGAAATTAAATTGAACTACTACCAGAATTTTTTCTCGTTCGAAATGGGCGCTATGAGTTTCGACCATCCCGAAAAAAATCAATATGCATATCAGTTAGAAGGATTCGATGAAAAAATGATTTACAACGGAACAAACCATTTTGCTTCATACACCAATGTTCCTCCCGGAAAATATACCTTGCACATCATTGCTTCGAATAACGATGGTGTCTGGAACAAAACCGGAACACGAATTTCCATTGTCATCATTCCACCCTTCTGGAAAACAAATTGGTTTCGTATTATTTCTATTATCGCATTGCTCTCGCTCATCAGTTTGATTTATTTTTTGCGCATCCGGAAAATCAAACTCGATGCAGAAAAAGCAAGCGAGATAAATAAAAAAATTGCCGAAGCGCGCCTCACTGCTTTGCGCGCACAAATGAATCCGCACTTTATTTTCAACTCTCTCAATTCCATTCAGCAATTTATTTCTGCATCGGAAAAAGAAGAAGCTTTGAAGTATCTCTCGCGCTTTTCAAAACTCATTCGCCTGGTTTTACAAAATGCCGATAAGAATGAAATCAAACTTTCCGATGAACTGAACATGCTCGAATTTTATTTGCAATTAGAGGCGCTCCGGTTTTCAAATAAATTTTCTTTTCACTTTACCATTGACACTAATGTAAATCCCGATGCAATTGAAATTCCAACCATGCTGCTGCAACCCTATATTGAAAATGCAGTGGTGCATGGTTTGTTGAATCAAGAATTGAATGGTCATTTGGAATTAACGCTAAATCGCAACAACAATAAACTCATCTGCACCATTGAAGACAATGGAATCGGCAGGGAAGCCGCAGCAATAATTAAGAATAAAAAATTTGTGCGCCACGAATCGCTCGGCATGAAGGTGACTGAAGAACGAATGCAAATGCTGGAACAGGTGATAAATAAAAAAGCAATCATAACTGTTCATGATTTGAAAGATGAAAACCAAAATGCAACCGGAACCAAAGTGATTATTGAAATAGAAATTGACGACTGATAATTTATGAAAGCAATTATTATAGAAGACGAAAAACAAAGCGCCCTACTGCTCAGCAATTTATTGCATGACTACTGTCCCGAAATAAAATTAGCTGGTACCGCATCCAATGTTGCTGATGGATTTTCACTGGTAAAAAAACTTTCGCCCGATGTGGTGTTCCTCGATATTGAAATGCAGAAAGAAACCGGGTTCGATTTGCTGAAGCAATTCGAAAAAATAAATTTCGAAATCATTTTCACCACTGCTTACGAAAAATATGCGCTAAAGGCAATCAAGTTTTGTGCGCTTGATTATTTGCTGAAGCCGATTGATGTGGAAGAATTGAAAACCGCTGTTGGTCGTGTGGCAGAAAAAAACAGCAATCACCAATCCAATAAAAAATTCGAAACGCTGTTGCAAAACATGGGAAGCAATCCCAATCAGTTTCAAATTGCGCTGCCTTCATTGGAAGGAATTTCCTTTGTGTCCGTTGCTGATATTATTTATTGTAAGGCAGAAAGACAGTACACCAAGTTTTTTCTGAAATCGGGCGAAACAATTATGACTTCAAAAAACCTCGGCGAGTACGAAGAGCTTTTATCGGAGCACAATTTTTTGCGAGTGCATCATTCATCGCTCATCAATTTAAGCGAGGTGAAAAAATATATTCGTGGCGAAGGCGGAGCGGTCATCATGAATAACGGTGAAGAGGTTGATGTTGCCAAAAGAAGGAAGGAAGAATTTTTGAAAAGATTCAGAAATGTGTGAGCAGTTGCTCCCACTTATACATTCCTTCCAACCACTTGTCAATCTCATAATAGAATTTGAATCTTCGTGAGTGAGATTTGAGTATTAAGAATAAAAATTAAAATCGTTCACTCATTAAATCCAAACACATGAAAACAATTTTTTACAAATCAACTTTCAGCAGCTCCGTTTTTTCTCTTGGCTTTTTTATGCTCGTGCTTTTCTTTTCGTGGAACGGAATGGCGCAAACGCAAAACAATGGCAACGGAAAAATTGCATTGAAGGGTGCAAAAGAAATTCAGTTGAGTGCTGTAACAGGCACTCCCACTTATGTAAGTTTTAATGAGAACGAGCGACCATCGTTCACCAATTTTGAAAAGTGGTTGCAAACAAATCTGGACTTGTCGGTTGATTTCGAAATTCAGTTAATCAACTCCGACCGTGATGCGATTGGTTTCACACACTACCGTTACATTCAAACTTATAAAGGAATTCCGGTGAACCGCACCATGATTCTGGTGCATGTTCAGAATAATGCAGTGGCAAGTTTCAATGGCGAAATGATTTCAAAAATTTCAGGAGGAACTATCCCGACTGTTACACCGGAAGTTGCGTTAAGCAATGCAAAAAAATTCACCGGAGCAAAGTCCTACAAATGGGAAATCCCTGGTGAAGAAGCTTTCATTAAAAAAGAACAAGGCGATGTGAATGCAACCTTTTATCCGAAAGCAGAATTACTATTTGCCAAATCTTCCAATGGAGAATACCGGTTGGCTTATCGTTTTGATATTTATGCGCAGCAACCTGTTTCAAGAAATTATGTTTTTGTGGATGCTGTTACAGGAGAAGTTCTCGATTCAGAAACAAGAATTTTTGAAATAGATACTCCAGGTACAGCCATTACCGGTTACAGTGGAACACAAACTATTACCACATCTAATCAGTTTGGAATATTTTATATCCTTCGCGAAACCGGTCGCGGATTGGGAATTGAAACTTACAACATGAATCTTGATACATCATATGCTGCTGCAACTGATTTCACAGATGATGATAATAGCTGGAATAATGTGAATGCTGCTAAAGACCAATATGCAACGGACGCACATTTTGGTGCCGAGAAAACTTATGATTATTATTTCAATACATATGGTAGAAACAGCCTTGATAATGCAGGATTGAAATTGCTTGGATATGTACATGCAAATTTAGTTGGCTTTGGTTACAACAATAACATAAATGCATTCTGGGATGGAAGTCGTATGAATTATGGTGACGGTGGAGTGGGTTATAATCCTTTAACAGCAATGGATATTGTTGCTCACGAAATAACACATGGGCTAACTGAACATACAGCAAATATTATTTATAAATATGAAGGTGGTGCTCTGCATGAAGGCTTCAGCGACATATTCGGAACCACGGTAGAATTTTATGCAACACCAGGACAGGCTGATTGGACAATGGCTGAAGATGTAGGAACTCCGTTTCGAAATATGAGTAATCCGAATCAGTATACTCAACCCGATACCTATCGGGGAAATTACTGGTACTACGGACAAGGTGATGCAGGAGGTGCTCATGCAAACGATGGCGTATTAAATTACTGGTATTACTTACTGACGCAAGGAGGAAGTGGTACGAACGACATAGGTTCTGCTTACACTGTTTCAGGAATCGGAATGACGAAAGCTGCTGCGATTGCTTATCGCACATTGACCGTTTATCTTTTTCCTTCTGCACAATATGCTGATGCACGATTTTATGCAATCAAATCTGCAGAAGATTTATACGGTGTGTGTTCACTTGAAGCAATTGCAACTGCTGCTGCGTGGTATGCAGTTGGTGTTGGTGACTTAGTAACAGGCTCTGCTCCTACTATTTCTACTGGAGGTATTACAGGTTTTTGCAGTGGTTCATCGCAACAAATTAATGCAAGCCCTGCTGCAAACTATCAATGGAATAAAAATAATGTGGCAATTGCAGGCGCAACAAATTCTTCTTATGCAGCAACTACTTCTGCTTTTTACACCGTAACAACAAATTATTGCAGTATAGCTTATACTTCAAGTAGTATTTATTTAACAGCATATAATCCCCAGGTCACTATCAGTTCTTCAACAACATCAAGTTGTAACGGAAACAGCATTCTGTTGAGTTCAACTTCAAGTTCTGGATACCAAATACAATGGAATAAAAACGGAGTGGCAATAGCAGGGGCAACAAATGCAACTTACTCCGCTGCAGTTTCCGGAAATTATACGGCAACAATTTCGGGCACAACAATTCCAGCTTCCATGTTCAGCAATGCAGGTGCTATTCCTATTCCGAATTATACTTGTACAGGTGTGAATGATGCAATTGCAGTTAGCGGACTTCCTGCATCCATAAGCTCTTCCGGAATTTCTGTGATGCTGAATATCACTCATCCGCACGACAGTGATTTAATAATCTGGTTGGAAGCACCCAATGGTGATAAACTCGGACTCGCATACATGAATGGCGGAACAAGCGGCGCGAATTATACAAACACAGCTTTTTCTGATGCAGCATTCAATCAACTTCCGCTGAATACAGGAGCACCATATACCGGAACTTTCAGAGCAATGCCTTCAACTTTCGCAATTTGTGGAGCGAACACAATGACCAAAACAAGTTTCACAGGAATAGGATATGGAGCAATTAATCCAAATGGAAATTGGAAATTACATATCGTTGATATCAGACCTACCAATCTCGGAACATTGAATAGTTGGAGCATAAGTTTCCGTTCCATTCAAACTCCGAATCCAAACTGCGGCCCTGTAACCTCGAATCAAATTTCACTTTCAATTATAAATGCTGTTGCTCCAATCATTACACCAAGCGGTGCAACAACATTTTGTCAGGGTGGAAGTGTAACGCTCTCTTCAAGTGTCGCTAATGCTTACTTGTGGAGCACCGCAGCAACCACACAATCCATTTTAGTTTCTGCTTCCGGAAATTATGCTGTTACTGTTTCTACCGGAGTTGGATGCATTACATCTTCAGTTCCGACAACTGTTACAGTTAATCCTTTGCCAGCCGCTTCGGTGATTTCTGCCGGTGGTTCAACCACATTTTGTTCGGGTGGAAGTGTTTTACTCAGCGGTAATTCAACAAGCGGAATATGGAGTGTCGGAGGCGCAAACACAACAACACTTCTTGCAACAACTTCAGGAGATTATTTTGTAACGAATTCAAATTCGTGCGGAAGTACTTCATCCAATCACATTGCTGTAACAGTTAACACATTGCCAAGTGCATCAGTAATTTCTTCGGGTGGTGCTACCACTTTTTGTTCAGGTGGAAATGTTTTACTCAGTGGTAATTCAACAGTTGGAACATGGAGTGTTGGTGGTGGAAGCACAGCTACTTTGCTTGCAACAATTTCAGGAGACTATTTTGTTACAACTTCTAATTCATGCGGAAGCACCACTTCAAATCATATTGCTGTAACAGTAAATCCTTTACCGGCTATTTCGTTCAATGGATTAGGAATTACTTACAGTGTTTCTGCTTCACCTGTTACACTTACTGGCTTACCGGTTGGTGGAACATTCAGCGGAGTTGGGATTTCAGGAAATACTTTTTCTCCGGCTGTGGCTGGAGCTGGCGGCCCGTATTCTATTTCTTATTTCTATACGGATTTAAATGGTTGTTCGAATTCATCAACACAACAAACAACAGTTACTAACTGCACTTTGCCGACTCAACCATCAACTATTACTGTAACCGGAGGTGCAGCCAAAGTTTGTCCGGGCGATTTACGCACCTATACTGTTACACTCGTTGCCGGTGTTACATACAACTGGACTGCTCCAACCGGTGCTGTTATCACAAGCGGACAAGGAACAAGAACCATCAATGTTTCTTACAATAATAATTTCACTGCATCAGGAGTAATTTCTGTTCTGAAGAATAACAGTTGTGGCAACAGTGTGCCGCGCACATTAACCATCAGTTTAAATACGCCAACAACTCCATCAGCAATTGTCGGACTATCAGCAGGCGTGTGTGCAAACACTACGCATGATTACAGTGTTACACTTGTTTCTGGAATGACTTACAACTGGATTGGAAGCAGCAACATGACAATTCCGGTTGGACAAGGAACAAATGCAGTGACAATAAATTTTGATAATGC
The DNA here is from genome assembly GCA_947474435.1 of Chitinophagaceae bacterium. Lineage (GTDB taxonomy): Bacteria > Bacteroidota > Bacteroidia > Chitinophagales > UBA10324 > UBA10324. The sequence goes on along the minus strand of CANJII010000009.1, from coordinate 16,447 downwards.
ATTTGCTTCAGGAAGTATTTATGTGAATGCAAATAATGCTTGCGGCGCCGGACCATATCGCGCTTTAAGTATTGCTTCTGTTCCATCTACTCCCGGAACGATGACAGGCGCAACTTATGGTTTGTGCGGACAAACCAATGTACAGTATTCAGTTCCGAATGTGGCCGGATTAACTTATACATGGACTGTTCCATCTGGTGCAATAATTTTAAGCGGACAAGGAACCAATATCATCACTGTTAATTTCATCAATAGTGTTGCATCAGGAACTGTTTCTGTTATTGCATCGAATGCATGCGGAAATAGTGTTGCAAGAAGTGTAACAGTGAGAAAAACTCCTGCAACTCCGGGAACAATTACCGGGGCGAACACAGTTTGTTCGAATCAGTTTGGAGTTCCCTACTCGATTGGAGCAGTTCCAACAGCAACAACTTATACATGGACTGCACCAACAGGCGCGCATGTTTCTGATGGAGTCACAACTTCTGTTGCAAATATTTTAACAACTGCTTCAACAAGTGTTACGGTAAATTACGGAAGCAGCGCAGGATTCTTGTATGCGAAAGCAACCAACAGTTGCGGAACCGGAAGCAATAAATCACTTGCAATTACTATGAATTGCAAGGAAGAAGAAAACAATTTGTTTAATGCTACTGCAATGATTGTTTATCCAAATCCAACAGATGGTTTTGTTCATGTTTCAATTTCTGCTTCAACAGATGGAAATGGTTTGATTCAATTGACCGACATCAGTGGTCGCATTCTTCAATCACAAAACATTTCGTTTGCAAAAGGAGAAAATAATTTGAATCTTGATTTGACTGAATATGCTCAAGGAATTTATCTGGTGCAATTCACTTCCAATTCTGTTTCACAATTGGTGAAAGTTGCGAAGGAGTAATTTATAAAATAAAATAAAAATCCCTGAAGAAAATTTTCTTCAGGGATTTTATTTTTCAAATATTTCAATCTCTAAAACATTTGCAAATCAAATTGTACGGTTAAAATTCTCAGCCGTAAAAAATGTTTTAACTTGAATGAGAAAATATATTGCAACATCAATGAATATAAATTTAATGATCAGATAAATACTGCTTCTTTCAATTATCATCTTAACACCCCACTGTTAGATTTTTTTGTGGGTGCATTAGCCTGACTTTATATATTTGTTTGCGGAGTCAGTACTTTTTTAAAAAGTTAATCGTTTAACCCGCACGGAAAAATCAGGTAGCATTTGAAGAACAAAAAAATAAGCGCATCAATATTACTGGCAGTTATTCTTTTTTTAGCTGCCTGTTCAGGTGGAAAAAAGGGCGGCAAATTATCGTTACTTGGTGGATTTTATCATAACACCACTGCGCGCTACAACGGATATTACTATGGCAAACTGAAGTTGAATCGCGTGAAAGAAAGTATGACATCTTCATTGCAGGATGATTATACCAAACTGCTTCCGTTGTTTACCGATGAAGAAGCAGGTACTGGTTCAAAAGGCGATCTGGATTCGGTGATAATTAAATTATCAGTAGTAACACAACTGCATCCGAAAAGCAAGTGGGTGGATGATTGCCACCTTTTAATTGGTGAATCCTATTTCTACAAACAGAATTATGAAGATGCGCTTTCAACATTTCAATACATAGTTGCCACATTTAAAGAAAGCGGGAAAAAGAATAAAATAACCGGCGGAAGAAAAATTAAAGAAGGTGATGTAACCATTCCATGGTTAAAGAGCGGTGAAGGTTTTACATTGCAACATCGGCCTGTACGAAATGAAGCATTGCTTTGGCTATTGAAATCATATATTGCCCTGAAAAAATACAATGAAGCGCAAAGCATTATCAAGATGCTGGCAACCGATCACACTTTCCCTTTTGATCTGCGCGATGAATTCACTTTAATCAGCACGCAAAATTTTTTAAAGCAGGACAGATATGCAGATGCCATTGCACCCCTGAAGCAAGCCATAGTGCTCACCAAAAAGAAAAATGATAAAATCCGTTACACTTATATTCTCTCCCAGCTTTATCAGTTAACCAATAATTCAGATAAAGCAATTGAGTCGTTCAAGAAAGTGATTGCAATGAAACCCGAATATAAAATGGAGTTTTATGCAAACATCAACATTGCAAAATCATTTTCAGGCAACGGAAAAACTTCGGCTACAGAAGTACTGGCACTTTTGGAGAAATTAGCTCGTGATGATAAGTACGAAGAATTCCGTGATCAGATTTATTACACCATGGCTGAAGTTTATCTGAAAGAAAACAACAAACCACTTGCAGTAAAATCATTAAACCAATCCATTGAATCAAGTACGAGCAACACCAATCAAAAAGCACTTTCTTTTTTAAAATTGGCTGAGCTGGATTTCTCAGAAAAAAAATATGTAAATGCAGCCGGTTTTTATGACAGCACTGCAGTTTTTATGACCAAACTTTTTGAGAAGTATGATGATATAAATGCCAAGAAAAAAATTCTCGACAACCTGGTTTTTCAAATCAACATAGTTTCAAGGGAAGATAGTTTGCAAAAATTAGCTGCCCTTCCTGAAAAGGAATTGAACAAAGTGCTCGATGCCATTATTGATAAATTTGAAAAACAACAAAAACTGGATTCACTGCAGAGCAATACCCTTGTTTCTTCGGATGCCAAGAAGGTTGAAGAAAACACTGATACAAAAAACGGATGGTATTTTTATAACAGTGCCACCAAGGGCTCCGGCTTTAATGATTTTAAAAAGAAATGGGGAAACAGAGTGAATGAAGACAACTGGCGCCGAAATAATAAAACAAACTCTGAAGAAAACTCTGCCCTGCAGAATACTAAACCCGATGGAAATTCAAATTCTTTCAGCGGAAGTAAACTAACGCGCGAAGATTTAAAAAAGGGATTGCCCTTTAAACCTGAAGAGAAAAAAGCTTCTGATGTAAAAATTCAAAACGCTTTATATTCTATCGGAGGAATTTATAAAGAAGGATTAAAAGATTACGATTATGCAATAAAAACTTATGAAGATTTATTAACCCGCTATACTGAATATGATTTGCGTGCTGCAACATTTTATGCCTTGTATATATTGTACAGCAATAAAAATCTTTCAAATCAAACAGAAAATTACAAACAACAGGTGCTCAAGAATTATCCAAACTCAGAGTATGCGAAATTGTTAAACAACCCTGCTTATTTAGAAGAGAAAAAAACCGGCGATAAGCAAGTGGAGTTTTATTATCAATCAGCATTTGCACTTTATGAACAACAGAAATATGCTGATGTAATTGTTAAAACAACTGCTGCCGATACATTATTTAAACCAAATCCGATTGCCGCAAAATTTGATTTACTGGAATCATTTGCCATTGCACAAACCCTACCTGTTGATACTTTTAAAACTGCTTTAAAAAATATTATTAAAAAATATGTAGCAGGAGAAGAAGTGGAAAAAGCAAAACAACTTCTTGGCAATATTGACAAGCCAAAAGGCGGCGACAAGAATGATAAGAATAGTAAACTTCCAAAAGATTCCACTTTCCAAAGCAGTGCTTCATCTTATACGGTTCATAAAACCAATGCACACTTTTTTGTTATTCTGTTTACCGACGATGATCCCGAGATAAAAGCAACGGTTGATTCATTGCAGAATTTTGTATCCAAGAATTATTCATTGTCCAATTATAAAGTTTCAACTATGATGCTGGATAAAAAACAGCAAATGATATTAGTTAAGCAAATGAAAAATATGGACGATGCAATGAATTTTTATGCCGACGCATCAAGTCAGACATTTTATGACTGGATTGAAACAACAGATTTTTATTTCTTCGTAATTGACGATAAAAATTTCGCAACATTTTTCAAGAATAAAAACCTGACTGATTATATGCAGTTTTTCGATGCGAATTATAACCCGTAAATTTTGATTTGACACTTCGGCAAACTCAAGGTGGCAGTTGCTGTCATGTTTAGTTTTTCGAAACATAATTATTTGATGATGAAATACATTTTACATTTGAATTCATGAGCAAGAAGAAAAATTCGTACGGAAAATATATTCGTGTCTTTTGGTTTGTAACAGGCGGATTATTGTTTTCTATTATACTTCTTATCACCCTCACCGCTTTCGGTTTATTTGGTGATATGCCCACTTTTGAAGAATTGGAGAATCCGAAAAGTTCGCTGGCCACTGAAGTTTACAGCGCTGACGGGGTTTTAATAGGGAAATATTATTTTCAAAACAGAAGCGAATCATCCTTTGAAGAAATCCCTGCTTCGCTGAAAAATGCATTAATTGCTACAGAAGATATTCGTTTCTATGATCACAGTGGTATTGATTATTGGGGAACGGTAGGTGGCATTGTTTCAACTTTGCTTGGAGATAAGCGAGGTGCTTCTACCATTTCACAGCAACTTGCCTTGAATCTTTTTTCTTCCCGCGAAAAAAATCCGTGGAAGCGAATGACTCAGAAATTACAAGAGTGGATTATTGCTGTGAAACTCGAACGACGATACACCAAGGAAGAAATAATCAATCTTTATTTTAATACAGTAGCCTTCAGTGATAATTCGTTCGGAATAAAATCTGCTTCGCGAACTTACTTCAGTAAAGATCCTGATTCTTTAAATGTAGACGAAGCAGCGGTGTTAGTGGGCATGTTAAAAGGAAATACTATTTATAACCCGCGCCGCAATCCAAAACGATCAATGGAACGCCGTAATACTGTGCTTGATCAGATGGAGAAATATCATTTTATTTCGAAAGCTCAGTTGGATTCCGCCAAAAAATATCCCATCAAATTAAATTATCAGAGTCCTGATCACAATGAAGGAGTTGCAACTTATTTCCGTGAACATTTGCGACAGGATTTATTAAAGTGGTGCAAGGAAAATAAAAAATCAAATGGCGAAAATTATAATCTGTATAAAGATGGTTTGAAAGTATTCACCACCATCAATTATAAAATGCAGGTATATGCCGAAGCTGCAGTACAAAAACACATGGCTGATTTGCAAAAACAATTTTATCAGAGTTACAAAGGTTCATCACCATGGGGAAAGGATGATAAATTTATTAACGATGCAATGAAGCAATGCGAGCGTTACATTCGAATGAGGCAGCAAAAAATTTCTGTTGACAGCATTGTAAAATCATTTCACATACCGCAGGCAATGACTGTATTTTCCTATCGCGGCGATGTGGATACAGTGATGACTCCTTTCGATTCAATAAAATATTACAAGTATTTTTTACATACCGGATTTATGGTTAACAATCCGCATACCGGCGAAATTGTTTCATGGGTTGGCGGAATAAATCACCATTACTTTAAATACGACCATGTAAACATTCATGCAAAACGGCAAGTTGGGTCAACCATAAAACCAATTCTATATACCACAGCAATTGAAAACGGCTATAGTCCTTGTTTTGAAGTTCCGAATGTGAAAGTGGTTTTCGAAAATTTCAATAACTGGAGTCCCGATAATTCTGATAATAAGTATGGAGGCATTTATACTTTATATAAAGGTCTTGCAATGTCGGTAAATTGCATAAGCGCATATCTGATGAAACAAATTGGTCCGCAACCGATGATTGATATGGCGCATCGTATGGGCATTGAAAGTAAAATGGATCCGTATCCATCATTGTGTCTGGGTGTACCTGATATTTCTGTTTTTGAAATGGTTGGTGCCTACAGCACTTTTACCAACAAGGGAGTCTATAATAAACCGTACTACCTCCAGCGGATTTGTGATAGCCGTGGTAATGTATTGCAGGAATTCACCACAAAAAAAACTGAAGTTATTAATGAAGGTGTGGCTTATGTAATGGTACGGATGTTAGAGAATGTGGTAAATGCCGGAACCGGTCAGCGGTTAAGAGGGAAGTACGGAATTACAGGAGCAGTAGGCGGAAAAACCGGAACCACGCAAAACAATACTGATGGATGGTTCATGTCTATTACACCGCAACTTACAGGCGGTGTTTGGGTTGGTGGCGATGATCGTATTATTCGGTTCCGTTCTATTTTTTATGGCCAGGGTGCAAGTATGGCTTTACCTGTTTGGGGTTATTTTTTACGAAGTGTTTATGCTGATAAAACATTAGGAATTTCGCCCGATGCAACATTTGAAGCACCCGCCACAGGAATAGGAATTGAAACTGATTGCGATAAATACAAACAACATGGCGAAGATAAAAAGCATGTGATTTTCGGTGAACAGTATAATTAATTTATTGCTTATCATAATTTGATTAACCGATTTTTAATTGAAAGAATTTTGTCAGCAAAAAAATTATTTTTGATTTAATAAATCTTAACCGCATAAACCTAAATTTCATTTTGAAAAAAATATCAATCACTGGCGCCGCATTTCTTTTATTAGTTGCTGTAGCTATTCAACTTTTTTATTCCTCCTGTAAAAAAGATGCATGTGAAAATTTCATTTGCTGGAATGGAGGCACTTGTGATAATGGAACCTGCGTGTGTGCATCAGGATGGGAAGGCGACATTTGTACCACACCGGTTGGCAATGCCGACCCCTGTTTAAATGTTGTTTGTCAGAATGGTGGCGCCTGTGTTGATGGTACTTGCAGTTGTACAGTTGGATACGAAGGTGTGAATTGTGAAACCGAAACACGCGCAAAATTTATTGACACATGGAGTGTTAACCAGAGTTGTTCAGTTGCCGGAAACGCTAATTTTTCTGTAATTATTTCCAATGGTTCAACCATCCAATCAGTTAACATTGCAAATTTCTGGAATGAGTTTGCAACAGTTAATGCAACAATTACCGGAAATACAATTACAATTCCATCACAATCTCAAACCTCCGGATCCATTGTATATACTATTTCCGGAAACGGCACTTTATCAAATAATCAAATTTTGATTTCATATTCAATAACGAATACTACTACAAGTGTAACCAATAGTTGTACTGCTACATGGCAGTAAATACAGAATTAGGCTTTTTATATAGCCGCTATTCTATCTTTTTATTAACTGTTCAATAATGTTATTAATGTTTATTCCTTTCATTAAAAACAATTTGCTAATCCGAATAACTGCTTTATTTTTTCACCATGTTGGACGAAGAAAAACAACCCGAAAAAATTTATTACAGCATTGGCGAAGTAGCCGCCATGTTTGATTTGAATGTATCGAATGTGCGGTACTGGGAAAATGAATTCGACATTCTGATGCCAAAGAAGAATGCGAAGGGCGATCGCTTCTTCACTAAAAAAGACATTGGAAATATCCGCATCATTAAAGAACTGATTAAAGAGAGAGGTTACACCATTGAAGGAGCAAAAATAAAGTTGCGTGAAAACCGTGATGAACTGCAGGAGCGAATGAAAATTATTCACTCACTGGAAAATGTAAAATCGTTTCTCAATCAAATGAAATTTCAATTGGATAGTGCAGGAACAGATAACAATAAAATTGTTGTTACTGATGAATCAACAAACCTTCAACAAACTGAAATCACTTTTTTAAATCCTGAACAATCAGAATAATAGGTTCAAATAATTTTCGTTTTAATTTTTTAAACTTTCTTCTTTCACCATCGTCTCAAGGACCTTCATGCATCGGATACTTTATCTCACTTTCATTATCGCCTTAAGTTCAGCCATCTTTTTTTCTTCGTGTAAGAAAGATCCGTTGCTGATTGACAATCATATTGACACCACAATCACCGGAAATAATCCACCGCCCTACAATGGCATTTCTGAATTACAAATAAAATTATACATCAATAAATTGTATGTTGATTTGATTGGCCGTCAACCTTCATCACAAGAACTGAATGATCAATTTACATTCTTAAAAATAAATAACCTGAGTGTTTCTTCAAGAGGAATAATTGCTGATGAATTATTGGGCAACAGTGATTTTTATAATCGCCTGTTTGATTTAACAAGCGCCGATATGACCAACGGGATTGATACAGTTGATATCAATGACGAAATCACTCAATATTATTATTTCATTTATTATGATTCTATAAACGGGCTCACACAAAACTTACCATATTATTATGCCGAACTGCTTCGGTTCAACAAATTAAATTCCTGTGCGTCTGATTTAATGAACAACACAATCACACTCCGCGAATTTTATCGTGTGTTCATTGATAATTATTTTTATGATCAGGTGAATATGGGAACTGAAAATTTTGTGAAAGGAAGTTTCGATGATTTGTATTTACGCGCTCCAACAACATCTGAATTACAATATGCAGGTTCGATGGTTGATGGTGCATCCACAACCTTGTTTGACCAAAGCGGAACGAGCAAGGGAGATTACGAATTGATTATGGTGAACTCACCTGAATTTACTGAAGGGTTTATAAGAAAATGTTATCGGCAGTATTTATTACGAAACCCAACGAGTGGTGAAATGGGATTGGAAACACAAGCATTGAATGTGTCGCTTGATTGGAAAACAATGATTAAAAATTTAGTGAGCAAGGATGAGTATGCAGGATTTTAATTGGTGAATTGTGAATGGTCAATTGTGAATAGTCACTTAAAAAGTAAATTAAAAAATGAAAAATATTTTTCTTCTTGTCTTTTTTTCAGCCACCATTTTTTCTTCGTGTAAGAAAGAAGTGCTGAAACAAAATGTTTACGACAATGTGTATTATGAAGTAACACCGGTTACTCTTTACACCAGCAACGCTGAAAAAAATAAACAGAAGAGCAGTTTGCAATACATCAGCATTTTATTTTCTGATTTGTTCAATCAGAATATTCCGGGTTCTGATTTGAATAATATTGGTGAAGCCATTCTGAGTATTGGAGATAAGGGTTTAGCCAACCAAATGATTTTGGAGCGTTTACTCACGCTTCCGGGAATTTCTATTCCAACACAAACACAAATGAACGCTGACTTAAATACTTTTATCACTTCAGCCTATCAACGGTTTTATTTACGCAACCCAACCGAGTACGAAAAAATTTATTTGAAAAACCTGATTCAGAACGATAGCAACATCACTCCTGAAATTGTGTATGCGGCATTCGCACTTTCTAACGAATACATGTTTTACTAAAAATATTTTATCTCTTTCCCCTCTCCTTGAGAGAGGGGTTAGGGATGAGGTTAAAAAAATAAAATAAAATGAAACGAAGATCATTTATAAAAAAAGCAGGCATAGCAACAGCCGGAACATTTTTCGCTCCCTACATTTTACCAAGCGGAAGATTGTTTGCTGCTGCCGGTGACAGGGTAGTAAATCATGTGGTGTTGGTATTGTTTGCAGGTGGAGTTCGACATCAGGAATCTGTTGAGCAGGCTTACTTATCATATCAGGGGGCGAATGCAGGAAATGTGATGCAAAATATGTTTACAGGTGCAGCACCTGGCAGCAATTTACTTTACACACCATGGAATCCGATTCAGAGTTCATCATTAGCATCGCAAGGAACATTTTTTAAAGAGTTGGAATATGCACAAGGTCCAACAGGGCATTACAACGGACACACAGCTGCAATTACCGGAAATTATACAGATGTAGGAACCAACCTCGCCATCAATCCTGATTTTCCTACAGTGTTCGAATATTATCGCCGACACAATGATCCTGCAAAAAGTGCAATCAATGCATGGTGGATGAGTGAGGGCTTAGGCCCCTATCCGGCACTGAATTACAGCAAGCACGGAATGTACGGTCCAATGTATGGCGCAAATTATTTCAGACCTTATTCAACTTTCGGACAAATTGGTTTGGATTATTTAAACAACGGACTCACACTTCAACCCGATGATGTTGGAAGAATGAATACCATTAAAAATTTCTTCGACAGCAACTTTGATAAATCTGCCTCTGATCTTCCGGGTATAATAAATAATTCTACCGACAGAGAAACCATTCATGCGTTCATGAAAGATGTATTGAACAGAACACAAAACGGAACTGTTGAATTTCCATTACCCAATGGTGTGCCTACCTATGAAATGACCGGCGACTTAATCAATATTCAATATGCATGGGAAGTTTTGAAAAATTTTCATCCTGAATTAACAGTCATCAATACTTTTAATTTAGATACCTGTCATTCTGATTTTACCGGCTATATAAAACTCATGCACAAAGCAGATTATGGTGTTGGATGGTTGTGGGATAAAATTCAAAGTGATCCGGTTTTGCATGATGATACGATTATGATTTGCATGCCCGATCATGGCCGGAATGATTTACCGAATAATGTTTATGATGCAAATGGCTTGCGCGCTTTTGATCACACATCAGATGCAAATTCGCGCCGTGTATTTGCGTTGGTGGTTGGCCCAGCTGCTAAAGTGAATCAGAATTTAGTTTTAGGTAGCGCCGGAAATCCGGTTGGTCAAACAATAGACATTGTTCCCACCATTGCTCACATACTTGGATTTAAAGATCAGATTCCTGCCGGTATGCTGCCGGGGCAGGTTTTGACACAGGCATTTGTTTAGAAGAAAATTTTTAATAAAAAATTTTGTTCAATAAATATTTTTTAAAAAATTAAATTGAAAACAGAAAGAAAAGAATATGATTAAAAAAATTCTGGTTCTTATTGGTTGTGTTGTAATAATTTTTTCTTGCAAGAAAACTATTACCACATTGCAGGGAACCATTGGAGAAAATCCGTACGATACTATTAATTACGATAACACCGGAATTCCGGATGTTCCAATTGATTCCAATTCATTTCTTGGAATTCATAAATACATTATCAGCGTGAAGTGTGCGGTACCCGGTTGTCATGATGGAAATTTTGAACCCGATTTCAGAACCGTACAGAGTTCATATTACACCTTGGTGTTTGCTCCGGTTAAAAAAAATAATGTTGATTCAACTTTTACTTATCGCGTGGTGCCGGATGATACAACATTGAGCTGGTTGCACGAACGGATTACAACTGATGATGCGGTATTGGGCCGAATGCCGTTGTACGATACACTTCCGAAATCACAAATTAAAATGATTACCAATTGGATTAACTCCGGTGCAAAAGATATTTTCGGTAATGAAATGAATCAGGCGAATACCGAACCTGCATTTTTTGGTTTGGTTGCTTACTTGCCGAACAGCGGTAATCAGCGGATTGATTCTATCAGAGGAGCAGCATCGTACTTTCCGTTTTATGCTCCTGCAAATTCTGATGTTGAAATATGGATGGGATTGTATGATGATATAACGCTTCCTCCATTCTTCACTTACAACAAAATTAAATTCAGTACCAACCCAAATGATTTTGCAAATGCGCCTCCTCTTCCAATGACTGTTGAAATCAATCCGTTTTATGCGCCCGGATGGGGATGGGGGCCTGCTCCATACTTTTTGCATTACACTATTAATACAGGGCAGTGGAATATTGGTGACATTGTTTACATACGCGCATATGTTCAGGATGGGCAACATACATCACCTACAGAAATTCCATCAGGCACAGCACCAATTTATTTTCAATTGTTTTGTTCATTCAAAGTTCAATAGTAAAAAGTTATTTGTTTAATGTTATATGTTATTTGTAAATACAATTTAATGATTTTGAAAGAGTTTTTTACTTAATGTTTTTGAAAATGAAAATTGAAAAAATAATTTATTTGTTAAAGAAAATTCTTTGCGCCTCTGCGCCAGAGTTTATCCCGATGAAGTCAGGACGGTTGCTATTTATTTTATTACTAATTTTTTCTTCCTGCAAAAAAGATAAAAGCAACGATCCGATTCCGAAGGCGAGCACCACTCCTGTTATTGAATTAGTAAGTGTAACTCCAACTACTGTTCACGCATTACAGGATTCAATTGTATTTACAATTTCATATACCGATGGCGATGGTGATTTAGGTTTTTCCGATGCTGATTCAATGTCAGTTTTTATTACTGATAAAAGATTTCCACTCACCATTGCATTTCACTTGCAACCACTCAGTCCGTTGAATACAACTATTTCTATAAAAGGAAATCTTCCCGTTGTGTTGAACAATACCATTCTTCAAAATAATTCTTCTACTTCTGAAAGTGCTGTATTCGAAATTCAGATTCGCGATCGTGCAAATCATTACAGTACTATTTTAACTACTCCGCCGATAACAGTTTTGCCCTGATTATTTCATCCTGTTTGTTTTCCATACAATGAGAGTTGAATTTTCATATAATAATTTCCTTCCAATATAAAAAACAAAACCCCCGAAGAAATTATCGGAGGTTTTGAGGATTTTACCAGAGGTCGGAAGCGAACCTTTAAATCACTTTATCCGGTTTTAGTCAGTTACATTCAGTTTCACACTATTAGTTGATATTCAGCATTATATAATGAATAATTTTGAAACAACATATAACTATAAAACACTATGTGAATAAAATACCGCACCCATACCGCACCCATATTGTCATTTTTTCTATAAATTTGACCTCATCAACTAACCCCTTTTAGCATGGATTTAAAATTTTCTTTCCGGTTAAAATCTTCTTCAGAAGCAACCAAGCCTTCATCAATCCGCCTGATCATTTTTCATAAATGTTTTGGAAAGGAAGGACGGTTGGTCTACGGAACAGGAGAAAAAATTGCTCCGATATATTTTGATCCCGTAGCTGGTCGTCCGGTAAAAGACGCTGTCCTTCTGAAAGGTTTAAGTAAGGAGGAAGTGAGAACACTGAAGCGAATCGATTCTGCTATAAATGCCATTCAGGTTGCAGCTGATCAGGTCATCAACCATTTTCAAATCAATCACCTGTTGCTGAATGCCGCTGATTTTAAAACAGAACTGGATAATAAACTGCAGAAAAACCAACTGGTTACAGAAACAGTAACAGAAACAGTAACACCTGTTGACCTGAATGCCTACATCAAAAATTATATTGCGCAACTGGAAAAATCCGAACGGCTCACTGCTGGTGGAAAAGTGTTTATGCACGGCTCCATTAAGAATTACAAAACATTCAAAGCTCAGTTTGATTTATACCAGCAAGAAAAAAATGTCTCATTAAATTTCGATGACATCACGATGGATTTTTATTTTGCATTCGTCCGGTATCTGACAATAAAAGATTATTCACCCAATACGATCGGGAAGCATATAGCGAGATTAAAAAAAATCATGCGCAGTGCCGATGAAGAAGGATTGCACCAGACAAGAGATTTCATGAAAAGTGCATTCAAAGTGACACAGATTAATACTGAAAGTATTTATTTACACCAGAACGAGTTGGAGGCACTTCAAAATTATGATTGCTCAGATAACCCTGAATGGGATTTGCACAGGGATATTTTTTTAATCGGCTGTCACTTAGCACAGCGTGTTTCTGATTACAATGACATCAAACCGGTCAACATTACCAAAACATCATCGGGAACAAGAGTCATAAAAATCATACAGAAAAAAACCGGTGAGCAGGTGATGATTCCCATCAACACCGAATTGGAAAAGCTGTTGAAAAAATACAACTACGCTCCTCCTGCTGTTGCGGAAGGAAAATTAAATGAATCAATAAAACTGATTGCAAAAAAAGTGGGTCTCACTGAACTAGTGGAAATTGAAAAAATAAAGGGCGGAAAAAAATTGCGGGAGACGGTTCCTAAATATGAACTGATCAAAACGCATACGGCCCGCCGCAGCGGAATCACCAACATGTACCTGGCAGATATACAACCCATAGACATCATGAAAATATCGGGGCATAAAAAGGAAAGCAGTTTCATGAAGTACATTCGTCTGACAAAAGAAGAAACCGCCAATAAACTTTCGAAGCATCCTTATTTCAAATAATTCATTCAATATGGAAAACCAAAACGAGTCATCTAAAACTAATTTCAATTTGGATGAAGATCAGCATGCAAATACTAAAATATGGATTAAAGATGTGAATCGTGCTATGTGGGAATTTACAGGCATGGCTGTTAAAAACAGGCAAGCCCATATTGAATTGAGAGATAAAACAGTAAATGATCTGAATTTAAAACTTAATCAAATTGAAAATACGAATGCAAAAATTGATTTCCTTTTTAATGAAGAAAAGAAGTTTTTGGATTTAATAACCAGCGCGAGAATAAAGAAGGAAACACTTACTGCTGAATCCTACCAGGTAGTTATGGATGAATTTATCATCAAGCAGAAAAAATTTTATAGCGAAAGACTGAAGCATGAAATTTATGTCAATAATGCTCCTAAGAAAATTGATAATGCAAAATCTGCCCCGACGCCTGGCATTGAACCAAAGCCTGATATCTTAATTTCTGATGAAGTACTAATTCAAAATATTATTAAAGTAGTTTTTGATAATAAGTTCATTGACGACTTTTTTAAAGAGTCATTTAGTAACTTTTTAAAAACCGGAAAAATTTCAGGATTAATTACCTGGAAAGAAAATAAAAATATACTCACTACTCTTTTTTATTTACTTCACTATTATCGTAAGATAAGTTGGTTGAAAAAAGATATAGCAGAAGCCATTCATTCTTCCTTTCATTTTGAAAAAAACAAAACGAAATATGAAGCATCAGCTGAATCTATCTTACAGGATTTTCAGGAGAAAAAGCAAAACAGAAGACTTAAGCCTCACACGAAATTTCATATGGAATTTATCGCCTTATGTACTAATATGTAGTATGTCTTGTCTTTTTATGTCCTGAATAAGACATGACAGACATGTTTTTATCACTTTTTGCTTCTGAGAAATAATAAGAGCACAGATTTTTGTGGAATGGAATATCCATCCGAAAAAAAATTCATTTTTCAACTTTCCACTGAGGAATTTGAATTACTGCTCGATAAGGTTATCGATAGGAAATTGTCACTGTTTGAAGGTAATAAAAAGCCAGTGGCTGCTACTATAGCCGAAGAGCTTTTAAAGATCGATGCCGTTGCAGAATATTTCAAGGTCACCAAGAAGACCATACATAACTGGGTCAACGCAGGTGAAATCAAGCGTCATTATAAGGGGGGGCGATCATTTTATAAGAGAAGCGAAATTGAAAAATCTCTGGAGCAAAAACACAATCAACACAGTTTTAAAAAATCATAAAAATTAAAAAACAAAAATCATGGAAAACACAACCAACACACAAAATGAAAGCGTTATCAAAGAAACCATTTTAAATCTTTCAAAAGATCCGGTCATTAAAGTTATTCTGATTGTAGCCGGAGCACTGACAGTTCTATACCTGGCAGGTATTGTATTCAGAATTGCTGCGGGCACTATCTATCAGTATAAAAACATGAATCGGGCGATTCTGATGTAAGTGTAACAGTTAAATCACAAATTCATGGCTACATGCACTTACATCTTCAGATCCCAAAGAAACTATCCGCAACAGGTTTGTAAAAACCTAAAATGCGGACATGGCAAATTCTTCATACCACATGACGCGCGCCAGGTTTGGTGCTGTCCGCCTTGTGGTGTAGAAGCCAACAATGACATCCGTCGGGAAAAGAATCGAACAAAATTTCTTCCTGAAAAACAACTTCGGATTTATGATTCTATACTCGGCAGGCTTTACACCAAATATGTTTCTAACAATTACTGCGTGGTACCTCTGTTAATCTTCAAACACGAGGAAATTGATTTGAGTTTATCTGTCGAGCAACAAACAAATACCCAAACCGGACAACAGGTAAAGTGGTATTACGAATTTGGAATAGAAATCCACCCAACAAGTAAAGAACATTTCATCATACATAAAAAAGAAAGCCAATGACAAATGCAAAATTTAGAACCAGTAACATCGACGAATTATTTGGAACCCAAAATATCGGTGCGCCACCTCCTCCGGGACAGCTTGATTGGCAATCGGTCGTGATAACAGGTACCATCGTTATTGTTGGAGCACTTGTAACCATTTCAATTCTCAGACAAATACAAAAATCGCAAATGCAAAACATTATTGTTCATACCCAGAATCTGCATGATGAAAGCATATCAACTATAACGGATGAACTTGCAGACCAGCGCGTAATGATTTTCAATCTTACAAACCTGTTTACTAATAATATAAACGACACAACAGGTAAGGAAAACGGCTAGTAACCTTATCAATTTCAAAATATTATTCCATTCTGTACCTATGGTTAACAATAACAGCCAGTGAAACAATTTTCGCTGGCATAAGACTATTTCATTAAGGATATAAGAGTCATAATTCCGATTTGTGCAGCCAGCTGGAGATTCCGCGCAAAGTGTACCACTTTTTCCGCGCTAATGTAAACCACTAATTCCGCGGCAAACTGTACCCCCCGATTTAGGTAAATGCTCTGCTGTTTGCAGACTATAATTTCATTTTGTAATTGGTGTTTTAAATACTGATAATCGAAATAAATTATGGCAAACAACAACATCGATATGAGCAAACTACGACAAATACTAAAGATGTTCTTCTACAAAACGGGCACAAGAAAAATCAGTGAACGGACCGGAGTATCACGAACCACAATCATTAAATACCTTGAGCGATATCGCTTCATGC
>CANJII010000008.1 GCA_947474435.1 Chitinophagaceae bacterium | reverse complement strand
CCCTTGCCGTCGCCTATGACAGAATCTTACACACACAACATGTTAAAAAGGGTGGTCAGTTTGAACCGGATTCTGCTGGTCAGTTTGCTCCGGTTTTCAGTGGTCAGTTTAAATCGGTTTCAGGTGGTCAGTATCACCGGATTTTCCAATTATATCAGGTCTTGCAGTATTAAGTAGCAAAGTCTTTGCATCTTTTTGTTTGCCATCAACATTATCGACTGCATTATTGTCTTGGATAGATTTCAATGTTTGCTCTAAATCTTCCAACGGAAATCCAGCCTTTACAAACTGAGATTGAATTTCGGCTATGGCAAATTTTAAATCACTCTCTTCAATAAATGCTTTTTGATAATCCCGGATATATGAAGGTGAACCTTGATTATCAATTTGTGTAAGACATTCAAGTCTGTTAAGCAATGCGTCGGATGGAATTACCATTATTGTCGGCTTCTGTTGTTCATTAATATTAACAGGTTCATTGTCAGACGAAGGATTATTATTTGTATCGGTTAGTTTTTTATTTGAAGGATTGGTATTACACGAAAACATAAACACTAAGAGAAAAAGCA
The DNA here is from genome assembly GCA_947474435.1 of Chitinophagaceae bacterium. Lineage (GTDB taxonomy): Bacteria > Bacteroidota > Bacteroidia > Chitinophagales > UBA10324 > UBA10324. Next base: position 102,115 of record CANJII010000008.1, on the reverse strand, counting down.
AATGAATAAAGGGGTATTTCATAATCTTGTTTTTAAATAGTTGAGAATTTCTTAAATGATTTTAAATGCGAAAAAATAATCAGGTGAAAGTAACTGTCGAACTCATAATATAGCATATACGCTATAATTTTATTCTAACTGACTACTGACTTTTCCATCATGAAAAGGAAGCAGTATAAACGAGTTACCATCTTTGATGAAAAAGGACTCGCTGCTTTTGCTACTCAGTTGAAAAAAGTAAGGAAGGACAAAGGATATACACAAGAAAAACTATCGGATGAATCCGGTATCACCCTAAGTCAGATTGCAAGAATCGAAACGGTGAAAATCAATCCATCGCTAAGTACAATTTTTGTATTAATGCGAACACTCGATATGCAACCCAATGAAATGTTCAACTTCAAGTTACCGAAATAACCTTAGTTGTTAAATTTCATTTTGAGTTATCAGAGCAATCATCTCTGCATTAACTTTTTCATACTTATACTCAAAGTATTCATCCAAATTTTTAAAATCAGTTTTTAAAATTGGGATTCCGTCGTTGTCAATTTGGATAATTTTACCTGAATTAGATTTAATAAATAAAATATTGTCAGATGATAGTCCTGACTTTATCATAACATCTTCAATTTGATTAAGATTGTTTAATGCACCGACAAATAATAAATCATCCCACATTGGTTGACTTACTTTAATTCCATTGCTCAGTTTAAACTTGAATTCTTCAACATGAAATTCTTCACTGATAAATTCATTCAACCTTTTAAGTGTAATAGGGTTTTTAAACTCTTCCAATTCAGGTGAGCATTGTTCATTATCAATGAAAACGCAGTTTGCATTTTTATCACCACGCACAAATAATAAAATATCGAGCGCCTCATCTACAGAAATGAATTTATCTAAATGATTAAAGTAAAATCCATCGGTATAGAATTTCACTTCTGAATTTTCGATGATTAAGAAAACTGTTCTGCTATTCACTTAATTTAATTTTGTCTTTCGGAAAAACCTTTTCTAATTGTATCAAAGAAAGGGAAAGTTCTTTGTGCATTTCAATAAAAATATCCATGTCAGATATTGTATCGGGATCATTAAAGACTGCCTCACTGTTTGCCATCCGTTGCACTGAACTGAGTAACGACTGATTAAGTTGAATAAGGAATTTCTCAGGTGACTCACGCTTGATTGTTATGATGAGCTTACCTTTTTTGATGTCAATCATGATCTGCATTTGTCAGCGAGTATAGACGCAAATCTTTCATGGAAATATTTTTATAAAATGAAATGCTGAGAAGGTATTCAGATATATAAATGAAAAATAAAACCTGATAAAATGAAAGATTTTGATGTGCCTAAATTAGCCGCCAGTATATACTTTGTTGAAAAAAAGAATTTTGAATTAAAAGTTAGATACCTTGAATATTTAATTAAAGAAATAAAATTATGCATTGATGAATTAAAATTTAAAGTGTCAAAATCCTTCAGCAAAATTTTATTATATGTAGAATATACGGAAATCGGACAGCTTCTTGAATTCGCAATATTTGAGTTTCAAAAAATAAAGGTTGAAACAAAATTAGTATCCGAAACAAAAACAAATATTAACCGCATTCAGAATTCCATAGATCTTTTATTCGATGTTTTATTCCCTTATCCGCCCAAAATAAATGAAATGGAAATATTAAAAATACCTGTTTAGATAGTTTTACCTAAATGAGGCTTGATAAAATTTGATGAAACGAGATAATAATCTTGGGTGGATTTAGAAAATTGTTCACGAATTAAATTTTCACCTTCCTTCTATTAACAGGTGTTTTGAGAAATTCAAGTATTTCTGCTTTATCCCAAACTAATTTTCTTCCCATTTGATAAGGGCGTGGCAACCAACCTTTTTTTCTGTGATTAAAAATTGTGACTTCTGAGCAATGGAACATTTCAGCCAGTTCCTTTATGTTAACTGTTACACCAGTATCATCTGAATTTTTGGTCTCTTTTGGAATTTGAATTAATGCTTCAGCCACTGTTTTATTTAGAAGTTGTACAAATTCGTTGACTGAAAGAGAGTAAAGTGGTTTATGTGTATCGTTCATCCTGCAAATGCTTTCCCTCAATATAAACAATTGGAAAGTATGCATTGCACTTCTGAAAAAATCAAAAGTGTATGTAAAAGTGTATGTAGGCAAAATAAAAAAGCCTTGAAGTGCAATGACATCAAGGCTTTCATAAATTAGGAGGTGATCCCGTTGGGATTCGAACCCAAGACCCCAACATTAAAAGTGTTATGCTCTACCAGCTGAGCTACGGAATCATCAGCGCTCCAACATCAATCGAAAAATCAATCTTTGTTTTTGCGGAGCGCAAAGATAATTTCACAAGTCACTTATGCAAATCAATATTGAAATCGTTTTCACTTTGTTCTGATGTTATTTTTCAGCTTTGAAAATCCATGAGCAAAAAACATTTCTACTTCTTCCTTTCAAGTTTAATTATTCTGTGTTCTTGTAATTCAACTGAAAAAAAATCAAAGCCGGTTATTGGTTTTTTATTAGAAACTCTGAAAGAAGAACGGTGGCAACACGATCGCGATTATTTTGTTTCTAAAGCTCAGGCGCTTGGGTGCGAAGTATTGGTGCAGGCCTGTAACGGAAACGATGAATTACAAATTGCTCAGGCTGAAAACATGATTGCACGCGGAGCCGATGTATTGGTGGTGGTTCCGCACAATGGAAAAATTGCTTCAACTATAGTTGACAATGCACACAAGCATGGCATTCGCGTAATTGCATATGACAGAATGATTCGCGATTGTGATTTGGATTTATATGTGTCGTTCGATAATGAACGGATTGGTGAAATGCAGGCCGAATATTTAGTTAGCAAAGCGCCGCATGGAAATTATATTCTCATTGGTGGTTCACCAACCGATAATAATGCATTGCTTTATCATAAAGGTCAAATGAAAATTTTGCAACCATATATTGATTCCGGTTTAATAAAAATTATTGCCGACCAATGGGCTGCTGATTGGCAACCGATGGAAGCCATGAAGCATGTTGAGAATGCACTCACGAAAGAAAAAAACATTACTGCAATTGTTGCCAGCAATGATGGAACAGCAAGCGGAGCCATTCAGGCATTGCAGGAACAGAAACTCGATGGAAAAGTTTTAGTGAGCGGACAAGATGCCGAACTCTCTGCCTGCATCAGGGTAATTACAGGTACTCAATCAATGACTGTTTACAAGCCGCTGAAGTTGATGGCTGAAGCTGCAGCAGTTGCGGCATTACAAATTATAAGAAATGAGGTCGTGAGTGAAGCTTATAAAATTGTACCGAATGGAAAAAAAGATATTCCAAGCATTTTGATTGATCCGGTTACGGTTGATAAAACGAAAATGATGGAAACAGTTGTAAAAGATGGTTATCATACTGAAAAAGAGATTTACAACAAATGAGTTTTCTGGAAATAAAAAATGTAAGCAAACAGTTTGGCGGTGTTCATGCGCTGAACGGAATTTCTTTTGCTATTGAGCATGGAGAAATTCATGCAGTTTGTGGCGAGAATGGTGCAGGAAAATCAACGCTGATAAAAATTCTGAGCGGCGTTTATTCCTATGGAAATTATGAGGGCCATTTTTTTATAGATGGAAATGAAATTCATTTTAAAAATATTCATGAAGCAGAAGCAGCTGGAGTAGTCGTTATTCATCAGGAACTTTCATTGGTGAAATCAATGAGTGTGGCCGAAAATATTTTTCTTGGAAAGGAAATTTCACAGCTTGGAATTATTCAACAACATAAAATTCATTCTGCCTCAAAAAAAATACTGGAACAGATTGGCTTAACCATTTCGCCTGAAACAGAAGTGAGTGAATTGGGCATTGGCGAACAACAATTGGTGGAGATTGCAAAAGCATTAAATAAAAATGCGCGGCTTCTGATTTTGGATGAACCAACAACTGCCTTAACAGAAACTGAAGTTGAAAAATTATTTAATCTGCTTCGTGAGTTACAGCTGAATGGGGTAACCATTATATACATTAGTCATCGGTTACACGAAATAAAATTACTTTGCAAAAGAGTGACTGTGCTTCGCGATGGAAAATTTATTGCAACTAAAATTTTGAAAGAAATTTCTGTTAATGAAATAATTAAATTAATGGTTGGAAGAGAAATAAAAGAGTTGTTTCCAAAAAATATTTTAAATCATTCACTTGACCAAAACATAAAAGACATTGTTGAAATAGTATTGGAGTTGAAAAATTTTTCGCTCTCCGATTCATACAACAAAAAGAAAATTGAATCAGTCAATCTGAAAGTTTATAAAGGAGAAATACTTGGCATTGCTGGTTTAATGGGGAGTGGTCGCACCGAACTACTGATGGGAATTGCCTGTGCATGGAATGGAAAACGCGAAGGAGAATTTTTCTTCAATCAATCATTGGTGAAATTCAATTCACCTGCCGATGCCATTGCCAATGGAATTGTAATGGTGAGTGAAGACCGCAAACGATTGGGTTTGGTTTTACCTGAAAGCATTCGCTTCAATTTGAATCTTTCAACACTGAAAAATATTTCTTCAAATGGAATTCTTTCTTCCGGAAAAGAATTGAAACAAACACTGGAATCTATTCAGAAACTTTCTATAAAAACAAACTCCGTTGAACAATCACTTCAAAATTTATCAGGAGGAAATCAACAGAAAACAGTGATTGGAAAATGTTTAATGGCTGCACCGAAATTGCTTTTATTAGATGAACCCACCCGCGGAATTGATATTGGCGCACGAACTGAAATTTATGAATTAATGAATCATTTGGTAAATGATGGTTTGACAATAATTATGGTGTCATCAGATTTGCAGGAAGTAATTGGTATGAGCCATCGCATTGTTGTAATGCATGAAGGAAAAATATCGGGAGAATTTCAAAGTGGAGCATCACAAGAAGAACTAATGAATGCCGCTCATCAATTGGTAACCTGAAGAATTAATAAATATTGTTTTGTAAATTGTTCAATCAACAAAATTATGCGCCACAACCAGCACAACTATAGCTATAAAAAGCACAAAGAAAATGGTCATTTCAATTTTGCCATAAGCATTCATAACTCGTGAGATGTAACTTCTTTTTTTATTTACCTCACTAAATCTTTCTGTTGAAGATTCTATTGGATTAAAAAGTGTTTGTGGCATATCAAAAAATTTAATTTGAAAGCATAACGCCGAAATCAGTTACTCATTATGAGTTTGTATAATTCAAAATCCATATTGGGTGCGTGATTAACACTATATGAATAATCATCGGCCTCTGCCTCTACCTGAAAAACTTTGTATGGATGAAGAGAAACTGCAAAAGTGCTTTCGTTTGATTTGTTGCATTCGAGGTAGGAGAAGTAGAACATAAGTAGTATCTGTTTTCTAAAAAAATTATCAAAAGGCTGTTAAAAACAGACCTTATTACCTACTAATAGGTATAATGTTGCATAAAATTAATTGAAGCTGGAATATTTATTACTGAAGGGGTAACTGAAAGATATAATTCAGGATTTTACCGGATTTCACGCAGGTTCAATTTCCTTAATTCCGGAAACTTAATAGATGAAAATAAAACCACAACTAACGACATACTTCCACCAAAAATGATAGATGGAATGAGGCCCATTAATTTTGCCATTGCACCGGATTCAAATGCTCCTAATTCGTTACTTGAGCCGATAAAAATATTATTGAGTGCAGAAATTCTTCCGCGCATTTCATCCGGAGTTAACAATTGCTGCAAAGTACCTCTGATAATTACACTCACACAATCAAACATACCTGCAATTAATAAAAGCGAAAATGCGAGATAAAAGTTGGTAGTGAATGCAAATAAAATGGTGGCAATTCCAAAACCCGCCACACAGTACAGCAACCATTTTCCAGCTTCTTTTAATGGAGGAATATAGGCAAGCACAATTCCCATAATAACTGATCCAAGAAAAGGCGCTGCATTTAAAAATCCCAAGCCTTCCGGCCCGACTTTTAAAATATCGTGAGCGAACATTGGTAAAATGGCAACTGCACCGCCGAACAACACCGCAAATAAGTCAAGGGTAATAGCTGCTAACAATGATTTTGTATTGAACAAAAACCGGATTCCGGTAGCAAGACTTTCCATTAATGGTTCAATTTTTTTCCGGATTGGTAGTGGATGCCTTTTTATTTTAAAAGTCATAACAAAAGCCAGAACAATTAAACTCACAACACATAAATACGCATTCGTAACCCCGGCGAAACCATAAATTAATCCTCCAAATGCAGGGCCTGTTACTGCTGCCGTTTGCCAGGTATTGCTATTCCATGCTGTAGCATTTGCATAATGTTCGCGAGGTACAATCTGAGCAAACAATGCTGAAACTGCGGGAGCTAAAAATCCTCTTGCAATTCCTGAAATAAAAATTATAGCATATACAGGAAACACTCCATAAGTAAGTAAGAAAGAGCTGTTGTTGAAAGTGAAAATTGTGAGTGCAGTTGCACAGAATAAAAAAACAACGGTGAAACAAACCATCAATACTTTTCGATTAACCACATCGGCTGTGTGTCCAGAGAAAAAAGAAGAAATCACATAAGGAACTGCTTCAGCCAAACCAATTAAGCCTAATGAGAGCGGATCATGTGTGTTTTCATATATCTGCCATCCGACAATTACTCCCTGCATTCTTATGGCCACAGTAAATAAAAATCGATAGAGCAAAAAATACCGGAACTCAACAAAATTCAGCGAGGCAAATGGCTCGTGTTTTTTTTCTTTAGAGGGTTGACTCATATTCTATAAATAGCAAAAATGAAAAAGCCGTTCCGATTGTTATCAGAACGGCCTTGATTCTTATACACCCGAAAAAATCAGATGTGCATTTTATCTTTCTTAGCTCCCAATTGTTCCTTGGTTTCAACATGGTCGGGGTCAGGAACACAACAATCAACAGGACAAACCGCAGCACATTGCGGCTCTTCATGAAAACCGGTACACTCGGTACACTTATCAGGAACAATAAAATACAAGTCAGAAGAAACAGGTGCATTGCGCTGATCGGCATCAATCTGAGAGCCATCAGTCATAGTAACCATTCCTTTTACTGTTGTTCCATCGGCAAAAGCCCACTCGGCTCCTCCTTCATAAATTGCATTGTTCGGACATTCAGGTTCGCACGCGCCGCAATTGATACATTCTTCTGTGATTTTTATCGCCATGATTTTTTTCTTTGAATTAGTTTTGAGCGCTGCAAAAATAGGCGGTAAAAAAAAATATCATAGCCATTGATTAAAAATATTGAAAATAAAAATACAACGCTGATTCATGGGCTCAGCCTTCTTGCTGAATACATTTTGAGTTTCCCCGGTGAGTTGAAAGAAAAAATGATGGAAGCTTATTATAAAAACAACTGGTTCACTGTTGAGAATCAGGAAATAATGCTTCGTGCCATTGCGAATAATTATTTGCGGAAAGAAAAACTGGAAGCATGGATTTCAAATTATGAGTTCCGAAATGTGCACGCAAAAAAAATTGGTTTAGTTATGGCCGGGAATATTCCGTTCGTAGGCTTTCATGATTTATTATGTGTGTGGATGAGTGGAAACATTGGGTTGGTAAAACTTTCGTCGAAAGATGAGGTACTCCTCCCCTTTCTGATACAGCAATTGGAAAATATTTCTTCGGTGTTTGTTGGGAAAACAATTTTTATTGAACGGTTGAATGACGCTGATGCAATTATTGCAACCGGTAGCAACAACTCCGCACGATACTTTGAATATTATTTTAAAAACAAACCACACATTATTCGCGCAGGCAGAAGCTCGGTAGCAGTGCTAACCGGAAACGAATCAAGCGACGAAATTCTGGCACTTGGAAAAGATATTTTCAGATACTTTGGTTTGGGTTGCCGGAATGTTTCAAAATTTTATTTGCCCGATGGATTTGATCCCACAACAATTTATAAAGGCCTTGAATTTTATTCTGATATTATTCAGCACAACAAGTACAAAAATAATTTCGATTATAACTGTACTATTTTGCTAATGAATAAAACTCCTCATTTTGCCAATGAGTTTTTAATTCTTCAGGAAAAGCAACAGATAACTTCAAGAGTAGCAACTATTCATTATGAATTTTATTCTTCAGAAAAAGATTTGCAGGAAAAATTAAAATCAAGTGAAAATGAAATTCAATGTATTGTGGGTAATCCATTACAAATTGAACACAACAATTTTATTCCATTCGGGCAATCGCAGGAACCAACCCTTAATGATTATGCAGATAATATTGATACCATGAAATTTCTTAGTGGATTGGATTAATTTTTTTTCGTAAAAACTTTCTTAAAAAACAAAACCCGAATCAAAATTTTTGATTCGGGTTTTGTTTTAAATTTCATTACAGAAAAAAACTATTCAGTATACTTTTCAAACTTATGGTGAATCTCTGTTTTACCTGACGGACAAATATTAATGAAGTAAATGCCTTCCGGTAAAGTTTCAACATTAACATTCAGTTTATTAATTCCATCTTTTAATTTCAATTGTTCAGCAAACATTTCCTGACCTAATAAATTGGTGATGGAAATTTTTGCTCCGTTATTTCCCAAAGAAATTAATTCATAGTTAATAAAATGATTGGTCGGGTTTGGATACAGTGTTGATAGAATCACCGGCTCAGTGCCAAACATAAGAGATACAATTTGCGAATATGAAACTTCTCCGTTAATATCAACTTCTTTCAATCGGTAATATCTTGTTCCGGCTTTGTTTAATTCACGATCAACGAAACTATAATCATGCGAAATCAATGATGTTCCGTTTCCATTAACTTGTCCAATCTTTCTGAAAACAAATCCACCATCGTGTGCAAGTTCAGTTGAAACTTCCAAATCATAATAATTGCAATTCAATTCAGAAGCTGTGGTCCATTTCAAAATTGAATTCAAATTATTATCATAATAATCAGCAGTGAAATTTGAAAGTTGTATTGGCAAAACACTTCCGCCAAACCCAACACCAAAATCAGAAAAAGATGTTAATGCAGTTCTAACAGCAGTGACAACTCCGCTATTAATACTTTGCGTAGCATTGTTATGAATGCCGAGCGATTGCCAAAGAGAAAAACAATCGTCGCGTTTAATCACTGCACAGTATGCAGCAGTACCTGGATTATTTGATGCACCACTTTCGTTTATTTGAATATCATAAGTACCTGAACTTGGTTGATTATCGGGGGTAATTGTCCAGAAGCCGGCATCCAGTATATTGGTTATAGGAGAGCCATTAACAAATGGACCGCCACCAAAATTTGGAATAGGTGAGCAAAAAGAATTATCACTAAAATATTCCCCTAACAAGTATTGTACAGGAGCTAAATTATTTACAGTCACAGTTGCCAATTCATAATTTACAGCATCACCAATTGGGAAATCAAACGGGTCTGTTGTATTTATATACCGAATCAATCTGCCATTAATATAATTTAAATTGCTAAACCCATATACTGCGGTCTGAATTGGATTTGTAACATGCAATATGCTTCCACCGGTACTTACAATTCCGCTAAATAAATTTAAAGAATTTGTAACATAAACATCACCACTGATTATTACACCGGCAGAGTTATTAATTTTAAGATCATAGCAAGTAATATCCGGAATGGTTTGAGTTACTATTCCACTTAACTCTAATAAACCTCCAGAATGATCATAAATACCCAAAGGTTCTACAATTAAATCACCCTTCATATCTAAAATGTTCGAAGCGATTGACAGTATAGCACTATTCTTAATGGTTAAATTTTTACATTTTGCAACAGCTCCTAAATCAATTAATGGATCAAAAAGAGTAAGAGCACTTGAAGGTATAGTGACATCGGTAGTATAAGTTGGAACACCATCGCACCAATTTGCAGGATTATTCCAATCAGTACTTACACCTCCTACCCAATGACCGGCTAAAATTACTGGACCTGCAACTATAGTTACAACATTTGAAGCCGCAGATATACAACCCGCCGCATTGGTAACAGTATAACTATATGGACCACCAATAGCTACCGGTGATATTAAATTTGTAGTACCTGAGCCTGTAATTGAATTTGGATTAATGGTCCAACTTCCTGAAGATGGTAAACCTGATAATAAAATACTTCCTGTAAGAATAGTTGAACAAGTCGGTTGTGTTGCTGTTGCAACTGGAGCCGAAGGAAGGGGCGCTGCATTTACCATGATAGCAATTTGTGTTCTGGGTCCTTCGCAAACGGGTAATCCAACGGAATTTGTTTGAGAAACATAATAAGCGGTTGTTCCAGAAATGCTTGTAGAAGGGGTTGGTGCTGTGGAAGATCCTACTCCACCAGTTGCATTTGAATACCAAAGTAAATTAGTACCAGTAGCAGTTAATTGACTTGGTGCTGCGTTAAGTGCATAAATAATTGGAGTTGAAATAGATGGAGCTAAGGTAGCACATGATACTGCTCCTCCCCCGCTGGGTGCTCCGCCAGATGCATTAGAAACAACAATTGTTACATCAATTACCTGACCTATACCTGTACTAAGAGGTGCTCTTGTAGTTCTATATGGACAAGCGTCAGGTGGATAGCTGCTTTCCTGAAACCAAATTCTCATTGTATGATTGCCAGTTGTTACACCAATTGGAATAGTAATACTTTGTGAAGAGCTTCCAAATGAACTGATAGTTGCGGTTCCTGATGGATACCTTTCTCCTGCATCGCGTAAATCGGCATTCCCATTCCAATCTATCCATACACACCATTGGTAACCGATACTAAACCATTGCGCATCTGTTTCAGATAACAGGTAAGTTGAACCTTCGCTAACAGTAAATACATTCGTAGCAGTCTTATCGTCGTAACCTGTAACAGAATTACAACCATAACCAGCGGTACTGGTTGTTGTTCCAAATGTAATATTTGTAATATTTTCTCCTTGACAGCATGAAGTATTACATCCGGCGAAATTACATCTTGGGTCAGGGGTTGCTATAGGGCAAGTGCCCGACAAAGGAATCAGTCGACTACCAGCAGGTATGGTTACTGTTGGTGTTTTATCAGACGACACACCATTTTCTGAAATATTAAATGATGTAACAGTCGCATCTAAAACATGCCCTCCAACCGCCGTAGACTTTACATCATAAGCAATCCAGAAATAATTATTCCCCGTTAATAAGGCAAAATTTCCTGTTACAATAAGAAATGCCGGATTAGTAATAAATGTATTTCCAAATTGAGTTGCGTTTGAAAAAACATTGCTGTTGCCCGTGTAAAATACTTTTGCATTGGTAACATCTGCTACAACACTGGTAGAACCATCAGTTGTAAAAGTTATAGAGTTTAAAAAAACTGCCTGAGTTAAATTTCCTCCGGTAACAATAGTAAGCTTGACAATATCCTGAGCTAAAGCCCCTGCAGCAGTATTGGTAGCGTTTTGAGTGGTAGTGCTTGATAAATAAAAGCCCCCGTTGGTTGCAGAACTTATAGTTGCAGGTGCAATAATGTTATAGCAATTTGGAGAAGTATTGTATTCATAAATTTGAAAATAATAAGTAGTTCCTGCTATTAAACCTGTTACTGGAATAATAACAGTTCCTGTTGTATTACCATCATAAACAACAAAATTACCTGTGCCTATTTGCGAGCCACTTCCAAAAACAGAATTCGCAGTATAACTTGTATTATAAACCGGGTCGGCATTTACGACTGATCCCGCACGAGCTACCACTATTGCTCTATTTCCATTTCCACGAATAAATGATAAATTCATTGTCGTATTTGTCGCACATAAAATAACCGGAATGGTTGGTTGTATTGTAGGCGAGCAGGAGGTTGTTGTAAAGTTGCCGATTAAAGGAGATGTAAGATAATAACAATGGGATGCAGAAAAATATGTATAAACTGAGTAATAATATTGAGTACTTGGTAATAATCCTGTAATAGTGGCGGTAGCAGCGTTGTTAGCACCAGCATCACCAAACATTACATTACCTGAACCAAGTGAACTTCCGGCAGGTGAACCAAAATTAAAATTCAGATTGTCGGTATAGGTAGTGGTTAAAACAGGAGCGCCGCTTACTGCAGAACCTTGTCTTAAAATAATAAGTGTTTTATTGCCATTGCCAATGGTCCAGTTAAAAATAGCTGTTGTATTGGAAATTGTTGGAACAGTTAATCCTGAAACTTGAATTGTTGGCTGAATGCATAATGGTATAACACAAGTTCCATTCGGAGGGTTTGTTACATTATAGCAATTACCAGCAGCATTCCATTCATAAGCTGCAAAATAATAGGTTATACCTGGAGTTAAATTAGTTGCCGGCAAGGTTACCTGACCTGAAGCAGGAGTATTAGAATTATAAATTACAAATGAACCTGCTGCTGTTGTGCTACCTCCTCCGGTAATATTAGCATTAGGACTACCATAGGCAGTACCAGGTGTAGGTGCAGTAGGAGCTGAACCAGCTTTACAAACTACTAACATTCCACCATCGCCATTACCTCTTGTAAACTTTACAGAACATGAAGTTGTAGTTGGGTTTGCATCAGTTACAAAACCTGAGGCTTGTGTTGCTGGTACTGTACAATTAGCAGAAATTATCACACGGTAATCTTCACATTCACCTGAACCGCCTGCTGCCAAAGTACCGGCAAAAGCTGCACATGGTTGAACATTAGTTACGGTTCCTGCAGTTCCAAATCGTCCAATTACTCGCATTGCTGTAGTTCCTGAAATTGCCCCTGCAGGTACTGTAAAATTTATTGTACCTATAGCGTTTGCTGCTAAAGGACCAAATGTGCCAAGATATTCTGTTGTTTCAAATACCCCATTTTGGTTATAATCAATCCATGCAGCACCACGATGTTGAGCAGTTGCGGCACTACCAACTTTTACATTTAAGGTATAAGCTGTGCTTGCAATTAATCCTGCATTCGAAACTGGACTTGCACCTGTATAAAGTGTATAGTAGGGGGCAACATTATTACAAGCGCTGTTATTATTGATGGTGGGCGAACCATTTAATGTAACATTAGTAATTCCTCTTGCTGCACCATTTGCTACCGCAAAAGTTGGAGTACAATAACAGTTAAGAAAAGATGAAAGGCTTACTGTTGAAACTTGCGAAGCTGTAGTTATTCCCGAAGCTGTACATGTAACATAACATCTGTAATAAGTTGGAAAATATGGAAGAGCTGAACCAATTGGAGTAGTATAAGTTGATGTAGTTGGATTTGTACCACCAACTACATTTACATAAGTACCACCTGCAGCATTTGATTGTTGCCATTGATAGGTATAACCTGATGCATCAGGAGTAAGTACAATATTGGTTGATACAGTTAAACATATTGAAGGAGCAGAAGGTGCAACCGGTAATGAAACAGGGGTGCCGGAGCAAGCTGCACTAGCAAGAACTGTAATATTAAAATCTTTAGTCTCTCCCTGAGATTGATCTCCTGGTGAACAACCGGTGTTTGCCAATGTACTTCCGCCAGGAAAATAGTTTACCATTACACGCATTCTTGTTAATCCGATTGTGGCGGCTGCAGGAACGGTAACACTTGCACTAAATATATTACTTGCTGCAGCTGCATTCGTTTGATTTAAAACATACTCACTTGCACCAGTAAATGGACTTCCAGAGTGGTCCCAATCTATCCAAACAGAAATGTTATCCTGATAAGTGGCTCCATTTCTGGTAGCGGTTAAGGTATAGGTTTGTCCTTGTGTTACATTTCCGGTGGCAGCCATTAACTGAAAAGATCCTGCTGCAGCATTGCAAGTGCCGCCTGTAAAATTTAATGTACCAAAAGTGGTGCTTGTAATCCAGAAATCATTTAACCCAAATGCGCATGCAGAAAAAGAAAAAACGGGTGTGCAATAGGTTTGTGCTTTCGCAACATTCAACTGCAACAAAACCATTAATGCAGACAAAAAGAAAATAATTTTCACCGGAATGAAGCAGTAAATTTCTCTAATTGTTCTAATCTTTTCTTTGTAGATTTTTTTCATGCTTTAGAGTTTTTAGTCGTTAATTTTTCAGAAAACTTTTTCAAGTTAAATTGAGTTTACCCCGTATATTTAAATGGATAAAATAATTAAGCGCCGACAAGTTAAGTGTTATTGTTACATAACCAAAAGAATATTTTCTAAATAGTAATTGTTAAAAACCCTGCCTTTTAATGTTTATAAAAGAAATTCTAATCAGCTCTTTCTCATGAAACATTGATTGTTATTTTTGTCGCGAAAAGAAAATAATAAAAATGAAAAAAGCACTTTGGATTTTTGCAGCCATACTTGGTTTCATCATCATAATGACTATCACTTTTCAACAATTGGACTACAACGGTAGTTAGTCAATAATTATATTTTCAGAAATCACCACTATCATTTAATGCGCACAATCGTTGCGATTGGCGGGGGCAGCATGATTGAAGGCTTCACTCGGTCAATTGATGAGCATATTGTTAAATTAACAGGAAAGAAAAATCCGCGTGCGTTATTTATTCCAACTGCATCAAGCGATGACCCATTGTATTGGGAAAATTTTCAGAAAGTTTATGGCGATAAATTAGGTTGCCGACCTGAAGTCTTATTTATGTTGAAGCGAAAAGTTTCGAAAAAAGAAATTCACGATAAAATTGAAAGAGCCGATATCATTTATGTTGGTGGTGGAAATACTTTGAAGATGATGCGCCGCTGGCGATTATTGGGAGTTGATGTTTTACTGAAGAAAGCATGGAACAATGGAACCATTATGGCGGGAACAAGTGCCGGTGCAATCTGCTGGTTTAAGTTCGGGCACAGCGATTCGATGTTTTATTATCACCCTGAAAAATGGGAACACATTCGGGTGAAAGGATTGGATTTGGTTGATACTACTTTTTGTCCGCATTATTTGAAGGAGAAGCGCGATGCGCATTTCAGAAAAATGATTTCGAAGAAGGGCGGTGTTGGAATTGCGTGCGATGATTGTTCCGCAATTGAAATCAGGAATACTGATTCGTATAAAATATTAACGAGCAAGAAAGATGCTCATGCGTTTAAAGTTTTTAAACAGAAAGGAAAAGTTATTCAGCAGGTGATTGAAACTTCGAAAGAGTTTAAACCGCTTTCAGAAATTTTAAATCCTTAGAAATAAAAACGGCTCAGAAATTTCTAAGCCGTTTCAATCATTTTTAAATTTATATTCTACCACTCATCCTTCTTTACCTTAACACTTGGTTGTTCCATTCTTGTTTTAAGAGAGTTGGCAATGTTGGTCAGGTTTTCATCTACTGATGTTAAAGTTGCAAAATGGTCTTCGGCGGCAGGGTCATTTTCATCAAAGTATTTTTCAATTGCAATACTGGTAGCGCCTTGTATCAATACCTTAGTAATTTCATACTTGTATCTTCCTTCTTTAAATTGAATAGTTAAATTGTAAAGTATCCTCTCTCCCGTTTGTTGTGTTCCGTTTTTCAAAGTTCTTTTTGCATCAAATTTTCCTTTGCAAACAATTTTCATATTTATTGAATCCTGAACTTGGAATACAGAACTTGGAATGGGATAATATTCTTTTACCCATTTTATTGCACGGGCATACATCTCCTTTTGAGTAACTCCCGTAGCATCAACCACGCCATTGTAACTGACCAAATTAGTTTCAGCATCCATAGGTAAAACAGGAGCAACAGGTTTATTTTTTTGAGCAAAAACAAGTGATGGCAAAACAAGCATTAAAAGTATAGAGCGAAATTTTTTCATGATTTTATTTTAGTTTTTTCAGGTCTGTTCATTAAGAATCGTGCCACCAAAAATGTGTTATACGCACCAACTTTTTTCACCCAACTTTTCAACACACAAAGTGAATAAATAAAGCTTCATCAATACTGCTTTTCATTCGTTTTATAAGAATGAAAAAACTACTTTTGAACACAATCATAAAAACCGGATTTTAACAATAAAAACATGTTAGAAGAAGCAACTTTGGAAAAGAAAAAATCAAGTGAATACACGGCGGAGAACATTCAGGTTCTCGAAGGTTTAGAAGCAGTTCGGATGCGCCCGGCAATGTATATCGGCGACATCGGGTTTCGCGGTTTACACCATTTAGTTTACGAAGTAGTTGACAATTCGATTGATGAAGCGCTGGCGGGATATTGCAAAAATATTTTCGTCACCATCAATGAAGATAATTCAATCACCGTGTTGGATGATGGTCGTGGTATTCCAACCGGACATCACAAAGGCGAAAATAAAAGCGCGCTTGAGGTGGTGATGACTGTGCTGCATGCCGGAGGAAAATTTGATAAAGACACTTATAAAGTTTCTGGCGGATTGCATGGTGTAGGCGTGAGTTGTGTGAATGCACTTTCGAGCCACCTTACGGTTCGTGTTTTTCGTGATGGAAAAGAGTGGATGCAGGAATATGAAATCGGTAAACCCTTGTATCCGGTTAAAGTGGTTGGCGATGCTGCTATAACAGGAACCGAAGTAACTTTTGTACCTGATGGTTCCATCTTCAAAATTCTGGAATACAAGTATGATACTATTGCAACTCGTATGCGCGAGTTGTCTTTCTTGAATCGTGGAATTGCAATTACTCTTTCTGATAAAAGAAATATTGATGAGAACGGAAATGTGTTCAGCGAAAGATTTTATTCTGAATTGGGATTGAAAGAGTTTGTAAAATATCTCGATGGCACTCGTGAGGCAATGAATGCTGAACCGATTTACATGGAAGGCACAAAGGATAATGTGATTGTGGAAGTGGCCATGCAGTACAACACCGGTTATACCGAGAATGTATTTTCATATGTAAACAACATCAACACCATTGAAGGCGGAACTCACATTGCAGGTTTTCGTCGCGCTATTACCCGCGTGTTTAAATCCTATGCCGATAAGAATAAATTATTAGATAAATTAAATTTTGAAGTAACCGGAGATGATTTCCGTGAAGGGTTAACGGCTGTTGTTTCATGCAAAGTTCCTGAACCACAATTTGAAGGTCAAACAAAATCGAAACTCGGTAATTCTGAAGTAACCGGAATAGTAGATTCTGCTGTCAGCGATTTCCTTACTCATTTCCTTGAAGAAAATCCGAAGGAGGCGAAGATGATGGTGAACAAAGTAATTCTTTCAGCCACTGCACGAAATGCTGCGCGCAAAGCGAGAGAATTGGTTCAGCGCAAAAACGGAATGTCGGGAAGTGGATTGCCCGGCAAACTTGCCGACTGTTCAAACAACGATGCTTCTCAATGTGAAATTTATTTAGTCGAAGGAGATTCGGCGGGTGGTACAGCCAAGCAAGGTCGTAACCGTGCATTTCAGGCGATACTTCCATTGCGCGGAAAAATTCTGAATGTTGAGAAGGCAATGGAGCACAAGATTTACGACAACGAGGAAATAAAAAATATTTTCACAGCATTGGGTGTGAGTATCGGAACAAAAGAAGATGACAAAGCATTGAACATTGATAAACTCCGTTACCATAAAATCATAATCATGACGGATGCTGATGTGGACGGAAGTCACATCACTACTTTGATTCTTACTTTCTTTTTCCGCTACATGAAATTGCTGATTGAGCGCGGACACATTTATATCGCATCGCCTCCGCTTTATTTAGTGAAGAAAGGAAAAGAACAGGAATATTGCTGGAACGATGATGACCGTAAAGCTGCCGTGGCTCGAATTGGTGGAGGAAAAGATGATTCAGTTGGCATTCAGAGATACAAGGGTCTTGGAGAAATGAATGCTGAACAATTGTGGTCAACCACCATGAATCCTGAAACACGCACATTGAAACAGGTATCTATTGAAAGTGCCGCTGAGTCGGACCATATTTTCTCAATGCTGATGGGCGACGATGTCCCGCCTCGCAGAGAATTTATTGAGAAGCATGCGAAGTATGCAAAGCTTGATATTTAATTTCAGGTTACGGGTTTCGGGTTTGTTGTTTCGGGTTTTTATAAACTGAAATAAATTTGCCGAAGCGCGTAACTAACTCAAAACTCGAAACCATGAACCCAAAACTCCTTAGTGCATTCTTAGTCCTTAGTTTTTCACTCTTCATATTGTTTGTCATACTGAGTTCATCGAAGTGTTTCGCACAACTTCCGATAGACAACAAACTGATTCCGGAAACAGTTAAGAAACATTTTGCTGAAAAATTTCCAACTGCAGGTGCTGTAGTTTGGATTCAACCAGGTCCCGGATTTTTGGAAACTACTTTTTCATTAGACAAACATTCTGTTACTGTATTATATGCCATGGCGATGGGCGACTGGATAAGCACCGATACGAAACTGAAACCTGAAGAATTTCCTGTTGCTGCAATTACTTATCTCACTTCAAATACTGCCGGTGGAAAAATTACCGGCTATTATAAATCAGAAACCCGGAAAGGGATTGAATATTATTCGTTAGTAAGAAACACTGGCAGAATTTTCACCTATTCTTTTGATGCCGATGGAAATTTTGTGAGTAAAGTGGAGGAGGAATAAAACCTTATAAAAAGTATTTTAATTTTATTCTACTTAATAAAATATCATGAGTAAAAAATCATCTCCGCAAAATCAAAAAGAAATTACCGACAGCGGGTTCAGTAATAATGCGCAGCGCAACCGCGCCGTAAATGAGAATGGCGATTTCAATGTAAAGAACATCGGGCTTCCGTTTTTCCGTTCTTATGATATTTACAATCACCTCATCATGATGCCTTGGGCAAAATTCAGTGTGATGGTGTTCATTGGTTTTTTAATTATCAATTCTTTTTTTGCCACCATTTATTTTTTCATTGGCGCCAATCATTTTCCGGGAACAGATATGACTTCGGAGTCAACAAAATGTTTGGATGCATTTTTCTTCAGTGCGCAAACACTCACTACTGTTGGTTATGGAAGAATCAGTCCGCATGGTTTTTGGGCGAGTGCTGTAGCCGCTGTTGAATCGCTGGTTGGTTTGTTATCATTTGCATTGGCAACCGGTTTACTTTATGGAAGATTCAGCAGACCTCAGGCAAAAATTATTCATAGTGCCATTGCATTAATGGCTCCTTATAAAATCACACAGCGAGGTTTAATGTTTCGCATTGCCAACATGCGCCGCAATATTCTTAACGAAGTGGAAGTGTCGGTTACAATATCATTAATGAATGAAGAACCCGGCGGCCCGATACGGAGATTTTATCCAATGGAACTGGAAGTGAAAATGATTCGCTTCTTTCCTTTGTCGTGGACAATCGTGCATCCGATAAATGAAAAGAGCCCGGTATATGGATGGACAAAAGAAGATTTAGAAAAAGCTGATGTAGAGATTCTTGTTTTTATAAAAGCGTATGACGAAACTTTTTCGCAGCATGTGCACACACGGTTTTCGTATCGCTTTGATGAAATTATATGGGGTGCAAAATTTATCCGAAATTTCGAAATCAATCAGGCAGCTGGATACACGCATCATTACCTTGATCGTATTTCTGATTTTGAACATGCAGAGCTGCCCGAGTTAATTACAACCGCTGATACTCAAATTGCGGATACCCTTTAACTCCCTGATCATTATTAAATCCAATGAAATGAAGTTTCCAGTAATAGCCTTTGTTATCTTTAATAATATAATTTATGTATGACGAAACTTCATATAAAGGTGGTGTAAATAAATAGTGTTTCCAGTTATAGCCAATCACATCGCGATTGGATTGATAGTTTAAATTTTTTGCGAATGCATAATCAATTGTACTGAATTCAATTGTTGAATCTATTGCAACACTGTATCCTTCCGGATTAATTAAAACTCCTGTTACAGGATAATGAAGCATGGTGCCCCCTGAATATAAAATGGTACGGTATCGTGTAAATAAAATATCCCATTTTGGTTTTATGGGTTCGGGATAAACAACCTGATTATTGTTGCGAATGCTAAAATAAGTATAAGCATAGGCAGGTTCTTTTTGAATAGTGATTTCATGCAAATCAGAGTTATCTAAATTGGAATACTTAAATGTGTATTGAAAATGATCAACTGTTTCAAACACTGCCTTTTTAAATCTTTCAGTAGCAGCCATATCAGGGCCAAGGTCAATCAGATAAACTCCTGTAGATGCTTCCATTTCCTCAATTTTTCCTGGAGCTGAATTAAATGGAATTTCAGAAGCAACAGTAGGATCCGGTGGATTTGTGTTTACCCAATCTCCTATTGCAGTAGAATCTTTATGCCAACTGCTTGCATCCCATTTCCAGTTTGCTCCGATGGTGTCATTGATGTAATTGAAATTTGAATTATATGTATTAGCTACAAAAATCTGATTGCTGCCATTTATCCAGATATGATATCCGGAAGTTGAAGTTTCAAAAGCTAAATCCCAACTTCTGTGGTCGCTTACAAAGGATTCCTTTGTTGATAGCTGATAATAAATCTGATTCACATAATCAGCACCCATTGCAACCTGGTCCACTTCAACATTTCCGGGTGGTTGTAAAACAATTGCTTCATCTTTTTTAAAACAAGATGCGAACAGAGAAACCATAAGAGCAAAAAATAAAAATCGAAAGCGCAAAATCATCGTTTATAAATTAAAGTCTATTGATTGTAAAATTTAAAAGCAAGTTTAATGTAAGCAAATCGTCCGCAACTGTTAGGAACAGTTCCGTTGTTGTCAGAATGAATTCCACCAACAAGAGTGCTGTTGATGTTCACCACATTCAATAAATTTTTTCCGCCAAATGAAATTGAAATTCTTTTTTTCAGAAAATTTTTTGTCATTCCGGCATCCAGCATGGTGTACGAACTGATTTGGTTTTGATACACATTTGAACTGTCATCCAACGCATAACCAAGTGTTGTTCCGGTGGCTTTCAACTGAATGTTCATTTGCATGTTCAGTTTTTTCAGTTCGAATGAAAGTTGAGAGTTCCATTCAGGTGAATAGGAAAATTTAGGAACAGAATTATCTGTTGCTGAAAGTGAATTGTACAGACCGGTTAACGAAAATCCGCTGTTGAAACTGAATGATTGAAATTGATAATCGGCTTCAATGGAACCAACAGCCGTTTGATAATTATCAATGTTGATGTAAGTGTAAAACAGTTGCGAAGAATTGGTAAGCGCAAGTGTAATGATGTTGTGAATGTTGTTGTAAGCAAGTGCTCCTTTAAGTTGAATAACAGACTGCTCAATTTTTTTAGTGTAGTTAGTTGAAAATAAAAAGTGATGTGAATCTTCGGCTTTCAAATCAGGATTTCCATGAATGTTGTGATTGACATCTACAAAATATAAATCCATTTCCTTTAATGATGGTGCTCTGAATCCGCGTGAGTAACTTAAACGCAACGCCCAATTATTATTTGCATTGAAAACAAAATTCAACGATGGAATTATGGGTTCAGAATAGCGTGTGTTGAAAGCATACCGAAGCGCCGGGCGCAAAGTGAATTTATTTATTTTCCATTGCAAACTTCCGAAGGCAGCATAATCTTCTATTGCCTGTTTATGATTCAATAATTTTTGTCCGCTTCCATTTTCAATATTGATATCGTAACCTGCGAGGTAACTGAAATTATTTACTGCTAATACTTTACTGATACTTCCTCTGAACGCAAATGCTTCAAACAAAGTTGAATCCTGCATGCTTGTTAGTGGAATTAGTTCCTGAGTAAGCGAAACCAAATCTTTGCGGTAAGTATTTCTGATGCGGCTGTAATTTGAAAAGGCATTCGTTAAATCCAATTTCAGATTGTGTGTAAGTCGAACCGATTGCAACAAAGTAATATTCCAACGGTCGGTTAAATAATATTCATCAAATGCATATGCTTCATAAGGAGTAATTACAGCTTCGCCTTTGTTTTGTGATGTTTGATGAAAGTAATCAGCCTTCAATTGCAAATCGGTAAATCGAGATTTCAAACCATAAGCCAATCCGAAAAAATGTTGTTCATAAGGTTTCCATTGCTGCCATCTTCCGGTATCAGGATTACTGAACCCATCGAAAAAATTTCGTCCTCCGTTGGCCGAGAAATGATCAGAACCCATTTTGAAAAAAACATTTCCATCAAAATTATAACGGCCAACAGATTCATACAACGCATTTGCATTTCCTTCAGATGTGTTTTTTGAACTTTGTTTGGTGATGATGTTAATCAATCCGCCAATAGCATCAGTTCCGTACATCGAACTCATGGGGCCTTCAATCAATTCAATCCGCTCAACAGTTGATAATAAAATCTGAGAGAGGTCAATGTTTCCGTTTTCTCTTCCGATAACCGGAACACCATCAATCAGAATTTTTATGTTCTGACCATTCAATCCGTTTATGCTTAAACCTGTTCCGAGAATATTGTCTTGCGACAACCGGATATTCAATTGTGTATTTAATAAATCAGCCAGACTGCTTGATTGTTTGGCTTCAATTTCTTTCGCATCAATCACCCGAATATTGTAAACCGATTTATCACTTGTTGTTAAATTGTATTCGCCGGTTACAACCACTTCATTCAAATTATTTTCAGCCGGAGAAAGGTTTATTGTGGTATCATTTCCAATCAACTGAAATTTCATTTCATTGTATCCGATAAAGTGAAGGGTAATTGAACACGGTGGAAGAATCTGCAGTTTTGATAATCCATCTTCATCAGAAATTCCAACAATTTGCTTGTTGGAAATATTTTCTGCAACAACTACAACTCCTGTTAATGGCTGATGATTTTGAGAATCAAAAATTTTTATTGTCGCTTGCTGTTGCGCAAAAGTTTGCACAACGGTTACAAGCGACAATAAAAAAAATCCAATTGTTTTAATCCGGTTCATCAACTTAGTATTTCACCAATTTTTTATCGGGCAATTATTAATTTCAATACTTCTGAATTTTTTTCATTTGAATTGTTAATGAAATAAATTCCATTAGCAAGCGATTCGGTATTTATTGCAATAACATTCATTCCCTGTTTCAAATATGTTGATTGATTATCAATCAACGCACCAACAGTATTGAAAATGCTGAATGATGCAGTGCCTGATTTTTTTGCATCAACAATGAGTGATGCATTACCAGTAGCAGGATTCGGATAAACAGAAATTGAATTTATTGTTTCATTCAATGGAGAAATTCCGGTTGCCAACGATTCTTTCATAAAAAATATTTTTCCGGTTGCACCGGTTGGTGCGGGTTCAGTAAATTGTACTTTCCAGATTTCTGCTGAATTTGATTTAATAAAGTAAACAACATTAGCTGTAAGCACCCCAGAACACTTCCAATCAAAACCAATGGTAGAAATATTTGAATCCAACTGGCTTTGATAACTTGCAAAATCAACGGTGGAAAAATCTTCGCCATCGGCCTGTGCGGCTACTACTTTTTTATTTTGCAAAACTCCTGTTACTGAAAAATATCCTGTTGCCGGAATGCAGGAGGTAGTTAAAACATTTGCTGTATAACGGGCAAAAGTTATATCCCAATCTGTAGTTAAGGGTTCACGATTTAAATCTGCCTGATTGCTCAAAGAATAATAAGAGAAATTTTTTCCTGAATAACTGCTGTACAAAATGGTGTCGGTTACATCGTTGCTGTTATCAATATTTGCAGATCTGATAATCCAGTTTCCACTGACATCTTTTTTTATTACCCATAATTTTTTGAATTCATAATTCGGGTTCATTCCGGTACGCACTAAAAACAAAGAGTCGCCTGTAACTTCATGTGTTACATTATCATAAGTTCCCCAACCATAATTCGGGAAATTTCCCATGTTCTGATTAAAGGCTCCTTTGTTCCAGGTGGTATCAGAATTATTTAATGATTGCCAGCCTTCATATCCTGTTGTATCAATTACTGTTGCAAATCCTGAAATGTCAGTATTCGGAATGGCATAAAGCGCAACACCTTGTGCTGAATTGATGTAGGCACTTGCGCCCATAAAGTAAGTAGTAAATGCAAGGTCCCAGTTATTATTTGGTGTTTGCGACACTTCACCGCTGGTCATATTATACCAAACCTGATTTGCATATCCTGCTCCCATAATAACTGAATCGTAAACAGCAGTTTGGGCATAAATGCTTACTGAAGTGAGGAGAACAACAGAAAGTGTAAGTAATTTTTTCATTGTGGTTTTTGTTTTTTCAGAGGGCAAATTTACCTCTGTATAATCCCTAATGCTTATAACTTAAATCATTCAATTGGATTTTGACAAAGCAATGACAAATGGAAATTTGAATTCAAGTTGAATGCAAAAAATTAGTTGAATAATATATTTTAACGAAACTTATTGAAATTATTTCCTCAAAAGAGTAAACCCGAAAGTGGTTCCAACTCCAACCGTGCTTCGCACATTAATGGTTTGATTGTGCGCTTCAACAATGTGTTTTACAATTGATAATCCCAAACCGGTTCCGCCAATATCGCGCGAGCGACTTTTGTCGGCACGATAGAATCGCTCGAATAAACGAATGAGGTGGTGTTCATCAATTCCATTTCCATCATCGGTAATTTCCATCAAAAGGTTTTCATCCATTTCATAAAAACTTATAATGGTGTTTCCGCTTTCTTTTCCGTACTTGATTGAATTGTCGAGGAGATTAATTAATACCTGTCGGATTTTTTCTTTATCGGCAAAAACATAAAATGGCTGGTCGCAACCTTTTTTAAATGATAACGAAATTTTCCGTGCACTTGCTTTAAATTCCAACGAATCAAAAACATCTTGTGTGAGCATGTGAATGTCAAATACTTCTTGCTCCAGACTATAACTACCTGATTCTAATTGTGTGATCACTTCCAGATCAGCAATCAGATTGGTGAGCCGGTCAACATTGCGCGAAGCTTTTTCCAGAAACATTTTATTTACTGCTTCATCTTCCAACGCGCCATCCAACAAAGTATGAATGTATCCCTGAATGCTGAAGAGCGGAGTTTTTAATTCGTGTGTAACATTTGCCACAAACTCTTTACGATAAACTTCAAGTTTTTTGAGTTGTTCAATTTCTATTACCTTCTCGTGTTCCCATTCAATCACTTCTTTGTTCACCATTTCGAGCGGATCTTCATTTAATCTTTCTTTTAATGTAGGTTCTTCTTTTCCGGCTTTCAAATGATGAATGGATTTGTAAACCAATTTTATTTTCCGGTAAATAAATATCTGCAAAACATAAAAAAATACGATGTATCCAACGATAAATACTGAAACGAAAATAATTAAAATATCTACCCAATTAACTGAAATCATTATTGCCACCAAGGCAGAAATTACAGCAACTGCAAAACTTGAATATAATGAGAGTATAGATGGTCTTGGATTTTTCATTTACGCAAATCTGCAAAGAGAGATTGAATGAAACGAATCAATTAACTAACGATTAATTACGAATCGAATTTGTATCCGATTCCTTTAACTGTTACGATGTGATCATCTCCAAAACGCTGACGCAGTTTCCGGATATGAACATCAATTGTCCGGTCGCCTACAATTACTTCAGTACCCCAAACCTTATTCAGAATTTCATCGCGATGAAAAACTTTACCGGGTTTTGAGGTCAGTAGATTCAGCAGTTCAAATTCTTTTCGTGGCAGTGAGTAATGTTCGTTTTTATAATGCACGAGATATTGTTCCATGTCAATAATAAAATCACCGATTTGATTTTTTCCTGGCACTTCTGAAGGTTGCAATCTTCTTAACAGTGCATTAATTCTTGATAATAATAATTTGGGTTTGATCGGCTTAACTATATAATCATCAGCTCCGGCATTCAGTCCTTTAATTTCTGATTGCTCATCACCAAGCGCCGTGAGAAAAACAATCAAAGTATTTTTAAACATCGGATTGCGACGAAGATGCTCACAGGTTTCCACTCCATCAAGTCGCGGCATCATGATGTCGAGAATAATTAAATCAGGTTTTTCTTTTTCAGCAATTTTAATTCCATCTAACCCATCATTGGCGGTACATACATCGTATCCTTCCTTCTTCAGATTGTAAGCAATGAACTCGACAATATCCGGTTCATCATCCACCACTAATATTTTGAAATTATTTTTTTCCATCTGCGGGCAAAAGTAATGGAGTATAGAATGTGGCTGAGATGATTAATGTTAAGTAAAGGTTAACAAAAAAATCGGTTTGCAGCAGGCAGTTTGCGGTAGGTAGATCCAACATTTCCTTTTCTATTCCGCTACTGCTCCGCCTTTATAAAGCTGTTTTCTGTATTTCAACGATGGTGATGAAATGAATTTCCCTAATCCGTATCGCTCCCATTTTTCATCTACTAATTGAATTGTTTTTTCATCCATGGCTAAAATATTAGGCCAGTCGCGATCGAAGTTATCGAACTCCTTTGTTTTGCGTGTACCATCGAATGCGATGTGTGAAATGCCATCGCCTCCGTTGTTGGTGTTTTCACCAACAACTGTTATTGTGCTTGGTTTGTAATCGAGTATCTGCTCAACAATAAAACTATCTCGCCGCGGGTCAATATTATTGGTGAACCGCCACACAGCATCTTTCAAATCAGAGCAATCAACATTCGCTTCCAGAAAAATCACAAACTTCACTTTATTCAATTCAGAATTTTTGAAAAGCGATTCACTCAATTCCTTCAAATGATTTTTTCGGTTTTTCTGAACCGAAAGAAACACCATTGAAATTCCCAATGAAAGTAACGAATCATTCACCTGAACAATTTCCGAAAAATCGCTCATCAATTTTTTTGAATCAATCCTATAGGAGTCATCAACCCGAAACTCCAAACCCGTAACCCGTAACTCCTCCAGCAACTTCCGTGTTGCATCCACACACATTTTTCCTCCGAACGAAAATTTACTGCAACTGTGATCGAGGACATCCATTGGTCCCTGCGAAAAATAAATGTCTTGTTGCGGATCAACATTTTCTGAAATTATCTGCGCTACTTTTTTGTAATCGTGTATGTCAATGTCTTCATCCACAATCACCAGAATTTTATTGAACATCATTTGTCCTGCGCCCCACATTGCATTCGTAACTTTGATTGCCTGCCCTGCATATTCTTTTTTTATTTTCACAATGGTGAGGTTATGAAACACACCTTCAATGGGCAATTCCATATCTTTTATTTCCAGAATCATGGTCATTTTAATTGGTGCGAGAAAAATTCGCTCCGTTGCTTTTCCTAACCATGCATCTTCTTGCGGAGGAATGCCAACTATTGTGGAAGGATAAATCGGATTTTTTCTATGCGTGATGCAAGTGATGTGAAACTTCGGATAGAAATCGGCAAGCGAATAATAACCGGTATGATCACCGAATGGACCTTCCAATATATTTTCTTCCATCGGGTCAACATACCCTTCAATAATTATTTCTGCATCGGCAGGCACCTGTACATCCTGCGTAATGCATTGCACCAGTTCCACTTTTTTATTTCGCAGAAAACCGGCGAGCATGTATTCATCAATATTATCGGGCAGCGGAGCAGTGGCACAATAAGTATAAACCGGATCGCCGCCGAGCGCAACTGCAACCGGCATTTTTATTCCGAGTTTTTTATACTCCTGAAAATGGCGCGCAGAAACTTTGTGCTTGTGCCAGTGCATGCCTGTAACAGTGGACGAAAAAACCTGCATACGATACATACCGACATTGCGGATATTTGTGTTCGGGTCTTTTGTATGAATCACAGGTAGTGTAATAAATGGTCCGCCATCTTCGGGCCAGCACTTCATCACCGGAAATTTTGTGATGTCGGGATTCATATTTATCACTTCCTGACACGCACCTTTTCTTCTCACTACTTTCGGCATCCACGAAGCCATTTGTGAAAGTTGCGGAAGCATGCGCAATTTCTCAATGATGTTATCCTTCGGTTTCATCAGCGTTTTGAAAAGTGTTTCAATCCGAAGTGTTACATCATCGAGATGATTTACACCTAGCGCCATGCACATTCTTTTCTCAGAACCAAATGCATTGATCAGAAACGGAATTCCGGTTCCGGTATTTTCAAACAACAAAGCCGGTCCATGATTTTTTGAAATGCGATCTGTGATTTCGGTAATTTCTAATTCAGGATTCACCTGTTCTTTAATGCGAACAAGTTCGCCAGCATCTTCAAGTTGTTTTATAAAATCTCTGAGAGAGGAATACATTTTTTAGATTTTAGAATTATGAATTGAGATTTCTAACTGAAATCTGAACGCAAAAATGAGAAATCAAATACGAAATGCTTACTTCAGATAAAATAAACTCCGAAATAATTTTTATTCAGCAATTGCAAATTTGCTTCGATAAATTTCTCCTTTTGAAAAAATGGAGATAAAATAAATTCCACTATTCAATGATATTGAATTAAACTGAATTTCTGAATTTGAAAGAATAGCCGGAAGAAAAATTTCTCTACCTGATAAATCATAAATTTTTATTTCAGCATTTTCCCAATCAATATCAAGACTGAATAATTTGAATTCACCATTTGATGGATTCGGATAAATAATAAAATCATTGATTGAAGAAAAAACATTTTTGATTCCAACTCCTGTATTAGTTGCAGTATCTAATTCACAAGTGTATGGCAATGGATTTATTTCAAGCGGCAATCCTGCAATTAATGAATGACCAACGAAGCCACTGAAATTCATCGGATAAAATTCTGCTCTGAAACAATTGTTTTGTGAAGCTGTTGTACCCTGTGTCATTGCGCCAGTTGCTCCAATGGGATTGATATATTTCCAAACTGTATTTTTTGCTGAATCAATTTCGAAAAATGTTCCTTTCGCACCTGAGCAAATCAGCACATTTCCATTTTCAAAAATCTGTGCGCCCGAAATATTTGAAGAATAAAAATCTGTTGGAGTCGGCGCTTCATATGTCCATGTTAAACTTGCGGGTGCATTTGGTAATGTCTGATTGTATTCGCCTTGCGCATTTACGGGAGTAGTAATAATATCAATGGAAGAAAAACTTCCGGCAGGTCTTCCGGCGCCATTATTAAAAACGAGAATACTTCCTTCGTAAGGTAAACCTGAAGTAATCCAATGCGCATTGTGTTGACCGAATAATTTTTTATCAGGCATTAATCCATTGTTATAAGTCTGTGGATTTCCCCAACGATATAATAAATCTCCGCCCTTACCGGAATTTCCACCTGTGTGCGAAGCCGCTTCTGCAGTAGTTGTGCTGTGATCAATAATCCAAACTTCGTTGAAGTTATGCGAACTTAAAAGCACCTGATCCAATTGCGGACTGTAATCAATTGAATTCATGTGCAGCCAATCATAATTTGCTAAACCAATTCCCGGAAAATTCAGGTGCAGCAATTCAGGATGCAGACCAACCAAACCGAAATTATTTTTTGTTGAATCAAATTCCTGAATCAAATGATCCCACACATGCCACTCCCACACAATGTTTGCGCTGTCGCTGCCCACTGGTTGCAGTTCAATAATTTTTTCACTCCACAATGTATTCGGCATCCACGATGGGTCTCTGCCTTCAGCAATTGCCTCAGCTATAGTTTTACTTTCCCAAACAATTGCAAGTACATTTCCATTGGGCAATGATTTTATATCGTGATGTTGGCATTCTGTATTGCTTGAAATAGTATAACTCCAGATTACATTTCCGTTCCAGTCAATTTTTTCAATTATACCTCCTTGTCCACCTGAAACAAAAGTGGTGTTGTTGGTATTTCCTGTTCGCAGCAAATTTCCATCAGGCAATAAATAAACAGCCTGACCCGGGCGATAAGTGCTGTTCCATTCATGAACTTCTTTGCCGCATTTATCTATCAAAAAAGTTTTTGTTGAAGCAATTGGTGAAAACAAAACATAACCCGTATCAATGGTTCCTGAATCGTGTTGCATCAACCCAATTGTTTGTGCCGTTGATCTCAAACTAAAAAAAAAAGAAACAAGAATCAGCAGGCTAATATTTTTTTTCATAATAAGGGAATTTTGCATTGGATGCAAAATGAGAAAGAAAGTTTAGTACAGGAAAATTATTTCTTAATACATCATTTCATAAAAATAGAAACTCCCGTTCGGCAAATGCAAAACGGGGATTCAATTCCTGTAATCTGTATTTCTAATAACTAATCAACAAATCAACTTATAACTTTCCCATTCACCATTTCCATCCAATAGTAAAAGTGAATTGATTGGAGAAAGAATTCAGCTTCACTCCAGGAACATCAACTCCGGTTAATGAATATGGCTGAAGAAATGATGCTGATTTTGTTCGCGCAAAACCAAGGTCAATAAAATATCCATCTTCTTTTATTCCTATTCCTCCGCTGTAAACTGTTGCTTTATTATCAAATCCTGCAACAGCCACATCCGGTTTAAATGGGCTTCCGTACAATGCATAACCTAATCGTAAACGAACAATATCAATAACAGCTTCGCCACCCAATCTGATGTTATATGAAGAGCCATATTTTTTACTGATGGTTTGATTTAATGAATTTTCATAACTCTTATCATCAGTAGAATTTCCACTATTGAAAGAAAAAAATGCTTCGCTGTAATCGAGAAATTCATAATCCATTGACAGGAATCCATATTTTTTAAAAGTAAGTGCAAGGCTTCCATTCAATCTCCACGGGGTGGTAATGTTGTAATCAAACGAACCATCTGGCGATGATGAATCAAAAGTTCCGAGTGTATCATCTAACACAGTTTTCATGGAACTGTTATAACGGTCGTGCATAAATAAAAATGACGGACTGTGAACCGAACCACCTATCCGAACATAATCATTCAGCCGTGCAATCAATCCGAATTTCAAATCAACACCTGCGCCACTTGTGTGCTGGCTTTGATTGTAGTTAAATGATTTGAAATATGTAATGCTGTCGTTTGAATCTGTTTCAGTATAATCAGAACTGAAATTATAATTCACATCAATTAATCCAAGAGAAGCACCCAGGTACAACCGGTCATTATAATTTGCGCCCATGGTAAACGCATATTCAGTCATACCGCCTCTTGTGGTATATGATTGTTCTTGCTTAACTTGACCACCTTCTGTTAGTGCCCAGTAACCTGTGGCAGAATCGTATTGCAACAAAGCAGT
This sequence comes from Chitinophagaceae bacterium, assembly GCA_947474435.1. Classification (GTDB taxonomy): domain Bacteria; phylum Bacteroidota; class Bacteroidia; order Chitinophagales; family UBA10324; genus UBA10324. The sequence continues at coordinate 71,067 of CANJII010000008.1, read as the reverse complement.
ATTGTAGGCAAGACCTGCATCAAAAGGAAAAGCATTTTCAATATCGCCGGTTGAAACCTGTGATGCATTTGCGCTTTCAACAAATTTTTCGGCAAGGCTTGATGATGGATTAAATCCGGAATAATAAACACTGTTATGAAAACCGGCGATGCGATTTCCACCAAAAGCAAAGTTCAGGTTGCGCCATTTACGGTTTTCTTTTTCTTCTATCTGTTTCACCCAAACAAATCCGAAACCCGAAACATTAAAATTGTATTTGTGGTCGTCAACAGAATTTCCGGTAAACAAACTATTGCTTTTGATGGAAAGAAATGATGGCGAAAAAGAAAACTGACTATTCTGAAAAATAGAAACACCAGCCGGATTAATCACGAGCGAACTGTAATCGCCACCCAATGCGCCAAATGCGCTTCCGGCTCCAAGACCTCTTCCGCTTGAGCCATACATCAATTGCGAATACCGAATGGCATCTTCATCGGTTTGAGCAACAACAAAATTGGAGAGAAGTAAAGACACACTTATGGCTGTAAGAATCTTTTTCATAAAGATTTTTTAGTAGTGATTAAAATTATTTAGGGCTTTTTCCGAATGAAGGCTTGGTTCCTCCTGATGAGGAAGAAGAGGAAGATTTATTACTACTTCCTGAATTGTTTGAAGATGAACTTTTATAACTGCTTCCGGAATTGCTCTGTGAATTGTTTGAAGAACTCTGTGATGGCTTGTTGTAAGTTGGCGCTGAGTTTTGTTGCTGAGGCGCTGAATATTTCGGAGCAGAATTTTGCTGCTGAACTTTCGGTGCACTGTAATTATTATTTGAACTTTGGTTCGAAGGCTTACTGTATTGTTGTGATTGTTGATTCGAATTATTATTACCGGAATGATTTTGCTGCGATTGATTGTGAGATTGATTTCCGGAGTTATTGTTATTCTGATAAGTTGGTTTTTGAGAGTAAGAATTTTGTAGAGCACCATTATTTGAATCCGACTGAAAATTGTATCCGTTGCTGTAAGAAGTTTGCTTCGGAGTTTTTTGCTGTGGCGTTTGTGTTGGGGGTATCACCTTGGGAGTTGAATTATTTTGTTGTTGTGGTGCTGTGTATTTAGGCGCACTGTTTTGTTGTTGAGGTGCGGTATATTTTGGCTGACTGTTATTTTGCTGCTGTGTTGGCTGTTGAGTTTGTGACTGATTCTGTTGAGTTGGCTTACTCCACTGCGAATTTGAATTGGATGGTTGCTGTGTTTGCTGTTGTTGCTGAACAGGTTTTGTATTCGAAGAATTTGAATTCTGCTGTTGAGTTTGCATCTGAGAATTATTCAACGGTTTGGTGGTTGAATTGGAAGGTTGAGTTTGCTGCTGGTCTAACTTGTTGCTGCTATTCGAATTTAACTGCTGATTTTGAATCTGTGAATTGTTCAATGGTTTTGTAGTTGAATTTGGATTCAGCGATTGATTCTGTACTTCAGTTTTACCTGAGAAATTTCCGGCGTCAGTTACTTTAGTTGGTGAACTAACAGTATTCGATTGAATATTTGAATTGTTAGAAATCTGTCCCTGACTTGGAGAAACCAATCCGTTATTATGATCAACTGTCTCTTCAGTTTTTCCACCTAAACCACCGGTTTCATAAGTAGTGTTCGATGTGTTTCCGCCAAAATAGGAATGCGAACCGTAGTAAGTATCGTTGCTGTAGTAATAAGAAGGATTGTAGTAGTTATTGTAATTATTATTTCCGTAGCCATAATAGTTTCCATAGTAACCGTCGTTGTATCCATTCCAGTAACCATTGTTATACCCGTTATAATATCCGTTTCCATAACCGCCATAACCATATCCGTTTCCGCAACCATATCCATAATATGGATAACCATAATTGTAATATCCATGATTATAATAATTACTGTACCATGGAGAATAATAGTTGTTGTAAGCACAACCCCACCATGGATTATAATTTCCAAAACTTATTGAGAAAGAAAATCCACCGGGATAGTAGGAATAATAAGAAGGACTGTAAGAATACCAGTAAGGATTGCAATAAATATCGCTGTAATAATTATATCCGTTGTAAGGCGAATACCATCTGCGGATATTCCTGGTGTAGTAATAATCATCATCATCATAAGCATAGCTGGTGCTTCCATCATAATAATTATTGGTGATGTAAGTATTTCCGTTGGCGTCAGTTTCTGAACGCTGACTATTGTTATCAGTATTTGTATCGTAGTTCTGATTGTTATCAGTTACATATTCCTGCTGTTGTTGTTGTTGCTGCTCTTGCTGAACAGGAGGAGCCGCGTCATACTGATTCACTTTATCCTGATTACTCTGGCGGTCGGCATGACTGTAATACAAATCATCAGGTGTTTTTGAAACCTGTCCGGTTGTGCTGCACGAAGCAAGCATTACAGATAGAATAAATAAGCCAAAAATATTTTTGCTTACTGCTATCGTTTTTTCGGAAGTGAATTCACCAATCGTTTTCATGGCTTTTGATTTAATGTTTGAGATAAAAAAATTATCAAGGTTTAAAGTTCGGTTATTAATCTGAAAATTAATTTTGTTTTTATTCACTGCTTTTGAAATTGATTCGAAAATAATTCTTCAATTTGCGCCTTCAAATCAGAAAACAGTAGAATTTCATCAGCTGTTTTCCAACATTATGCCAAACTTAAATCATGAGTAAAGAAATAACGAGCAGAGCACAGGATTATTCGCAGTGGTACAACGACCTTGTCATTAAAGGTGGACTGGCAGATTACTCTGCAGTTCGGGGTTGTATGGTTATTAAACCGTACGGTTATTCCATCTGGGAAAAAATTCAACGAACATTGGATGATATGTTCAAAGCAACCGGACATGTGAATGCCTACTTCCCGCTTTTCATTCCGAAAAGTTTTTTGTCGAAGGAAGCCGCGCATGTTGAAGGATTTGCGAAAGAATGTGCAGTGGTTACACATTATCGTTTAAAAAATTCTCCTGACGGTAAAGGAATCATCGTTGACCCCGATGCGAAACTCGAAGAAGAGTTAATTGTACGCCCGACTTCCGAAACCATAATCTGGAATACTTACAAAGACTGGATTACTTCTTATCGCGATTTGCCATTGCTGATAAATCAGTGGGCGAATGTGGTTCGTTGGGAAATGCGCACAAGATTGTTTTTGCGCACTGCAGAATTTTTATGGCAGGAAGGTCACACTGCACATGCAACAAAGGAAGAAGCAGTGGAAGAAACCATGAAGATGCTTGGTGTTTATGCCGACTTCGCAGAACAGTGGATGGCGATTCCTGTAATCAAGGGATACAAAACAGCGAACGAACGATTTGCCGGAGCAGAAGATACTTACTGCATTGAAGCATTGATGCAGGATGGAAAAGCATTGCAGGCAGGCACTTCACATTTTCTCGGACAAAATTTTGCGAAAGCTTTTGATGTAAAGTTTGTTACGAAGGAAAATAAATCAGAATTTGTTTGGGCAACATCGTGGGGAGTTTCCACGCGATTGATTGGTGCGCTCATCATGGCGCACTCTGATGATAAAGGATTAATTCTTCCTCCGAAACTCGCGCCGATACAAGTTGTGATTGTTCCGATTTATAAAACCGAAGAACAACTCGCAACGATAAATGAAAAAGCAACCGAGATAAAAAAGTCATTGGAAGCAAAAGGAATCAGTGTGAAGTACGACAATGATGATAAACAAAAACCGGGTTGGAAATTTGCCGAGTACGAAATGAAGGGAGTACCGATTCGCATTGCAATGGGGCCTCGTGATATTGAAAACGGAACTGTAGAAATTGCACGCCGCGACACCGGAGAAAAACATACTTACTCGTTTACAGACCTCACAACAAAAGTGGAACACCTGTTAGAACAAATTCAGTTAAATATTTTTCAGAAAGCATTGGACTACCGTGATGAACACATTACACGCACTGATACATGGGAAGAATTTGTGGATGTGCTTGAAAACAAAACCGGATTTGTTTCTGCTCATTGGGATGGAACTTCAGAAACCGAATTGAAGATTAAAGAAAAAACAAAAGCCACCATCCGCTGCATTGAGTTGAATGCACATGCCGAAGAAGGAAAGTGCATTCTCACAGGAAACCCTTCACACAAACGAGTGCTGTTTGCTAAAGCGTATTGATTAGTTTTGAATTAATTTCTCAATGAAAAAAATATACTTCATCATAGTTGTTTTAATATTTTTTTTGGGGTGTAAGCGATATGAAGAAAATCCATTTATTGTTCCAAACTCGTTTTTAAAAAGGATAAATGGAAATTGGAAAATAGAATCTGCAATGGTAAATTCAATTATAGTTTCAACCGATGTTGATACTCTAAAAACTGACTTTTACTTTTTCTCATTTGTTTCAAAACAGACTGTGAAAAAAAATAATTTAGACTTTGAAGGAGTAATTACAATTTATTTTCTTTCATCTTTTGCAGTTTATCAAACTAATGTAACATTATCAAATAATAATAAGGAAATGTTATTCTGGTCGCATTATCCTTGTTATAATTATCCAATTTGTAATAAGCCTGAAGGCAATATTCCAGTTACAATCAATAATACTTTTGATTATAATATCAATGGTTATTACTTGCAAGAAACCTGGCGTTTAACAAAACTTACAAATAAAGAATTATGGTTGACCTCTGATTTCGACGGGAATTCTTATGAAACTCATTTTAAAAAAATGGAAGATTGATTAATAAAAATAGTTGATGTGTTATGCCCAAAAACAAAAAACAACCACAAACACCAAGAGACCTCATAATCGAAAATCTTCGGGTGAAAGGTCAGGTGATAAAACAAGTTGCTGCCACTACTCACGAAGTATTCCATGAGTTTAAAAACCTGTTGCGCAAAACACAAAGTGACCTTGCTTATACTTTAGTGAAGAGTAATATCAAAATTGATTTACAATATTCCGACATCGGGCAATTTGAAGCGGAGATGAAACTGAATGACGAGATGGTGATTTATGCGCAGCACTCCAATGTATTTACTTTCGATCAGGACCATTACATCTGGCGTTTACCATACATTCAGGAAGACCCGATGCGCGCACATTGCGGCATGATTCAGATTTATAATTTTCTGAGCGATTCATTTAAATACAATCGCAATCATGATGTTGGTTATATGATTGCACGGATATTCGTGAACAAGGACAAACATTTTTTCATTGAAGGAAAACGACAACTCGGATTTTTATACAATGATTTTGAAAACCTGGTTCTTGATTCCACACACATTCAGGATGTAATTGAATCGTCCATTCTTTATACTTTGAATTTTGATTTACTGGTTCCGCCTTATGACATGGTGAAAGAATTAACCATCAATCAGAAAATAGAAATGCAGGGAATACAATCGCAACAAACCGGCAAGCGGCTAGGTTTTCGTTTCAGTGCGGATGCTGATGAGGTGAAGTGACCTGATATTAATATTTGTAACGGCGTCTGATGATTTTAAACAGTTCAAACCAGATGATGCTGATGATTCCTGCACCGATACAAATAAACAGATCGGTCAAGTGAAGAATATTAAAATGAAAAAATCGGCGTACAAACGGAACATATAAAACCACCGAAAGAAAAATTAAACCGCCACCTATCACCCATTTAACTGATTTATTTTTTTCGCGGAAAGTTTCAATGATGGTTCGTGTCCATGAACGGTTAATCAATATCAAACCAAGATTTGAAAATATTAATGTGGTAAAAGTCAGAGCGCGAACTTCATCGGTTGCCAGTTTCATATTTATTGAAATGAAGTAAACACTGAGTGTAATGATCAAAACAAAAATACCCTGAATTGAACTGATGATGACCCGCTGCAAGCCGAAAACTTTTTCATTTCTTTTTCTCGGCGGTCGTTGCATAATATTTTTTTCTTCTTCCTCCCCTTCAAAAATCAATGTGCTTGCAGGGTCAATGATTAACTCGAGAAAAGCAATGTGCAACGGAAACATCACGATTGGCATTCCCATAAATAAAACAGGAATCAATGTCAATCCTGCAATTGGAAGATGTACCGAAAAAATATATCCCATAGCTTTTTGCATGTTGTCATAAATCCGTCTTCCCAATCTGATGGCGTCAATGATGGATGAAAACAGATCATCCAATAAAACTAATGATGATGCTTCACGCGCCACATCAGTACCGCGTTGTCCCATGGCAATTCCGATGTGTGCTGCTTTCAATGCGGGTGCATCATTTACTCCATCGCCGGTCATGGCCACAATTTCCCCGTTTTCTTTCAGTGCATTTACAATCATTAATTTTTGTTCGGGAACTACGCGGGCAAATATGTTCGTGTTTCGAATTTTTTCGCGGAGTATGAGTTCATTCATTTCATTCAACTCGTGACCGGTTAAAATTTCTTCCGGATTTTTTAAACCCATTTGCCGTGCAATGTTTTGTGCCGTTACCGGATAATCGCCGGTAATCATTATTACACGCACTCCTGCTTCGTAGCACGATTTTAAATCTTCAATCACCGATTCGCGCAACGGATCTTCCAAGCCAAGCAACCCGAGAAATTCAAAATGAAAATCATGTTGCTCTTCCGGAAATTTTTCGGAATGTGTTTTTGATTTTGCAACTCCGAGTACACGATAACCTTCAGATGCGAGTTGCGAAATATTTTTTTTCAATGCTTCTTCATCCGATTCATTCAACTGACACAATTCCAAAATTGCTTCTGGTGAACCTTTGGCGGCAATCACAAATTCATTTTTCACAGGTTCATGAAACACATGCGACATGGCAAGCAGCTCTGACGACAACGGATATTCTTTCAGCAACTGCCAATCATTGTGCAGATGCTCAGTTTTAGCCAATTTTATTTCACCCAATTTTAAAATTGCTTTCTCCATCGGGTCAAATGGATTTTTCTGACTTGCCAGAATGGAATACTCAATCAGTGAATGAAAATTCTCATCCAGTTCCAAATCGTTTGATTCATCCGATTCAATAAACTTTCCACCGGCGAAAAGTTTTTTCAGAGTCATTTTATTTTCAGTTAGTGTTCCGGTTTTATCGCAACACAAAACAGTTACCGAACCTAAAGTTTCAATGGCTGATGGTTTTCTTGTTAAAACATTTTTCTTTGAAATGCGCCATGCACCCATTGCCATAAAAATGGTGAGCACCACTGCAAATTCTTCGGGCAGCAAGGCCATGGCGAGTGATAGACCGGATAATATTCCATTCAGCCAATCGCCTCGCGTTAATCCATAAACAACAATTAAAATGATGCAGGTGAACAGCCCGACTATTGAAAATATTTTTACAATGCTTGCAGTTTCTTTTTGCAGCAATGTTTTTTCCTGCTCAACAGCTTCTAACGATTTCCCGATTTTTCCTAATTGTGTTTTGGTGCCTGTAGCTACAACTTTTGCAATACCATGCCCTTGCACAATCATGGTTGATGAATAAACAAACGAAGAATTTTCTCCAGAGGGAAAAACGAATTCATCCTTTTCATTCCACTTTGATTTATGAACCGAAACCGATTCGCCGGTCAACAATGATTCATCCACCAGAAGATTGAGTGCCTCCAGTACGATTGCATCAGCAGGAATGCGATCTCCCTCCTGCAACAGAATTAAATCATCCAATACTAAATCTCTTCCAGCAATTCTTTTTTCTTCTCCATTGCGTATAACTATGGCACGCGGGCTTGATAATTCTTTCAATGCATCCAGCGCACGCTCACTTCTTTTTTCCTGATAGAAGGTGATGATGATGATGATGACAACCGAAGCCATCAGCATTATTCCTTCACCAGTGTCGCCAAGAATAATATACAATAAACCACAGGCTACGAGTAAAAGAAACATGGGTTCCTTTATCACTTCAAATACAATACGGAAAACTGATTTAGGTTTTGCTGTTTTTAATTCGTTGTAACCATTCGACTTCAATCGCAATACAACTTCAGCATCTGAAAGTCCTTTTGATAAATAATCTTCTTTATTCATTTCAGAAATAAAACTAAACTGAAAATAAAATTTAAATACTGAATAATATCAGTTGCGTTTCAAATTAAAAATTGATTATAAAATTCAGTAAACGCTACCCGTTATTTCTTTCATACACTATGAAAGAAAAAACATATTTATTTTTCTCATCAGGTAAATGCTTGTCAACAGAAATTTCATTCCAGTCAGAAGTATTCAATGCAGGGAAAAAAGTATCTCCTTCAAAATCCTGATGAATGCGCGTGAGATAAATTCTATCGGTCCAGATTAATGACTGAATAAAAATATCGCCGCCTCCGATTATGAAACATTCTTCTTCACCATGATCTCTGCAATAATCAATGGCGTGTTGCAATTGATTCACCACCACACACCCTTCAACTGAAAAATCTTCCTGTCTTGTGATAATGATGTTTGTTCTGTTCGGTAGCGGTTTACCAAGAGCATCAAAAGTTTTTCGACCCATGATAATACAATGTCCCGAAGTGGTTTGCTTAAAATATTTCATATCGGCAGGCATGTGCCATGGCAATTGATTTTCTTTTCCAATCACATCATTCTGTGCAACAGCAACAATAATGGATACAATCATACAGCAATTGGGGCTTTGATAGATGGATGAGGATTATAGTTAATCAATTCGAAATCGCTGAATTTAAAATCGAAAATATTTTTCACTGCAGGATTCAATTTCATTTGTGGTAACGGACGAAAATCTCTCGACAGCAATTCATTTACCTGATCAAGGTGATTGCTGTAAATGTGTGCATCACCAAATGTATGCACAAATTCTCCGGGTTGTAAATCGCAAACCTGCGCCACCATCATGAGCAACAAAGCATACGAAGCAATGTTGAACGGTACACCTAAAAAAACATCAGCGCTCCGCTGATATAACTGACAACTTAATTTTCCATTCGCCACATAAAACTGAAACAGCGAATGACATGGAGGCAATTTCATTTTATCAACATCTGCCACATTCCATGCGCTTACAATTAACCGTCGTGATTCAGGATTCTTTTTTATCTGTTCAATCAATTGAGTAATCTGGTCAATCACTCTACCATCGGGAGCCTGCCAGCTACGCCATTGTTTACCATACACAGGTCCTAGTTCTCCGTTTGCATCAGCCCACTCATCCCAGATGCTGACACCGTTTTCTTTTAAGTATTTAATGTTGGTGGCACCCTGCAAAAACCAAAGCAACTCGTGTATGATTGATTTGGTGTGCAATTTTTTTGTTGTGAGCAATGGAAATCCATCAGCTAAATCAAAGCGCATCTGGTAACCGAAATAACTGATCGTACCTGTGCCGGTGCGGTCAGATTTTTTTGCACCCTTTTCTAAAACTGTTTTTACGAGGTCGTGAAATTGCTTCATGCAGGAATCAAAAGTAACAACACAATTTAATAATCAGAATATTTGAAATGAATTACAAATTCATTTTTAACACGATAGTTACTTAGAAAAAAATTGTATGAAATTTATTTTGAATTAAAGAGTGAATCAACAAACTCTTCTTTATTAAAGACCTGTAACTGATCCATCTTCTCTCCTACTCCAATATATTTCACCGGAATTTTAAACTGGTCGGCAATACCGATTACGACTCCACCTTTTGCAGTTCCATCTAATTTAGTCAATGCAATTGCTGTAACATCTGTTGCCTGCATAAATTGTTTTGCCTGCTCAATTGCATTTTGTCCGGTTGATGCATCCAACACCAACAATACTTCATGTGGTGCATCAGGAATAACTTTTTGCATCACTCTTTTTATTTTAGTTAACTCATTCATCAGGTTTACTTTATTGTGCAAGCGACCTGCAGTGTCAATAATAATTATATCAGTATTACTTGCTGCTCCGGATTGCACAGTATCAAAAGCAACTGCTGCTGGATCAGATCCTTGTACCTGTTTAACAATTGGCACATGAACTCTCTCAGCCCAAATTCCTAATTGTTCAATTGCAGCAGCACGAAATGTATCGGCAGCGCCGAGCAATACGGTTTTGCCTGCCTGCTTAAACTGATGAGCAAGTTTTCCGATAGTAGTTGTTTTGCCAACACCATTTACACCCACCACCATAATAACATAAGGTTTTTGAGAAATGCCGTCGACAAAACTGTTCAGGTCTTTAGTGTTGTTCTCAGAAAGAATATCTCTGATTTCTTCTTTGAGCATATTGTTCAAAGCATCGGCACCTAAATATTTATCTTTTGCAACACGCGCTTCAAGTCGATCTATAATTTTTACGGTTGTTGCAACACCAACATCTGATGCTATAAGGGCTTCTTCAATATAATCGAGTGTTTCGTCATCAACTTTCGATTTCCCAGCAACGGCTTTAGTAATTTTTGTAAAAAAGTTCTCACGGGTTTTTTGCAAACCATCGCTGAGGTCCTGCTTTTTTTCCTTTGTAAAAAATGAAAATAATCCCATGTTCAATGAAACAAAAAAAGCTTCTCCATCCGAAGATGGAGAAGCCTTGTGAATATTAAAACTTCTTCAGCTTATTTACCTGCTAAGTATTCTTTCACTTTGTCTTTGTGCACCATTCTTTCTTTGTACACATAAGCACCTGTTTTTTCGGAGCGTTCAGAAACGATTACGCGCACATACGCTTTAGAAGCAGCAGATTGTGCAGCATCTTTCTGTGTCTTCGCATTCTTGGAGGTTTTTCCTGCGTCTTTTGCCATGACTATTTAATTATTTAATTTCTTTATGAACAGTGTAACGCTTTAAAGTGGCGTTGAATTTTTTCAACTCCAGTCTTTCAGGAGTTGTTTTTTTATTTTTTGTGGTAATGTAGCGTGATGTTCCCGCCTGACCACTGGTTTTGTGCTCGGTACATTCTAAAATCACCTGAACTCGTACTTCTTTCTTTGCCATTTTGGAGCAATTTTATTGCTGATTGTAATTTATTGAATACTTGCCTTTTGTTTCGCTCTCATCTCTTTTAACACTGATGAAATTCCGTTCTTGGTAATTGTACGAACAGCAGAAGTGGTGATTCTCATTGTAATCCACTTACCTTCTTCAGGTATGAAGAAGCGTTTTTTTTGCAGATTCGGTTCGAACCTGCGATTGGTTTTTATGTTAGAATGCGAAACTTTATGTCCCGACAATGCTTTCTTTCCTGTTACTTGACAAACACGCGCCATGATTTGGTTTTTCTTTAAGGGGCACAAAAGTCAGTAAATAATTTCTCTTATGCAAACATTAATCAGAAATTTCTGAGATAGTTGGTTTTTTCAGTTTATGTAGCTGCAAATAATAAATTCAATTGCGAATCAGATAAAATCAAATAGTAATGCAAATCAATAGTAGAAACTATAACAATAATAGTTGACCTTTGTTGAAACAAAATAATTCAAGTAAGAAAACTATGGCGAAATCGCAGGAAACATTCGGTAAGAAAGACAAAGAAAAAAACAAGCGCAAGCAGCGTCAGGAAAAAGCGGAGAAAATGCAGGAGCGCAAAGCCAATGCGACTAAAGGAAAATCACTTGATGAAATGATGGCCTATGTTGATGAGTACGGAAATATATCTTCCACTCCACCGGACCCCATGAAAAAAAGAAAAATCTCTGTTGAAGATATTCAGATTGGTGTGCCCAAACAGGAAGCAAGAGAACAGCTATCAAAAAGAACTGGTATTGTTTCGTTCTTCAATACTGAAAAAGGTTTCGGATTTATAAAAGATGTTTCTTCCGACGAAAGTATTTTCGTTCACAACAGTCAGTTGGAAGCGCCGATTAAAGAAAATGACAAAGTAACTTTTGAAACTGAAAACGGTCCGAAGGGATTGAATGCTATAAAAGTTAAAAAAGTTATTTAAACATTTCGGGTTTAAACTTTATTGAATTTACGGTTGAAGATTTAATTTGTAATGGATAAATATTTTCTTTTCAACAATTCAAAAATTAAGTCATAGAAAAATTAATTTTTCAAGTGCATATTTGGCTGCGATGATTTTAAGCATCTACAATTTCACTTCACTCACTGATAAATTTCATAATTTTCTTTTGGCGCATATGTCGGAAGGAATTGTATTAGCTACTGAATTAATTGTAACAGGCTTACTCGTTATCACTTTTGTGGCGGTGCTTGCAATGGTGCTTATATATTTAGAAAGGAAAGTTGCAGCTTATATGCAACTGCGATTAGGCCCGAACCGAGTTGGAATTTATGGAACAGGACAAGTGGTTGCCGATGTTTTAAAATTAGTTTTGAAAGAAGGTATTACTCCCGATGGTGCTGATAAATTAATGTTCAACCTCGCACCGTATGTTGTGCTGAGCACCTGCATGATGGCACTTGCACCAATTGCATTTGGAAACGGATTGGTGTTATGGGATTTGAATATTGGCGTACTATATATTACCAGTATTACTTCACTTGGTGTTATCGGAATTTTGATTGCTGGATGGAGCAGCAACAATAAATATTCAATGCTCGGAGCCATGCGAAGCGGCGCACAGATAGTGAGTTACGAATTGAGCGCAGGTTTATGCATCATAAGTATTGTCGTTCTTTCAGGCAGTATGCAAATAAGTGACATTGTAAATTCTCAGGCCGATGGTTGGTGGATTTTTAAAGGGCATATTCCTGTGATAATTGCTTTTGTGATTTTTATTATTGCTGCAACAGCAGAATTAAATCGTGCACCTTTTGATTTGGCAGAAGCCGAATCAGAACTGACCGCCGGATTTCATACCGAATATTCAGGAATGAAATTTGCCATGTTTTTTTTAGCTGAATACATAAACATGTTTGTATTGTGCGCGATGGCTGCAACATTATTTCTTGGTGGATGGATGCCCTTTCATATCGGGCACTGGACTTCATTTAACAATGTGATGGATTACATTCCTTCTCCTCTTTGGTTTTTCGGAAAAACATTTTTCATCATCTTCATCATCATGTGGTTTCGCTGGACTTTCCCGCGCTTGCGTGTTGACCAGTTGCTTGATTTGGAATGGAAGTACTTGCTGCCGATTTCAATGGTGAACTTGTTGGCGATTGCCTTAATGAATATTTTAGGATGGCACTTTTAAATACTGATTTGATAATTTGATAGTGAAATGATGATGCAAATGAGTTTAATGATTTTTAAAGTTGCTACTAATAACAAATAACATTTAACGAATAACATTCCTCAATGACTCTCGGCAATTACTTTGGAAATATTTATAAAGGATTAAAGTCTCTGGCAGCAGGTATGCGCCTGACCGGACTTTACTTCGTGCGCCGTGGTGATTCGTTAACGCAAGAATATCCTGAAAATCGTGAGTCGTTAAAATTAGCTGAGCGTTTTCGTGGTGAAGTAGTAATGCCTCACAATGAAAGCAACGAACATCGCTGCACCGGTTGCACTGCTTGTGAATTGGCGTGTCCGAATGGTTCAATAAAAATTCTGACCAAGTTTGTGGTGAATGAAGAAGGCAAAAAGAAAAAAGCCATTGACACTTTTGTTTATCATTTAGATACCTGCACCATGTGTAATCTGTGCATTGTCGCTTGTCCGACTGATGCCATTATAATGGCAAATAATTTTGAACACAGCGTTTTCGACAGAACAAAATTGTTAAAGGTTTTAAATAAACCGGAGAGTAAAATAATGACCGGAGTAGAATAAGCAGTAGGCAGTTAACAGTAGGCAATCTGCAGTTAATACAGTTTGAGAAAAATAAATTGAATAGTAGAAATAATAAAAACAGAACAACCTAAAAGCTAATTGCTAAAACCTAACAGCTAAATAAAAATGACTGCATATCAAATCTGGTTTTACATAATTGCATCAATGATTCTTGGTGGAGCATTGCTGGCAGTAACTGCACGAAAAATATTTCGTGCGGCTATTGCATTGCTTGTTTCGTTAATCGGAATTGCTGCATTGTATTACTGGATGCATTACGAATTCATTGCAGCGGTACAAACCATTGTTTATGTCGGTGGAATTGTGGTGCTGATTATTTTTTCAATTTTCCTCACTCACAATCCCGGGCATACCATTGAAGAACCTGTCAGCATTCGTGAAGCATTTGCATTCACCGGTTGTTTTGCAGGATTTGCTTTTGTATTTTCATTACTAAACAGATATTCATTTGAACAAACAGGTGATGCATTAAATCATACTATGCAGGTTGCTGATGTTGGTCGCGCATTGTTAAGTACAGGTAATGGAAGTTACTTGCTTCCTTTTGAAGCGGTGAGTTTGTTATTGCTGGCAGCAATGGTTGGTTGTATTGTTATTGCAATTAAAATCCGCACACACAAATGATTGACCAGGTACCACTCACGCACATTCTTTTTCTGAGCACAGCTTTATTTTTTATTGGTGCGTATGGTTTTCTCACCAGAAGAAACATGATTACCATGCTGATGTCAGTAGAATTAATATTGAACAGTGTGAACATAAATCTTGTTGCCTTCAACAGATATCTTCATCCAAATATTGATGGTGTGATTTTTACTTTATTCATTATCACCATCGCAGCTGCCGAAGCAGCTGTTGCAATTGCAATTATTATTTCACTTTACAGAAAGATAAATTCCATTGACCCTGAACAAGTTGATGAACTAAAATTTTAAACGGAAAGAAAAATGTTGAATGCATCTACACTCTTACTGATTCCACTTCTTCCGCTGTTCTCATTCTTGTTCATTACATTCTTCGGAAAGAAACACTTACCAAAGGCATCAGGAATTATTTCTGTTTTCATTTTGGGAGTATCTACTTTGTTATCCCTTGCAGTTGCATACAATTATTTTTTTGTTGTTGGAATGACTAATGGAATTTATCAGGCAATCAGTCCAATGAAGTTAGAGTGGCTGCGATTTTCACCCGGATTAAGTATTGATATGGGAATTATCCTCGACCCCATCAGTGTGATGATGTTAGTGGTTGTCACTTTCATTTCGCTGATGGTTCACATTTATAGCTTGGGCTACATGAAGGGCGAAGAACGATTCGCCGTTTATTATTCCTTCCTCGATTTATTTACTTTCTCCATGCTTGGATTAGTGATAGCAACCAATCTTTTTCAGATGTATTTTTTCTGGGAATTGGTTGGTGTATCATCCTACTTGCTCATCGGATATTATTTTACAAAACCATCAGCAGTAGCTGCAGCTAAAAAAGCATTCATCGTTACGCGATTTGCTGATTTAGGATTTCTCATTGGCATTTTGATTCTTTCGTTTCATGCCGGCACGCTTGATATTCAAACACTAATTGCTCGACTCACTACAAGTGATACAACATTTTATGCATCTGCAACTTTCACTGGTTTCATGGGAGCAAGTTCACTCACATGGGGATTGGCATTGGTGTTTATTGGTGGTGCAGGAAAGTCTGCTATGTTTCCATTGCACATCTGGTTGCCCGATGCAATGGAAGGTCCTACTCCTGTTTCTGCTCTTATCCATGCGGCAACAATGGTTGTAGCTGGTGTGTATTTAGTAGCAAGGTTGTTCCCGGTTTATGCAATTTCTTCTCCTCATCTTTTAGAAATAATTGGTTACATCGGAATTATTTCATCTGCTCTTGCAGCAATTATCGCATGTACGCAAACAGATATTAAGCGTGTTCTTGCTTACTCCACCATTTCACAAATCGGTTACATGCTTGCAGCGCTTGGTGTATCTCAGTATGGTGGTTTGAATGGTGAAGGGTTCAGTGCTTCCATGTTTCATTTGTTCACACATGCATTTTTTAAAGCGCTTTTGTTTTTGTGCGCCGGTTCAGTGATTCATTATGTTCATAGTAATGAAGTGAAAGACATGGGTGGACTGCGAAAGAAAATGCCCATCACTCATTTGTGTTTTCTGTTGGCGTGTTTAGCAATTGCAGGAATACCTCCGCTCTCTGGATTTTTTAGTAAGGAAGAAATACTGGCTTCTGCTTTCGCACACAATCAAACTATTTTTTATATCGCATGGCTCACTGCCGGACTCACTTCATTCTACATGTTCCGTTTGTATTTTCTTACTTTTTGGAATAAAGAATATTTAAGTCATCACGATACGCACGAACATCATAGCGAAGGTTCATGGAATATGAAATTGCCGTTAATCATCCTCATGCTGGGTGCAGTGGGTGCAGGGTTTGTTCCGTTTCATCAATTAGTTACAAGCGATTGTCAGCCTTATGAAAGTGAATTTCATTTGAATATTACATTAATGGCTGTTGGTTTATCGCTTTTTGCAATAATTATTGCAACAATTTTTTATAGGAAGAAAAATAATTTATCCGATAAAATTTCAAACAACATTTCTCAACTCTACAATTTTGCATATCATAAATTTTATTTCGATGAAATGTATCAGTTCGTTTCACAGAAAATTTTGTTCAATGTGGTAGGTGCATTCAGTTCGTGGTTTGATAAAAAAATTGTGAATGGTGCGGTGAACACTACAGCATTTTTAACCGAAGCATTTTCTGAAACCATTAAACCTGTGCAATCAGGTAAAGTGCAGGGATATGCTTTGGCGTTTTTGTTCGGGATACTTGGATTGATTGTGATTTTATTTTTCTTTTAATATTTTATACTGAATGGACTTCTAACGAGTATAATTCAATATGTATTTTTTATTTTATTCTCTTCAATGTAAATCACTACTTATTCATTCTGCTTATTTAATTCACATTGATTTTTTAATCAAAAGTGTATATAAATAATTCACCTGATTCCCTTTATCTTGCTTCAAATAATTTACACGAAAACATTTTTATTTAACATAACAAATATCCAAATCCACCAGCACACGATTCACTTATAGCTTTTAGTATTTGATAAATTAAAATTCAGGCCGTTATAATTCAACCATTGATTAAACATCCGCCAATTGCACTTACTATTTCCTTCTCACCACAATTTACAGTCAGGCAAACCACCAATACACCAATCGGCCTAGACAGCGCCCAAAATGAATGCAGGAATCCCCAAGGGAAGTGAAGTTGATTTAATTTCCGAATTTTCATCTGAAGTGAGATGTGTCTGGTCAAATAATTCAGGATTCGTAATTAATGCTTAATCAAAAGTCTGTTTACTTTCTTGAATATAATTTTCAACTTTAACCAATTCAAGTAAAGATTCATTTACTTTTTATTTATCATATTGAAAATAATTATTTGCAGCATTACTGTTAATTGAAACCGCCATTATAAGGAATAGAATTTTTGTTATTTGTGTCATTTTTTTTTGCATTTGTTATAGCAAAAATATTTATCCTTATAGTTCAGCTGCTTGATAAAATTCAAGAAAAAAAAGATTACCGATAATAAAAATTGTTTAGTAAATTTTATTAAATGAGTATTTCTGTGAATAACAGAATTAGTAAAAAAAAAAGTTCGACAATACTTTTCCCAATGAAAAAAAAACTGATTTGGAAAAAGCAACAGATAGTCCACACTTAGATTTTAAATTTTCGGATTTGCTTCCCGATTTTTTTGAACTTCGATCATTCACTACCGGGAATGTAAAAGTCAGAGTAATTGACATCATAAGAATTGAAGCAAGTAAGAGTTATTCTGTATTTCATTTAAAAAACAATAAACCTTTTATCAGTTCACATAATCTTACTTATCAAAGTAAAAAACTGAACTCCAAGTACTTTTTCAGGGCGAGTAAATCATGTATCATTAATTTTTTTCAGATTGATTATATATCTAAGTCACTTCCCATTAAAGCAATAATGACCGATCAATCTGAAATATTAATATCGAGGAGAAAGACCATTCATTTTATGGCTATGTATAAATTGTTTCTTTATGAAATAAACAATCTGGTTTAAAAAACAGAACTCACTATTGAAAATTTTTTCATAAGCAGGATTTTGCATTAATCAATCTGATTTTTTTAGAAAAAAAATTTACTCATTGTGGCTGTGCCATGATAGAAGTCATTTTTGTCTTTTATTATTCCATCTATTCTTGCTATAAATAAATATAAAATGGAAACTCAAAACACTGAATTAACAGTTGGCGAATTAGTAGCAAATGATTACCGCACTGCCGATGTATTTAGAAAGTATGGAATTGATTTTTGTTGCGGAGGCAAAAAGCCACTATCAAAAGTTTGTGTTGAAAAAGGTATAGATTTTCAATCGGTTGAAAATGATTTAAAGGAAATTGAAAAAATAAAAACTTTGCCTTCACAAAATTTTAACAATTGGGATATAGATTTTTTAGCCGATTACATTATCAATACACATCACGCTTATATCAATAATAATCTGGAAATTATTTCGCAGTATCTGGAAAAAGTGGCAAAGGTTCATGGTCATGCTTATACCGAAACAGTAAAAATTTTTGAATTGTGGAAACAAGTAGTTAATGATTTGAAAAGCCACATGATGAAGGAGGAAAAAATATTATTTCCCTACATCAAACAAATGATGAAAATAAAAAAAGAGAATAGCAATTTCAGTTCTCCCGGTTTTGGAACTGTACAAAATCCGGTTCGCATAATGGAACATGAACACGATGTGGTTGGTGATCTGGTAAAAGAAATTCAACGATTAAGCAACAACTTTAATCAACATGAAGAGGCCTGCAATACTTACCGTGTATCATACGCCAAGTTGAATGAATTTGCACAAGACCTATTTACTCACATTCATTTAGAAAACAATATTCTTTTCCCGAAAGCAATTGCGCTTGAAAAGATATTAAATAAAGAAATTGCAACTGCCGAATAAGAAATACAAATTATTTTGACTGCGATTAATATGTTTGTGTGCACGCAAAAACAAAATGCATACTCGACTATCTGTCAACATAAATAAAATTGCCACGCTGCGAAATGCCCGCGGAGGAAATATCCCCGATGTAATAAAAGCTGCTCAAGATTGTGAGCGATTTGGCGCCGAAGGAATAACGGTTCATCCGCGACCCGATGAACGACACATACGATATGATGATGTGCTGCAATTAAAAGAGGTGGTATCAACAGAGTTTAATATTGAAGGATATCCCTCAAAAGAATTTCTTGATTTGGTTTTAGATGTTAAACCAGAACAATGCACTTTAGTGCCCGATGCAGAAAATGTAATAACCAGCAACCAGGGTTGGGATACTATTAAGCAAAAAGATTTTTTAATAGGAATAATTGAACAATTACAATCAAACGGAATTCGTGTTTCGCTGTTTGTTGATCCGATAGAACAATTTATTGAAGGAGCAAAAATTTTGAATGCTGATTGCATTGAACTTTATACCGGCTCCTTTGCACATATTTATAATACAGATAAACACAATGCAATAGAACCTTACATTCAATCAGCAAAATATGCCCAGACACTGGGTTTATCAATTAATGCCGGTCACGATTTGAATCTGGATAATCTGAATTTCTTCAAAATAAATATTCCGTTCACTGCCGAAGTTTCCATTGGGCATGCGCTTATTTGTGATGCTTTATACTATGGATTGGAAAACACCATTCAAATGTATTTGCGCCAATTGAAATAAAATCTGATGATTCAAAATTTTTTAAAAACGCTTTATGGAATTTATGCAGCGCTGATTGTATCAATAGTTATTATTATTTGTGTTCCGTTTTATTTTTTATTGTTCACTACAAATATTTTCGGAAAAAAAACACCACACGCTGCACACAAAATTTCTTATGGAATGGCTAAAACCCTTTTCATCTTTTATTTGATAAGGGTGAATGTTAAACGAAAACACCAACTTAAAAAAGATGGTGTATACATTTTCGTTAGTAATCATACCTCGCTTTTGGATGTTCCGGTTTGCGCACTCGTTACACCTGTTACATTCCGGTATTTATCAAAAGAAGAATTAGTAAAAATTCCCTTCTTCGGTTATATCATTCGCAAATTGTATTTAAGTGTGAACCGAAAAGATGAAGCAAGCCGGGCAAGAAGTTTAGAAAACATGAAACGCTCGTTGAATGAAGGAATAAGTATTTATTTATTTCCGGAAGGTACTAGAAATAAAACAGGTGAGCCTTTGAAAAATTTTTATGATGGTGCCTTTAAACTTTCATTAGACACCGGAATACCGCTTGTACCAATGACCATAAGAAATTCCGGAAATTTATTACATGGATTTAAACTGAAGCCCGGCGTGATAGAATGCTTGTGGAGTCCCCCTATTTTCCCAAAGAAGGGAGATTCTGCAGAGAGTCTGAAGGAGCAGGTTCGGATGGTGATGCTAAAGGATTTACAGCATCAGTAAATTTAATGTTATCCGGTATCTCAAAAATTTTTTCAGGAATAACAGGAGATTCCAAAATTTCAACTGCATACATTTCCATTTGCGATGTACCAATTCTCGTTGAAAATTTTAAAGGAATTTTATTCCAGACTTCATATCGCCCACTCATTTCCAACGCTGCATTTTCCATTATATAAACTTCGCAAGTTCTTCCCAAACACTCTGTTTCGCCAACTCTGCTAATTCCGTTTGCATCCAGCGATTGTTTATCCATACTTGCAAAATCAATATGCATTGGATTAAAATTGCCTTTGTTTTTGCTTTTAGTTCCGATTTTTTTTTCAGGATTATAATTATATGTAAAATCATTTTTTGTTATACTAACTGAACTTGTTACAATGGTTGTGTTTTTATATTTCAACTTGGTATCAGTAATGTTGCAATATTTATCACCATAATCATCTATATAAATGGTGGTTTCGATATCGGAGCCTAAAATCTGTTTTGCGCTTTTTAGTTTAATTATAGCTGATTTTAAAACATATTTTCGGTCTTCAGCCGGTAGCATTCCAATCTCATGTTTCTTTTCAGTTTCTTTTTCATTTGAGAAAAATCCACAGGAATAAAAAAGATTGGTGATAGAAATTATCGCAGCAAAAAAGTACAGTTTTTTTAACCTGTTAGAAAAAATCAAGTTTTTTATTTTTTTTCAAAAATACAATTCATTTCCATGAAAGCACTTCCCATTTCTACCTGTATTTTAATAAATTATTGTTGAAAATCTGATTAATTTCTTTTGATTATCTTTACAAAAATTTTAAAATGAAAGAGTTAGATGTATATCAGGCAGTTTGGAAAAAATACCTTCCTGTAATTGCTATGAAAATTAAAGAATCTCAGCGAAAAAACGAGTCTGTATCTTTCTCTTTATATAAGCCTGAATTTCAGGTAGCCAGTAAAAGAAAAAAAATATCTTTTGAATTCGATCTTGAAATGAGAGACAGCCGTGTCTTAAATAATAGCTCCATTCCACCAATTGCTAAAGACTTATCTGAAACACTTCGTCAGAATTTAGCAATGAAACAGCAAATCGGGATTGGTTATTTCAAGTTCAGTATGAACAGCGATTTTATTTTAACTATCGCAGTAGAGGCCCAAACGGTAGATGCTGTTTGAACTTCCTTTTTACAATAATATTTTTATTAAAAATCTTTAATTCTTAACTACTTGCATTAAAGGTAATTTCATAGTATCGTTTTGAACATCTTTCGCATCATCTACTTTAACGAGTACATATTTCTGCCATTGACCACTAATTATTTTCCCCGATGTCAAATGAATGACACCCTTACCTTCAATTAAATCATTTTAAAAGTCCCCGATATACCAATCTCCGTTTTTGAAATTATACCGCCCTTAGTCATTTCTTTTTCCATCCTTCCAATAACCATTGAATTTATCGCCATTCTCGAATATATATTTTCCGGAAGAATTCAAACAATCACCTTCGACACACCCCACTGATTTAACAATAGGTGAGGTCGCAGTTTGAGCTGTAACATTAATAAAAAAAAACAAAATAAATAAAGTAGAAAAAAAGTTTTTCATGAAATTTGAATTTCGTAATGAAAATTATTTTGAAAAAAAATTTTAAAATTATGCCTATAGAATATCAGATAAAATCCTATCAATATTTTCAAAAGCCTCTTCATCTTTAATTACATATTGTTCAGCACCTTTTTGAATAGTTTGCAAGGCAATACTGTATTGGTCCTGATTAGAAAGCATTACAACTGGCAGCAATTGATTTTTTTTTCTGATGAGCTGAAGAATTTTCAAACCGTTGGCAGCATCTTTATTTACACTGTCTAAATTGTAATCAAGGATAACCAGATTCGGACCTTCATCCAAATTGTTTACACAATCTTCGCCTGTTAAAAAAACAGAAACATTTCTTCCTCCTTTTTTATTCAGATGTTCCTTTAACATTTCACCAAAGAATTTATCGTCATCAACAATGAAAATATTTTTTGCCATTCTGTTTTTTTTAGAAAGTAAAACTAATCTGATTTTTATTTTTTTAAAATTAAAAGCTATCTGACTTCCAATTTCCACTCAATAAAATACTGCCTATTCTCAACACCATATTCATAAAATCTGTGGAATACTATAATTAATTCTGCTGTTGTTCGTTTTGATATTTGCTTCCACCAAAAAATCATGCTGAAAAGAAATTTAATTATTGGTTTATGCCTGCTGTTGTCGGCTGAAACCTTTGCCCAAAAAACCGCTTACTACAGCGATCCCGCTGCTGATTATAAAAAAGGAGTTGAATTATTTGAACAGGAAAAATACGGTGCGGCATTCAAGCGGTTCGATGAAATTATAAATCTGTACGAACACAAAACGAATGCACCCGAAAATGTGGTGATGAATGCAAAGTATTACCGTGCACTCAGCAGCAAGGAATTAATGCTGCCACAAGCCGAACAATTTTTTGTTCAGTTGCTGGCTGATTATGGTGAGAATCCTGTAACACGATTGGCGTATTATCATTTAGGAACTATTTATTATGGAAATAAAAAATATGACAAGGCACTTGGTTTTTTTAAACAGGTTGATGTGTATGACTTAAGTTCTGAGCAAACAAATGAGTTTCGTTTTCAAATTGGATACAGTTATTTCTATAAACAAAAATTTGCTGAAGCGCTTCCGTATTTCGAGCAGGTGAAAACCATTCAGAACAAGTATTACTATCCTGCAAATTATTATTACGGTTACATTACCTATACTCAAAAAAAGTATGAAGCGGCGCTCAGCAGTTTCAATTTAATTAAGGAAAGCAAATTGTATTCACCTATTGTGCCGTACTACATCACACAGATAGAATTTTTAAAAGGCGAATATGAAGAAGTACTGTTGTATGCAGTTCCGTTGCTGGAGCGAACAGACTTAAAATACACGAATGAAATGCGACAGCTCATTGGCAAATCGTATTTCAATACCGGAGAATTTGCAACTGCGCTGCCTTATCTGAAAGATTATTATAACAAGACCGCTCAGAATTTAAAGAGTGATGTGTATCAGATTGCTTACTGCGAATACAAAACAAAAAAGTACGATGAGGCGATGGTTCACTTTCTCGCGCTAACCGGATTGAAAGATTCTCTCGGACAAAACAGTTTGTTTTTGCTTGCTGATTGTTATCTGAAAAAAAATAAAAAGAGTGATGCGCGTAATGCTTTATTGAATGCATCGAAAATGAATTTTGATAAAAATGTGAAAGAACAGGCGACCTACAACTACGCACAACTATCGTGGGAGTTGGGTTTTCAGGATGTGGCGAGCAAAGCGTTTCAAGATTTTATAAATGATTATCCTAAAAGTAAATTCAATGCTGATGCAAAAGAAAGTCTGGTTTCATTGCTTGCCGGAACTAATAATTACAAGGGCGCTTTAGAAATTATTCGTGAACTGGATGGGTTCAGTCCGAGTATTCGCAAATCATATCAGCGAATTGCTTTTAACCGTGCGATGCAATTGAGCGCTGATAAAAATTATGTTGAAGCCGATAAAACTTTAGATGAATCACTCAAGAATCCAATTGACCACAACATTGAAGCTGATTGTTATTTCTGGAAAGGAGAAATTGCGACTGACACTAAAAATTATAAAGATGCTGTGACCGATTATTCAAAATACTTAGAACTGCAAAAGAATTTCGGCAATGGAAATTCAGGTGCTTCTCCCCTTCTCGCAAAGTATGGTTTGGGATATGCGTATGTGAAGCAAACGAACTACCTGATGGCTCGCACTTATTTTACCCAGGCTAAAGATGAATTGAAAACAACCACGCTTGATAAATTATCGTTGCAAAAAATATCCAACGATTTATACCTGCGCAGTGGTGATTGCAATTTCGTAAATAAAGATTACGAAACTGCCAACAAGGATTTTCAGTTTGTAATTGATAACAAATCGGGAAACGAAGATTATGCATTGTTTCAATTGGCAATGATTGCAGGTTTGCAAAACCGCCCTGCTGATAAAATAAAATTATTGCAAAGGATAAATAACGAAATGCCTTTCAGTATTTATCTAGATGATGCGTTGTTCGAAACAGCGAACACTTATTTCCAGACAGCCGATTATGATAATGCCATTTTAACTTTCAACAGAGTGTTGAATGATTTTCCGAATAGTTCGTATCAAAAGAAAGCGCATCTGAAACTTGGATTAATTTATTTCAACACCAATCACACTGAAAATGCAGTGAATGAATTCAAGTTTGTTGCTGTCAATTTCCCGAACACGCAAGAGAGCAAGGAAGCAATGAATACAGCCAAGCAGGTATTCATCAACACAGGTGATTCAAAAGGGTACGATGATTTTTTAGATGAAATTCCTGGCGCAAAAATCACCATCGCCACAAAAGATTCGGTGGTGTACTTAGCTGCTGAACAAAATTTCAGTACAGGTGATTATGATAAAGCATTGCAGGGCTTCACTGACTATCTGAATACTTATCCTACTGGCCCATTCGCCACGCAAGCACATTACTATCGCGCGGAATGTTTATCGCAGAACAAAGATTTCGAACACGCGTTAGATGATTACACTTATGTGGCGGAAAAAACTTCAGGCAATTATAAAGAGCGCGCCATTCTGCAGAGCGCACGGATTTATTATACAGTCACCATTAATTATCCGAAGGCTTATGAATATTATCAGTTGCTGAGTTTGTCGGCTGACTACAAAGAAAATTTATCGGAAGCACTTAAAGGCATGATGCTTTCAGCCTGGAAAATGAGCGACTGGAAAAAAACTTCTGATGCGGCTGAAAAAATTATTGGCCACACTTCTTCACCCGCTGAAGATGTAACTGAAGCCAATTATTATTCGGCGAAAGTTGCTATGATTAATAAAGATTACCCGAAAGCTGAAGAGTTATTTACAAAAGTTTTAAAGGGAAATAATTCAACCACCGGAGCTGAAGCTCTTTACAGTATTGCATTAATTTATTTCAATGAAAATAAAATGGATGCAGCGGAAAAGCAGTGTTACAAGGTCATAGAACAAAAGCCATCCTACAATTACTGGATTGGGAAAAGTTATTTATTGCTCGGAGATATTTTCTTTTCGCAGAATGATTTGTTCAATGCAAAAGCAACTTTTCAAAGTATAATAGATAATTACAAAGCGGATGATGACATACTTCCGGAAGCAAAAACGAAATTGGCAAAAGTGACTGAGAAAGAAAATGAACAATCTAAAGTGATGCAGGATTCAGTGGAGCATTCCTTTCAGATGGACACTTTGGAGCAACATTAATTTGATAATTTGATAATGAAATGCGAAGCATTCACGAATGCCATTGAAAAAAATAATTAATGAGTAAATACATTCAATAAAAATGATAAAGAGAATATTTATAATTCTGACTCTGCTTCCCTCCTTTTGTTTCGCACAAAAAGATTTACCGGGAATGAGTTTGGATGTGGTGACTGATTACAAACCATTGCTTGCCGATGCGGTGAAGATTGATGTGTCGCCAAAATTGATTCCTGCAGATTCAAGCAAGGTTGTGCCTTCGTATAATCTGCAACCTAAGTTGTTGAATCTTCCGTTTGTTCCTGCGGATATTCATCCGGTGGCAATGGTGAAAGAAACTCATGAAGCAACACAGGATAATTACCTGAAAGCCGGATTTGGAACACAACTTTCTACATTCTTTTCATTGAATCTGAATACAGGCGTGAGCGAAAAACGCGATGCAGGTATTTTTGCCATGCATCATGGCGGCTGTGGTTCGCTCGATTATCAAAATTTTTCTGACAATACGATTCAGACTTATTACAAAAAGTTTTTTAAGAAAAATGCCTTCAACCTGAAGGCCGGTTACGATGGAACTGTTCGGTATTTTTATGGATACGATCATAACACTTTAATGGATTTTGTAAAGAAAGAATTGAAACAAAGTTTTCAGAATGTTAATGCCTCATTTGAATTTGCCAATACAAAAGCAACTAAAAACAATTGGGCTTATAATTTCAGTACCGATTATTATTATTACTGGAATCGCACCGGTGGAAACGAATGGCACATTGCTCCGGGTTTGTTATTGGGAAAAACAATAAATAAAATGCATAACGGAAGTTTATACATCGGTGCTGACATCAATCAGTACAATGAAGATTCGGTAAGTTCATTTAATTCCATTATACACATCAAACCCATGTATTTCATCAAGCAGGATAAATGGAGTTTACATGCGGGCTTTGATGTTACACCAACTGATTCATCCGTTTATTTTTTACCTGATATTGAAGCGCATTACAATCTCATTGGAGAATATGTGGTACCGTTTGCCGGAATACGCGGCGAGATAAATAAAAACAATTTTAAAACACTATCCACTGAAAACCCATTCATGAATGATATTTCGCCTATTGCTTATTCATCATTAATTGATATTCATGGTGGAATAAAAGGAAGCGTAGGAAATCATTTTTCATTTATGATTCGCATTGCCGATCAGATTGTTGACCATTTAGCCTTGTACAATCCGGATACAAATTTCATTACCCGTTACAATGTTTCGTTTGCCGAAGATGCAAATGTGTTTAATGTTCATGGTGAATTGGGGTACAAAGAATCAGAGCGATTAAATATTTTACTGACTGGTGATTACAACACTTACACGCTGGATTTTGGTGCTCCCGCTTTTGGTTTGCCCACTCAAAAAATTTCGTTGAAAGCAGAATATAACATTCAGAAAAAAATATTGATCAATGCATCGGTTTACATGGCGAACAAAACTCCATATCATTTCACTGTTGATTCGGTGGATGTAACTTCTTACAACAAAGGTTATGTTGATGTGAACCTCGGATTGATTTATAACTACAAGAAAAATTTTGCCGCATTTGTTCAGTTCAATAACATTACTGCAACAGCTTATAATCGTTGGTACAATTACCCCGGCTATGGTTTTGGTTTGATGGGTGGCTTGATATTGAAGTTTTAGTTGTTTATATCGGGTGGAAAAAGTATTTCCACCGGGCTGAATTTTTGGTTGCTTAAATAATTGAAAAGATTTCATTAAAAATTTCAATTAAGTTTGGCTTCGATTAACAAATGACTGACCTCGCACCCTATATTAAACAATTGCTGTATCGAAACGATTGTGTCATCGTTCCAAACTTTGGTGGAATAATGGCGCAGTACGCATCGGCTCAAGTTCATCCCATTCAAAACATTTTTTCTCCGCCATATAAAACACTGGCGTTTAATAAAAGTCTGATTCACAACGATGGACTGCTGGTGAGTGAAATTGTGAGATACACAGGTATAACTTATGATGCCGCAACTATTACTATACATCAGTATGTGCGGAAACTCGAAAATGATTTATCAGGTAAGGGGCAGGCAATAATTACCGGGGTTGGAAAATTCTATTATGATATTGAACACAATCTTTTGTTTGAATCATCAGAAGAAAATAATTACCTGACCAATGCTTTCGGGTTCGACCGCTTTGTGGCAAAACCAGTTATGCGCCGAGAAGAAGTTATTCATCAATTGGCTAACGAACCTGCAAAAAAGAAATCGCGCTCGCGATTCGGATGGGCTGGTTTTGGAGTGTTGCTCGCGTTGATTGTTATTGGATTACAAATTATTAATGTAAACAATGATTTTAAAATCTTTCATTTAGCTAAATCAAATTTCTGGAGCTCTATTACTTCCATTTTTAAATCTGATAGTTCTTCAATGGTAGCTGTAAAAGAGAATTCAGATAATCCTAAGGTAAATAATGAAACTATTTCGCACCGAAAGGATACCCTGGTTCAAATTATTGTTTACCAGCAACCGGGTTCAACTACACCAACTTCAACAAACGCCACTGCCATTCAACCAACTGAAAAGATTGATCCTGTTTCTTTATCTGCAAATACAAATTCCTACAAAACTGATACTGTTATTTCTTCAGAAAATAATATTGCGATGAGTGCTTCTGTTGCATCAGCCATTACCTATGCACTTACAACCATTCAAAAAAATGAAACTAAATATTTTGTGGTGTTCGCTTGCTTAAAATCGCAAAGCAGAACAGATTTATTTATTGAGCAGATGAAGAAAAAAGGAATTGATGTAACTGTTTTAATGCAGGATTCTTATTTCAGAGTTGGCAAAGGCGGATTCAATTCATCGGAGGAAGCTGTTGACAGCATGCGCACTTATCGCGGCCAGGGTATTGCTGATGTTTGGGTGATGAAAAAGTAATTATTTTCTAATATCCCGAGAAACTATTTAATCAAATTTTTATTCGACCTTGGAGTAAAGAATTTTATATTTCCTATATATGAAATTAAAATTCAGTCAAAAATTTATCGGAAAGTTTATTTCATTAAAATATAATCCATTCCGCAAAGCGAACACTTGCCCGGCGATGTGCTGTTTTGTTCATGATGCATGGGGCAGTAATAAGTGCCGCTGGCAATTTTCTTTTTAAATGGAAAAAATTTATACGAAATGCCTCCGGTAAAAAGATAGTGAGAAGCAATCTGAGTTCCATTTACAAACTGATACATTGGAATTTCATAAGAGGCAAAAACACTCAGCGATTTATAACTGTAACTGATTTGAGGCACTGCCAGTAATTTATTTCCTCCTGTTGCTTTTGTATCATAATTATAAAATCCCATCATTTCCAAATCGGGGTTTAATGATAACTGCCCTGCGTGTTCGCCTTTAAACTGAAGTATCACACCAATGTTTTTATAAATTGTTTTGCTGAAAAACAAACCTGCGCTTGCATAATTACCTGCCTTCTCTCCCATCGGATTCCATCCCTTTTTTATGTAAATGAAATTGGAAAACATTCTGAATTTCGATTTTGTAAAACCTTTGAACATCATAGCATAAAAAATAAAATCCTGTGCTCCCGTTGATGGTTGCAGTGCAGGTGGTTTGCGAATAAAATAAGGAATTCCCGTGCTATTAGATAATGAACCAAGATTTAATGAATCTTGATAATCACCTATTGGAATTTTTATTCCTACTCCAACTGTTGCATCAAAATTTCCTTTACTTCCTTGATGATGATAAACATTGTATCGAGGAAATAAAATCAAATCGCCAATGCCATGCGATGAAATGGTGTCGCGCTTGTTTAAACCAACTTGGGTTTTATTAAAATAATATCCTGACTCAATGGAGAATGTAAATTTTTCGGTAATTCCATAAGCCAGTCTTAAATAATTATACTGACTTTTGTATAGGTCTAAATAATTTCTATCTGCTGTATCTCCGTTTAAAAATTTATCGGAATAAATGTATTGATAGTTGCTGTTTATCTCCACTTGTTTTTCAGCTAAAACTCCCTGAGAAGCTCCGCCGGCTATAGGACAACCGCTACTTCCTGAGCAACAAGATTGAGCAATTGAAAACCCATTGTATAAAAACAAAATTGACAGGAATGCAGGAAATAAAAATTTCATTTCCGGAAATTAATTTGTGTAGAAAAACTTTTTGCTTAAAATGCCAGTACCGGTTTTAATCGTTAAAAAATAAATTCCATTAGCCATGTTTCCCAATTTAAAATTTTCGGTATGTAACCCGGAATTTTGATTTTGAATTGACAGTGTCCTTATTTCATTTCCTAATGAATTGACAATTGAAATTTGAATGTCAGAAGAATGTGCAAGATTATAATTTGCAATCACTGTTGAATTATCATTGTCAATGTAAATCGAAAAGTTATTTTCTTTAATATTTAGATCTCCGGCTCCGCTTTCTGTCAACGCCAAAGAAATGGCCCCGTGAATGTTTATTGAATTTCCAGCCGCCGCATCATTTTCATTAAAATATATTTTATGCTGTATTCCACCACCCAGAACAACTATTTTAGGCATACCTGCAATTCCATAGTCATTCATGTTAATATTCGCTGATGAAAAAGATTTTCGAATACTTCCAATGCTGTTGCTGTTAGCCCAACCATCAATTTGCGAACAGGTGGAATTTCCAACATCATCACTTAAATAATATAAAACCTGACCGGGATTCGTTTGTTCGAAACTCTGTACAATGTTGTAAGAAGTTAAAGCCGGTCCGACACAAGATGAGCATGGCATTACAAAAACCATAACGATAACTTTTCCTGATTCCAATTCGCTGAATAGGTGATGAGAAACTCCATTACAATCATTTTCAGAAAAATCAATTGCAGTAGTTTGAGCTTTTGAAAAAGTGATACAAAATGCAATCAAACAACTTGTTAATAGGGAAAAATTTTTCATCCGTTATAATTTATTTCTGCAAACTAACGCAAACTACGGGAGATTTCCATTCAAAGTGCTCATGAGATAAATCAGCTATTCCATTTTGAAAATTTATATCCTTTTGTACTGTAAAACAGAATAAATAAATAACATGGAACTAAAATCCAATAAGCTTGCTGGTGACCAATGAAATTTATGTCAGCTAATTTTCCATAACACAATGGAAGTGTTGCACCACCTGCAATTGCCATTATCAATAAAGCAGAACCTGTTTTTGTAAATTTTCCTAACCCACTTATTGCCAATGGCCAGATAGCAGGCCACATCAGTGCATTAGCCAAACCCAGTAATGCAATAAATAAAACCGAAACATAACCGTGTGTATTTATTGCGATGATGCTGAAAACAATTCCAATAATTGCGGAATAAGCAAGCGCGGTTGATTGTTTAATAAGCTTAGGAATTGAAAAAATTCCAATGATGTATCCAATCACCATCGCTGATAAAGTGAATGCGGTAAAGTTTTTTGATTCGGATAACGGAATGCCTTGTGATTGACCGTAACTACCAATTGTATCGCCAGCTAAAACCTCCACTCCTACATAAAAGAAAAGTGCAATCACTCCCAATACAAGATGCGGAAATTGAAAAACATTAGTATTCAAATTCAAACTATCTTTTTCAACAATACTTTCATTCTCTTCATCAATTTCAGGCAACGGTGAAAAACGAACCAATATTCCGAGCACTGCCAGCACTCCAGCCATTATTGAATATGGCATTACGACGCGGGAAGCTAGCTCATCAAGACGAACATTTTTTTGAATTGCATCCATTGTTTGTAATTCTTTAACCAATGAATCAGCATCTGATAAAACAATAGCGCCTAAAATTATTGGCGCCATAACTCCTGCCACTTTATTACAAATGCCCATTATACTTATTCGTTTTGCGGCACTTTCAATGGGCCCAACAATGGTTACATATGGATTGGATGCGGTTTGCAAAATAGAAAGTCCGGTTCCGATGATAAATAAACCGGTGAGAAATAAATTATAATTGCGGGATTCAGCTGCCGGAATAAATAATATAGCTCCTAATGCCATTATAAATAATCCGAGACTCATTCCATTTTTAAATCCCGTTAGTTTCAAAACCCATGACGATGGCAATGCCATTACAAAATAGGAAATGTAAAAAGCAAATGCAACGAGCAGCGATTGAAAAGTATTGAGCTCGCAGGCAATTTTTAAATATTGAATAAGTGTTCCATTCAACCATGTTACAAATCCGAAAATGAAAAAGAAAGCACCGAGAATGAGTATCGGAACAATGGAATTTTTTGAAGGTTGATTCATAGTTGTTTTTTGTTTGAAAGAAATTATTTCTATCCAAGATAAATGTAAATAGGTTGATGAAAAATTACATCAAAACAAATTGACAATGATTTTCAATCTGTATTAAAAATTAATTTTAATTTCTGATTACTTAAACCTTATAGCATCCACCGGATGCAATCGTGATGCGGATATTGCTGGAATCAATCCTGCAATTAAACCTATCACTGCAGAAATGCTAACTCCGATAATTATATTTTTCATACTCAGCACAAACTGGAAATCAATAATCTTATTTGCACCCAACAATATGAGGTAAACAAAAAATAAACCGAGCAGCCCTCCTATTACTGACAGAATAATTGATTCAACTAAAAACTCAAGAAGGATAAAATAACTCTTAGCGCCCAATGCTTTTTTTATACCGATAATATTAGTTCGCTCGCGAACTGATACGAACATGATGTTTGCTATACCGAATCCACCAACCAATATTGCAAATCCACCAATAATTAAACCAACCCAATCAACCACTGAAAACAACGAGCTGATTCCGTTACTTAAAAAGCTGATCTGGTTCATGGCAAAATTATCTTTCTCGGTTGGTCGCTGTCTTCTGATGCTTCGCAACACACCTTTAATTTCATCTTTTAATTCGCCTAAACTCACGCCTGGATTTGCTTTTACCAATATGCTGGGTTCTATTTCATCGCCATCAACATAAACTCTTGTTTTTAAAAAATTATACGGAATCATTACTGCGTTGTCGTTGCTGTTTTGCATAATGCTTTCGCCTTCTTTGGCAAAGAGCCCGACTATTCTCAGCTTTCGTTCTAACAATGAAATTTCTCTTCCCATCGGGTTAATATTTCCGGGAAATAATTGTTCACTGACTTTAGCGCCAATGATGCAAACCGGTAACCCCGAAAATGATTCTTCCTGTGTAAAAAAGCGTCCTTCGCCAAATTCAAGATTCTGAATTAAATCATAGTTATATGATACCCCACTGATAAATGCATTCTCCACACTGTAACTTCCTTGCTTAATAACTTTGCCTCCCATGAAAAGCACTATTCCAACTGCTTTTGCTGAAGGAATTTTATCTTCCATCGCACGCATTTCATTGTAAGTGGCATGTGGCCGCTTCCAGTATTCCCACCACGGATAATCGCTACCGAAACTCCAGGGCCACTTGCTTACATAAATCACATCGTTACCGAATTTATCAATGCTTGTTTTCAAATTATTCTCGAGCGAATCCACTGCCGAAAAAATAGTGATGACACAAAAAATACCAATCGAAATGCCCATCAGTGTGAGAAAAGTTCGCAGCCGGTTCACCAATAATTCGTGTACGGCCGAAGCAAAACTTTCAGAAAATATGCGGAGGATTAACATAGAGGGTTCAAACCTAATGCATTCCAATTTGAATCAAAATATGAGATTTGAAATTGGATGTGTTATTTGATGGTTTACTTTGAATTTGACCGAAATAAAATAAATAATCCATAAGCCAAAGAAGCCGTTATATTTGCGCGCTCAAAAATAAAAAGCCGTAACTTTTTACATTATGAAACTTTCACAATTCCGTTTCGACATTCCCGCAAATCTTATTGCTCAAACACCCGCTAAAAATCGTGAAGATGCCAAGCTGATGGTGATTGAAAGAAAAACCGGAAAAATCAAACACAAAAAAATCAAGGATTTACTAACCATTTTCGGAGAAGGAGATGTGTTTGTACTGAACAACACCAAAGTTTTTCCGGCGCGCATGTATGGCCGCAAAGAAAAAACAGGTGCAAAGATTGAAGTGTTTCTGATGCGCGAACTGAACAAGCAAATGCGCCTATGGGATGTGTTGGTTGACCCTGCCCGCAAAATCAGAGTAGGAAATAAATTATATTTTGGAGCTGATAGTTCATTGGTAGCTGAAGTGGTTGATAATACTACAAGCCGTGGAAGAACAATCCGCTTTTTGTTCGATGGTACTGATGATGAACTGCGCGAAACTTTATATTCATTGGGTGAAACTCCGATTCCAAAATACATTAAGCGCAAGCCTGATGAAATGGACAAGGAGCGTTACCAAACCACTTTTGCAAAAATTGAAGGAGCAGTTGCCGCGCCATCATCCGGTTTGCACTTCAGTCGCGAGA
The DNA here is from genome assembly GCA_947474435.1 of Chitinophagaceae bacterium. Taxonomy (GTDB): domain Bacteria; phylum Bacteroidota; class Bacteroidia; order Chitinophagales; family UBA10324; genus UBA10324. The sequence continues at coordinate 37,097 of CANJII010000008.1, read as the reverse complement.
TGTTGAAGCGTCTGGAAATTGTTGGTGTTCATTTAGCTGAAGTGACTTTGCATACCGGTCTCGGAACTTTCCGTCAGATAGAAGTAGAAGATTTATCGAAACATAAAATGGATGCTGAATTTTTCAGCATGAATGCTGAGGCATCAAATATTGTGAATCATGCCATTGATGAAAAGAAGCGCATCTGCTCAATCGGTACTACCACCATGCGTGTATTGGAAAGTTGTGTAAGCGCCGGCAAGCATGTGAAACCACAGGAAGGATGGACCAATATTTTTGTTCACCCACCTTATGATTTTAATGTTGCTGATAGTTTGCTCACCAATTTTCATTTAGAAAAAACAAGTCTATTGATTATGGCTTGTGCTTTTGGCGGATACGATTTGATTATGGATGCATACAAGTTAGCGGTGAAAGAAAAATATCGTTTCGCTACTTACGGAGATGCAATGCTCATTATGTAATTTATTGAATTTATGAGCGCAACACAAAAGCGCTTTGTAATTATTCCGGCAGGCGGAAGTGGTTCGCGCATGCAGGCCAACTTACCCAAGCAGTTTTTATTGCTGAATGAAATTCCGGTTATCGTTCACACGCTGCAATTGTTTTTAGCTGTTGATGGAATTGAAAAAATAATTGTTCCTGTTGCTGCGGAATGGAAACTTTATTTCAATGAACTTAAAATGAAATATGCTTTGCCTGATTCAATTGAAACGGTTGAAGGAGGAGCAACAAGATTTCAATCGGTAAAAAATGCGTTGAGTGTTTTGCCTGAAGATGGAATAGTTTCTATACACGATGCCGCAAGACCATTAGCAACTTCAGCTTTAATTGAAAAGTGTTTTATAGAAACAACATTGAAAGGAAGTGCCGTTGCAGCAGTTGCGTTGAAAGATTCGGTTTATGAACTTTCACCACAGATAGAATCTATGCCAAACGAAGTTGCTGGTCAGGCGACCAACAACGGCAGTGAATATAAAAGTGTGAACAGAAATAACTATCGGTTAGCACAAACTCCGCAGTGTTTTCAATTATCAGCAATTAAAAAAGCATATCAAAAAAATTATCAGGAAAGTTTTACTGACGATGCTTCAGTATATGAAGCCGCAGGATTTAAACTGAATTTGATTGAAGGTGAATCAACTAATATAAAAATCACAACACCTGAAGATTTATTGTTTGCAGAAATTGTGATGAAGAATAGGAAATAAAAAAAAGTTTTTGTTCGAACAAGAAACTGGCACAGGTTTCTTTTTAAATATTTTTTTACATTGTTATGAGATAAAACATTTCCCATTTTGTTTTTGGTGGTTACATTCAATGCACTAAAAATATTTTTTATGAATTCACCGGAAGAAAAAATAAATGTAATGGTGGCTGATGACCACCAGTTGATTCACCTCGGAATGAAAATGGTATTTGAAAAAATTCCGGAAATCGGAAAAATATATGATGCCTACAATGGCAATGAGGTATTGAATATTATGGAAACAGAAAAAATTGATTTGATATTTATGGACATCACCATGCGGCCTATGGATGGACTAACTGCAACTAAAAAACTGCGTGAACAAAAGAATACCGTAAAAATAATTGCACTCAGCCTGTTTGACCAAACTGCTGTGATGCGAAACATGTTTCTGGCCGGATGCGATGGTTACATTGTTAAAGGTGCAATCAGTGATACGGAAGTAAAAAACTCGATACATAAAATATTGGCGGGCGGAAAATATTTTAATGACGAGGTAGTGGAAAAATTTATTTATGATTCGGAGGAAGATGTATTGAAAAAAATGCGCGAAAAATTTCAGTTAACTGAATCTGAAACTGATGTAATGAAAATGATGTGCAAAGGATTAACAAGTAACGAAATTGCAAAAGAGGTTCACAGAAGCAAAGACTCCGTGGATGTTTACCGCAAAACCATACACCAAAAAACACAAACAAAAAATATTGCAGAACTGATTTCATTTGCTGTTCGCTATCACATTATTACACTTGACCGTCTATAGTTTTTTATCGCAGTCTGTTTTATTATAATTATTTTCATTTAAAAATCATTAGTACAAGTGCCAAAATTATTGGCAGTCTTCGTATTGACTTTCAATAACCGGTGTATTTAATCTTGTGTTGCTGAAATATTCAGCACCAACCAAACACCTGCATGTTCAACTTTTCAGCATCTGTTCGCACTCCTTTAAAGAGTCATTCCATTCCTTCAGCTTGTATGGCGGTAAGTGCTGCTTATCATCCCACACCTTATGGTAATGGGACCAAAAGTTTTAGTTACAGACACAAACCCTCTGCTTACAGGTTCATTACTACAAGGAGTGTTATTACCTTATCTACATACAGGCTCACTCCTTCATATATCAGCCTCACTCCCTCAACTTATGAGCTCACTCCTTCAAGAGAAATTTCTGAATTCTTTCATTTTTTAATAAAAATCATACTTCAAACCAAAAACCCAAATTAAACCCATGGCACGCAAAACTGTTCGCGTGGAAATTCCACGCAAAAACCCCGACGACATCCTGACTCTAATGGATGAAATTATACTGCAACACACCACACTTGGTGTTGACAGCAAACTGACCGATGCGGTAGTGAATGACCTGAAAGCAACTGCTGTTGCTGTGAAACCTATTAGGCAGGCGGCAAAAGATGCCGAAGCACTGGCGCAGCAAAAAAATCAGGAGGCACGACAAAAATTAGGAGTTGACAAAGGGCAAACCAGCACCACCCCCGGCACTGGCATTTATAAGCTGATTGACATTGCTGAAAAACTGCAAAACGCTTACAAAGGAAACGAAGAAGCCATGAGCGGCTACGGATATAAAGTAGTGGTTGGCTCATTTGCACCGAAAGGCAAAACACCGAAACCACCAACAAGTTAATTAACTAAAAATAAAAAATGAAAGAGTAAAAAAAATTGCCGCGATGAAAATGTTTTTTGTCGCGGCAGTTTTTTTAAAAAGAAATAAATTTTAAACCCAAACTAAAATAAAATACTATGAAACAGATTTTCCTAATTACAATTTTCTTAATTCAATTACAGAATATTGTTTACGCGCAGAGCCCACAAGAGGAATGGGCGCTTGAAGTATCAATGTATTCCGACGCTTTTCCAACGAGTCAAAAATGTAAGATATACCCAGCACAATATAATAATTGCACTGAACCTGCTTCACAGTGCGAAGTTTGGGGATGTGTTAATTCGCCCTTTTATGTTTCATATATCCATCCTGCAGGAGATTTTTATGTAGAAGTAAATGCAATAAATGGCAATCCGGATACCTGGAATAATCAAGGACAATTTTTTGATAACCCTTTTTATTATGATGCGAATTATCCAAGCTATTATGCTAATACACCTGCACCACATCACGATATTTATTTTTTTGAATATGCTACACCAGGAGTGTACACCATTTTTTACACTTTGTACAATCAAAACAATCAATGCCTCGCTTATATCGAATATACGATACATGTAATCGGAGGAACAATAACAGACCCATTAATAAATATTCAACCTAATCCTGTTTGCTATGATGATGTAGTAAACATTAGTACCGGATTGAATCCAAATTTACATACTTTTTATTGGACTGTAACAGATCCGAATTCAAATATTATTGCTACAAATACAAATCAATCATTTAATCTTTCTGGAAATTCAATCTCAACGACAGGAACTTATACTGTTTCCTTTCAGATTGACAGGCAATGCGGTGATGCAGCTTATACTCAAACATTTGATGTCGTTGATTTGTTAGCTGATTTTACATACACACAACACAATTGCAATCAATTTAATTTCAGTTCGCAGCTAACCTGTTCGGTTGCCGGAGTAGGTTATACTTATCATTGGGAAATTGATAATCCTGTAACGGGCACTAATCCTGATTACCAACATACAAGCACAAACTCAACATGGAATAATGTAACTCTGCCCGCAGGAATTTATAATGTAATTTTAACTGTAACACCTAATAATGCCGGAGCACAGTACACAACACCTGTAACAGTTTTGAATGTTGTAACTCAACCGGATGCACCAATTGTTGCACCAAATCCGCTTTTAGTTTGTGGGTTAGGTTATGGTACGCTTTCAGGTTATCCGCTTGGCGAAAATTTTCATTGGGATGCCGCTTCTGGCGATGTGGGCATCAGCAGCATTGTTAATTACCCACCTGGTTGTGTTGCCACTTTGCTTAGTGGTGCGGCTTCAGGTGTTGTAAATGTTTATTATGTAAACAGTTTGGGCTGTACATCTGCTGTAACACCTGTGCAGGTATTTGATTGCTGCGATGGAGCAATAGTGCAATCGCAATCGTTAACATTCAATAGTGCTGATGCTACTTACTTTCTGAATTATATGTACAGTATTTATGGTGCCACTTATGTTAATTTAGGAACAAGAACCATTTCAAATGTTAATCAGAAAATTGCATTTAACGGAACTTTTGAAATAGATAATGACCTGTCGTTTATTGGGTGTAACAATGTAACATTTGGTCCTTATGCCGAGGTTGTTTTAGATCCATCAACTACATTAAATATAAACAACTCCCGGTTATATTCCTGCGATGGCATTAATATGTGGAAAGGTATTTATGCAACAGACCCATCTACCAATGTATTAGTTTCAAATGGCTCAATCATTCGTGATGCAATTGCTGCCATTCATTCAATTGGTGGCGGAAATGTTGAATCAAGCAGTTCTTTTTTTAGAGATAATTATGTTGGAATCGAAATTATTAATGGCGACAATGTGCTCCGCGTTTACGGAACCACCTTCGAAAAATATTCTGGGTTGCTGCTTCCTTATGCAAGTACCGCCTTACCACATGCAGGAATTACACTCGACAAATCAATAAATATCGGCATCGGTGGCGACCCAAATACTTTTACTCAAAATCTGTTTCAAAAATCTGAATCTGGAATTATCGGAATCAATTCATCTGCATACATTGGCAATAACCGATTTACCAATATGTGGTCGCCGGCATTGGGTTATGGAATTTGTTTTACCAATGTTATTGACATGCAAACCCTCGACATAGGTTACGATATTCAGGGACTTGCCGCGCCCAATGAATTTGATGCAATGAAATCAGGTGTAAAAGTAGAAGGCCAGCACTTGTTGAGAATTTTTGATAACGATTTCACTGCCATAAGGAAAGATGGAATTACAGTAGTAAACGATGTTAAATCAACGGTTATAAAAATCAATCAAAATTATTTTTATCATGTGAGAGGTTCAAGCATTGGCACAGCTTTAAATTTTGGAAGTGATGTGTCGATATATGACAATATAATGGATTTATATGTATCAGGAACTCCGAACCTATTCCGTGGCATTAACATCTTCGAATTTGATTGGACTGGCACACAAACGCCCGCTAATTACCGCATCACCAATAACCATATTGACAATGCCTTTAACGGAATTTTCTGTGCAGGAACAGCTTATGCTTTAATTGATCACAACATCATTCGTCTTTATCCGGCAACGATGAATAATTTAAAACCAGAAATATTCGGCATCAGGATGCTTTGGTCAGTAGAAAGTTTAATCAGATACAATACCATTGATGGAAACATAACAGGCGGACCATTTTTTGAAAAAGGAATTTATGGAATTGACCTGCAATACAGCCCCAGCCCGCTGCTAATATGCGACTCTGTCATTGATTGCAACTGGGGAATAGCAGCGCGAGGCTCCTGCTACCCGGCTGAATACATTACTAATGGATTGAAAAATGACAGCGTGGGTTTTGCGTTTTACGACAATGGCTATGCAGGGCCGCAGGGTTTTGCTGCCGGAAACTTTGTTTACACTTTCGATAACCGGTGGACAGGCACTTTCCCTGCGCATACCAAAACTTATGATTTTACTGATGGAACTAATATTCCGTTCTATTTAAAGCCCACTTCTTTTTCTGCACTGTTACATCCCGCATCATTTATTGCGGGGAATGCAAATACTGGAATTGATGGAACATACTTACCTGTTGTAGCAAATGCAGTCTATAGTTCTTACATGAGTTGCGGCAGTGCTCCGCCTGCCATTAATTACCGGATGATGGAAAAATTAGTGCAGGATTCAATAAGCTTCAGTGGCGATACCACCAGCATGAAACTCTGGAATAAAGAAAATATCATTTCTTTCTTAATGGCAAATCCATCGTACAGAGATTCTTCTGCAGTGCTGCAGCATTTTTACGATAGCTGTTCTATTAAACCCTATTCAAAAATACTGATGACACTCGATAGCATTAAAAATAAGGATACCTCGCTGGTACAGCATTTTTATGATGAGCTGATGGAAGCAGATGCTGAAAACTGGCACGACCAGAACCTGAAAACGCTTGTGCTCATCATCAACGAAACTTATGGCAATGGTTTGTTTAAACCCGACTCTATTTATCTTGATACAGTGCGAGCAATTGCATCATTGTGTCCTTCAGTAGGAGGTCCGGCTGTATTTATTGCGCGGGGATTATATGCCATTTTGATTGACAGCGTGGATGTAACATTTGACGAAAACTGCATTGTCAGCACAGGTTATGTGCGGTTAGAAAATGAGGAAAAAGAATCACTGGCATTCGCTTTACGACCAACACTCATTGGCGATGAAAAACAAATTCAGATAATAACCACAGAAAGTGGTTCGCTTTTAATTTATGACTTAACGGGCAGAATAATGTTGGAGGAAAAATTGAATGCAGGAAGTGCTTTACTGCATTTTGATGAGGCTCCTGGATTTTATTTTTATAAATTTACAAGCAATAATCACATTACAAATAGCGGAAAGCTTGTAATTGCTAAATGACAAACAAAGTAATTTTCTTTTTACTTTTTTTAATCTTAACATTTGGGAGTAGCACTTGCTACTCCCAAATTCTTTTTAATAATCCTTCGTTTGAAAATATAGCGCCATGTAATCAATGCGTCCCACCTGGGTGGGATGTTTGTAAAAACTCACCGGATAATAACTATTACCATTCCCCATTTCCACCACCTTCAGATGCAAGTTTATACATGGGTATTATATCTACCCCTATAAATGTGGGCGGTTATTATGAAGCATTTGGTCAATTTTTAAATTGTCATTTAACTCAGAACAATAATTATTTATTTTATGCTGATTTAAGAAGTTTAAGGAAGATTGTTTCAAATAGGCAGGAAGGCATAGTGCAGATTTATGGAGGAATAGATAGTTGCGATGCCTATTACCTCTTGTGGGAATCACCTGTTTTAGATTCTACTAAATGGATAAAATACAAAATTGAATTTAATACTCCAATTAATATTAACTTTATAACATTCGTTGCTAAATGCATGGATGAGATGGGTTCTGCGGTTTTAATAGATAACCTTTCTCCAATCTATTGTACAAATTTCAATCAAATTCATCTTGCAACTTCAAATGATACCAGCATAACAAAAGGAGAGTGTGTTACACTTAATGCAAATGCAACGGCAGGTTATGATAGTATTTACTGGCAAAGTATTCCGGCAGCTTTCAGTTCAGCTACATTAAATGCAGGAGAAGTTTGCCCTGCGCAAAGCACCATTTACATAGTTGCAATCAGAGATACAGGTTGCGGTAGTTTCTGGAGTTATGATACTTTAAGAGTAGAGGTAACAGTTCCTGATGCACCAATTATGTATGGTCCCGATAACAACGGAGCAATACAAATTATCAGCAATGATGATGGTTACTTTATACTTTATGATTTATTAGGAAGAACAGTAGAAAAGATTCCGGTAGTTTCAGGTATTCAAACCATCACACTTGGCAAATACTATTTAAGCCCATCTATGTACATTGCAGATATTGAAGCCGCAAACAAATCCACAGTTCGAAAACTGATTTGGGTGAAGTAAAATAAATCTTATGGAGAAAACTTCAAGCAAGGGAGTAGTGCGGTTATATTTGTTTGAGTTGAAAATATAGAACACCAAAAAAGAACAAGGAACAAGAAATAATTTCTTTTTGCTTTACCACTTCACAACAATTTTCCCAATTGTAGTTCTGCTTTCTAACGCATTGTGTGCTGATGCTAAATCAGCGACTGCAAATTCTTTTCCTCCTGCGGGTTTTATCAATCCTTTTTCGGCAAGAGAAACAACTTCAGTCAGTACACGCTTTAGAATTTGAGGTTTGTTATCCCCGACTTTTAACATGTTGACTCCGATAATTGCTTTTGACTGCATCATCATAATTCCGGGATGATAAAAGCCAAACTGAATTATTTTCCGCCATCGTGAAAAAATATTCTTCGAACTGTTTAACTCCGCACCGCCGAAACAAATCATTCTTCCGCAGGGTCCAAGCAGCTTCATACCGTCCCTGATATACTTCCCTCCGAGCGAATCAAAAACCGCATCTAATTTTTTATCCCCTATAATTTTTTTGATTTCAATTTTGTAATCACTGGTTTTATAATTAATCGGATGCTGCACTCCGAGTGTTCGCAGGTAATTTACTTTTTCATCAGAACTACAGGTTCCGATAATAATTGCCTTTCGCAATTTCAAAAGCTGAACCAATGCAGTGCCTACACCACCGGCTGCTGCATGAACCAAAACAATTTCACCTTCAGAAATTTTTGTTGCTTCCATTGCCGCGAAATAAGCTGTGCAATATTGAGTAGCTAACGAAGCAGCAAAAGTTGCAGACATATCTTCTGAAATTTTTACAACTGCTCTTGCATCAGCAATAACATATTCAGCATAACCTCCGAAACGGGTGAGTGAAATCACTCTGTCATTTACATTGATAACACTTACATTTTTTCCAATTGCTTCAATTCTTCCAACAACATCATATCCTAAAACACATGGCAATGGTGGACAATCATTATACAATCCTTTTCGTGCCATCACATCAGCGAAATTCAAACCGAATGCATCCACTTTAATCAATACTTCATCATTCTTACAAACAGGAGTTTTTGTTTCCCGAATTTCAAAAGCTTGTTCAGGTTTTCCGAATCTGGTTAAGTAGATTGATTTCATTTTTTATTTGTTGTTGAATAATTGCAAAGTATGAAAAAAAAAAGCGCCCTGAAATTATCGGAGCGCTTTCGTTCAATTGATTTTTTTATTCAATCAGTATTCATCTTCGTTGAAGAAGAAATCATCGTGAGTAGGATAATCAGGCCAGATGTCTTCAATGCCTTCGTACAATTCACCCTCGTCTTCCAACTCCTGTAAATTTTCTATTACCTCCTGTGGTGAACCACTTCGAATAGCATAATCAATCAGCTCATCCTTGCTGGCAGGCCACGGCGCTTCTTCCAAATAAGATGCTAATTCAAGACTCCAAAACATAATTTTTCAGGTGGTTTTAACTTTGCGCAAAAGTATCTTTATTCTTTACACCTCAAAATGTTTTTTTTAAGAGAATATCAGGGCGTGTGGATAAGGCTGAAAGCTTTTATAGTCGTGGCTTCCAGGGGATTTCGTCGGCTCCGGCATCCATAGAAATTTTGCGGGAGAGCACAAACAGATAGTCGGAAAGTCGGTTCAAGTACTTAATAACGAGTGGTTCAACAGGTTCATTTTCTGAAAGCGCAACGGCTAATCTTTCAGCACGGCGACACACACATCGTGCAATGTGACAGATGGAATTTGCGGCTAATCCGCCCGGTAGAATAAATGATTTCATCTCGGGCAATCGCTCATTCATTTTATCCATTTCGCTCTCGAGCAGCACCACATCTTCTTCTTTCAGGTCAGGAATTTTCATGTTTGACTTCTCAGGGTCGCTGGCGAGTGTTGAACCAATAGTGAACAAACGATCCTGAATTTCTTTCAATAAATCTTTGATCTTATTATCATCAATGCTGTCGCTTGTTAAACCGATAAAAGAATTTAACTCGTCAACCGTTCCGTAAGCTTCAATGCGGATATGATTTTTTGGTACTCGCGTTCCTCCTATTAACTGTGTGGTTCCGGTGTCGCCTTTTTTGGTATAGATTTTCATTTGAAGAATAGTTAATTGGTTTATTTGTTCATTGGTTCATTCGTTTGAAAATAAAAAATATCCTTGCCCTAAAAGCAGGCGGGGAATACCGATTAACAATTTATGATTTTGGAAATTTAATATCGAAATGAATATCGAACATCGATTAACGAATTATGATTTTAGAATTTTTTAATTAGAAATTGTCCTGTGCTCATTCACTTCATCCGATGAAACCTCTCCATCCTTCATGCGAATGATTCGATGCGCGAATCTTGAGATGTCTTCTTCGTGCGTTACAATTATTACAGTGTTTCCTTCTTTATGAATCTTGTCGAGAATCGACATTATTTCATACGAAGTTTTACTATCCAGATTCCCTGTTGGTTCATCTGCCAGAATTATTGACGGAGAATTTATCAGTGCGCGTGCAATGGCCACTCTTTGTTTTTGTCCTCCGCTCATTTCATTTGGCTTGTGTTCTTTTCTATCTGCCAAACCAACTGCATCAAGCATCTGCGAGGCTTTGTTAGTTCTGTTTGTGCGATTGGTTCCGTTGTACACCAGTGGCAATGCAACATTTTCCAACGCTGTCATTCGCGGTAAGAGATTGAATGTTTGAAACACGAAACCAATTTCTTTATTCCGTATCACCGCTAATTCGTCATCGCTCATGTGACTGACATCAGTTCCGTTCAGAAAATATTTTCCTGATGAAAGTGTGTCAAGGCAACCCAAAACATTCATGAGTGTTGATTTACCAGAACCTGATGGCCCCATCAACGCAACATACTCGTTTTTGCTTACGCTGAGTGTTACATTTTTTAATGCAGGAATCACCACTCGTTCCAACACATAATTTTTCGATACATTTTCCAGACGGATAATTTCCTTAGCCATTATTTTCCTTTTAAAACTTTTGGTACTTTAATATAATCACTGTCTTTCACAGGCACATTCATCATCGCTTCTTCGTGCGTGATGGTTTGCTTCACTTCATCATCGCGCAGCACATTCACTTCATCGGTGATGTAGATAAGCGCATCCACATTATCCAATTGTAATTCATTTATCTTTTCTACAAAACCCAAAATGTTTTGCAAATCTTTTTTTATGGCTTCGCGTGAAGTATCATCAAATTCCAATCTTGCGAGTACCGCGAGCTTATCAATCAATTCGTTATTTACTTCCATTTTCTTTTAATGCGTTTTCAATTATATCGTGAACTTTTTTCTGCAAAATTTCAATATCATTCAAAGTTAATCCTATTGTGGGAATTGGTTTGTGAACGATTGCTCTTGCAACGCCCGGACGACCCCAAATCTTTTTATCTACAAACAACATGTTCCAGTTATCTAAAAAAGTAACCGGCACAACCGGCACTTGTTTTTCAATTGCCAACCTAAACGGACCGGCTTTAAATTTTTCGAGTTTCGGTGGATGATGCGCCACTTTTCCTTCTGGAAAAATAACCAAACTGTCACCATTGTCAATACTCTCCGCTGCAATACGCAATGCTTTGTAACTCTCGGTAATGCTTCCGCGATTGACTGAAATATCAATGGTGCGGAAAAAAATATTGAACAGCGGTATATTACTTAATTCCAGCTTGGCCATGAAACGGAAGTGTCCGTGATAACACATGGCGAACAATGGAATATCGAGATACGAAGTATGATTGGGACAAAAAATGTATGCTTGATTTTTTTTTAGTTTTGATTCGCGCTTGATGGAATAAATTATACCAGTGAAAAGAAAAATTAACCACGCCCAAACCCGACGAAGATTATTTGCGGCGGGATACATTTTTTTATTACTCAGCAGAATATAGAAGAATGGAAATAATAATAGAAATACCAACACAAAAACAAAGAAGTACCAATACGCCCACACTACTTTAAAAAAGTAACCGAATTTTTTCACGCGGTGAAAATAGTTTTAAGAAGGAATACTAAATCGCCGTTCTGAATAAAGTTTTAAGTGTTGAAGTTCCACTTCATCTGAAGCGGAACTTCAACCACCTGAAAATTATTTTTGAATAATAATTCTTTTCACACCGGTTTCGGTTAATGATTTCCATTGCAACAGATAAACCCCTTCTTCTAAATTAACTTTCAACTTAATGTTATTATCACCTGTTTTTATTTCAGTGATATATTGATCAATCACTCTTCCTGAAATATCTAAAACTGTAAACTGAATTTTTTCATTTCTGAAAGCCTGTATCCGAATATTAAAATCACCTGAAGAAGGATTCGGAATAATGGTTAAAGAACTAAAAACCGGCAATTCGTTTATTCCACTTACAATTGAAGTAATTGCGGTATCAGTTCCTTCACAACCGATTTCATCGGTATAAGTATAATATATTTCATGCGTTCCAACTCCGGCTATAGATGGATCAAAAATATTTCCGGTGACACCTGCCCCACTGAAAACACCTCCTGATGGAGTACCTATAAGTGTTACCGCAGAACTGCCCTGGGTGTAAGAACCAAGCAATCCACTGATTACAGGGTTCACGGAATGAACATTTACGAATACTGAATCCGAAATTCCGGTACAGGCACCTTGCGTTACTGTCAATTGATAATATCCGGGGCCTGCAACAGGTATAGTTGGTAAATTAGAATTCACATTTACACCATTATAAGTCCAAGCATATTGAAAACCGGGAAATTCATAAGCGTGAATAGTTCCCCCATTACAAACTTCCAATGTATCGCCTAAATGTTCTATGAAGGCAACCGGATTGCAGGTAGGTGATGTTACATTCAAACGGTAAATGGTAGAGTTGCCTTCGCCGCATACATATACTCGTCCCCATTTGTCTTCGCCAAACGATGCAATAGTATTATTAGTAAAATCCAATAAAGTATCACACTCAAAAATCGGTTGCCCGTTTTCTAACAACGACCATATTTCGCCGCTGCAATAATCAGCGAATAAATATTTTCCCCATAAAGCGGCATTGTCAGGACAACGATAAACTACACCACCTGAAATAGAACAAGCCGGTGTATGATGATACTCCCAAATCGGAGAAACAAAATTTGAAATACCTGCACATTGTGAAATATTATAATCGTGTGTTGCTTCTTTACAACGCCAACCGTAGTTTAAATTCCCATTGCTGCCGTATGGTTCAAAATCCACTTCTTCCCATGTATCCTGCCCAACATCTGCGATCCAAAGGTTTCCGGTAACTTTATCAAAATTAAATCTCCATGGATTCCGTACTCCGAAATCCCATATTTCAGGGCTTCCGATTGAAGTGTCACTTGCAAACGGATTTGTTAAAGGAATATAATTCGCCGCACTGTCGTGTACATTCAATCGCAACATTTTACCGAGCAGCGAATGCAGGTTTTGAGCCCGATTTCCGGGGTCGCCGAAATAGCCACCATCACCCATGCCAACATATAACATTCCATCGGGGCCAAAACGCACGCACCCACCATTGTGATTACTATAAGGCTGATATATAGTTTTCAATATTAATTCACTCGCAGGGTCGGCTACATTTGAATCAGTGGCACTAACACTAAACCTTGAGATATTAGTATTGTGACTGTTATTGATATAATTGACATAAAAGTATCCGTTGTTTTTATAGTCCGGATCAAATGCAAGCCCGAGCAAACCTTGCTCATTGTTTACATCATAGACGATTGTTTGAATATCGAGAAATGGAGTCGCAAGTACAACACCGGCAGTATCATATATAAGAATAACACCACCCTGCCGAACAACAAACACGCGGTCGTCGCCGCAATTTTGCACATCAATGGGGCGAGTGACACCGGTAACCCAACTTGTTAAACTGATTGTAGGGTTTTGAGCATTTACTGAAGCACTTGTAATAAATAACAATGCAAAAATTATTCTTTTCATCGGGGGATTTTTTAGATGAATCAAATGTAAGTTTTTAGTTGAAAGATGAAAGTTTGTATGAAATTCGATTATAAATTTTTTTATCCATGTTCGTGAGTTCAGTTTTCGCAATTCACTTTCCATAAGAACTATTTAAATCATTAAATAATACAATATAATTTATTTTTTTTGACTTTGTAATATTATTTTTAGGTTTGCCTAAATTTATATTTAGATCAGCCAATGATACAAACCACTTCAGAAGAAAATTACTTGAAAACAATTTTTCATCATGCGGGCCTAAGCAACAATGCCGTAACCACCAATGATATCGCAGCTTCACTGGGAACCAAGGCAGCATCGGTCACTGAAATGCTCAAGAAGCTTTCGGCACAAAAACTCATCCGGTATAAAAAATACAATGGTGTAACACTAACTGATTCAGGCACAAAGCAGGCATTGCTGATTGTTCGTAAACATCGCTTGTGGGAATATTTTCTGGTCGAGAAATTAAAATTCAGTTGGGATGAAATTCATGAAGTGGCTGAACAACTGGAGCACATTCAATCAGAAACTTTGGTGGAACGGCTAGATACATTTCTCGAACATCCACGCTTTGACCCGCACGGCGATCCCATTCCTGATAAAAAAGGAATTATAAAAAAATCCGATTCACAAAAGTTGATTGATGTTACTGAAAAAAAAGAAGCCATCGTAAATCTTGTTACCGACCAACCAGAATTGCTTCGCTACCTGAGTAAAATCGGAATCAGCATTGGTTCAAAATTAAAAGTGATAGAAAAAAATTCGTTTGACCAAAGCATGCTTTTACTAATCAATGGTAAAAGCAAAGTGCATATAAGTTCCTCAATTGCTAACAACATAAGTGTTCAATTTTGATATCAAAAAACACTTCAACCAAATCCCTCGAAGAAGTTCACTCTACGGTTGAAACCAAGGATAAAAACTGGTGGCGAACACTGTTTGCTTTTCTCGGTCCGGCCTACATGGTAAGTGTTGGCTACATGGATCCCGGTAACTGGGCAACAGATATTGCAGCAGGTAGTGCCTATGGCTACAAACTCATTTGGGTACTGCTGATGTCGAATTTAATTGCATTGCTTTTACAAAGTCATTGTGTGCGGTTAGGAATTGTTCGTGGTCGCGATCTGGCGCAGGCATCGAAGGAAATGTATCACTCTATAATCAACATTCCCTTATACATTCTTGCCGAAATTGCTATTGCTGCATGCGATCTCGCTGAAGTACTTGGACTTGCTATCGGTTTAAATCTGTTGTTTCATATTCCATTACTTGGCGGAGTAACCATTGCTGTCTTTGATTGCTTAATACTTCTAACACTAATGAACATCGGTATTCGAAAAATGGAAGTATTCATAATCGGAATGGTGGTGATAATGGGTGGAAGTTTTCTGGTTGAATTATTAATGGCCAAACCTGATGTTGGTGATATTGCCGCCGGATTTATCCCAAGTATACCTTATGGCACTGCACTTTATTTAACCATTGGAATTATTGGTGCTACAGTAATGCCCCACAATTTATACCTGCATTCTTCATTGGTGCAAACACGAAAAATTGAACGCACAGTTATAGGAATGCGAAAGGCCATAAAATTTAACATCATAGATTCTGCTATTGCACTCAATCTTGCATTGTTTGTAAATGCAGCTATACTTATTCTCGCTGCATCAGTATTTTTTACACGAGGCATGTTTGATATTGCCGATATAAATGATGCACACAAATTATTGGAACCATTGCTTGGCTCATCTCTCGCACCAATTTTATTCGCAGTTGCCTTAATAGCAAGCGGACAAAGCAGCACCATCACCGGAACTTTAGCAGGACAAATTATAATGGAGGGTTATTTAAATCTTCGCATTACACCATGGTTGCGCCGCCTAATAACACGAATGCTGGCAGTAGTGCCCGCCTTTTTAGTGCTCTGGTTTTATGGCGAAGGCGCCACCGGCAGTTTATTAATTTTATCCCAGGTAATATTGAGCATGCAACTTGGATTTGCCGTAATTCCACTCATACATTTTGTAAGTGATAAAAAGAAAATGGGTGAATTCGCCATTGGCTTCTGGTTGAAGTTAGCTTCATGGGTTTCAGCTTTGGTGATTGTAACTCTGAATGTAAAATTGGTTTCCGAAGAAATAATATCATTGATGGTTGACTACAATAATGCATGGTGGATTTATGTTTTTGTATTACCAGTTGCTTTGATAGCTGCGATACTTTTACTCTATATCACTTTCGGACCATTTATTTTCAGAAGAAAAGAAAGGGAAATAAAAATTCATGATTTCAGTTTACCCGAGCTGCAAAGCAAGGAACAATTCAAACGAATTGCCATCACACTTGATTTTTCAAAACATGACAGTAATACCATTTCGCAAGCACTTTCCATAGGAGGAAAACAAGCAGACTATCATCTGATTCACATACTTGAATCAGCTGGTGCATTACTAATCGGAAATCAGATTTCAGATAAGGAAGAACAAGAAGACATTGAACATTTAATTCAGGTAACCAAAGAATTAATTGATAAAGGGTACAAAGCAACATTTGATTTGGGATATGGGAAAAGGAGTTTTGCCATTGCCAAAAGTGTGTTTGAATTTAAAGCTGATTTATTGGTAATGGGAGCTCATGGCCATCGCGGTTTGAAGGATATTATTTTTGGTGAAACCATTTCAAGAGTGCGACACCTTGTTAAAATTCCGGTTCTTGCTGTGAGTTGATTTCTTTTTGGCTTATAGGTTACAAACGGAAAGTTGCATAGAACTTCTTTTCTTTCATCACATTTGCACTATGAAAAATATTTTTAATCCCGGCGATAAAAAAAAATACACCTGCAGGGTTGAAGCTGATGATCTTGTGAAATTCAGAACCGGCGCTTTGCATTCGGTTTATTCCACCTACGCAATTACACGCGATGCGGAATGGGTGTGCCGCTTATTTGTACTTGATATAAAAGACGATGATGAAGAAGGAATCGGCAGCATGGTTAAAGTTATTCATCACGCTCCGGCAAATGTCGGTACTGAAATAATTTTCACAGGTACTTTTATTTCATTGAATAAAAACGAAGTGCTCTGTTTGTTTGAAGCACATGCAGGAAACCGGTTAATCGCCAATGGAGAAACCGCACAAAAAATTTTAAAGAAAGAAAAACTGGACAAAGTATTTAACAGCATCTGATGAGTGAAGTAAAAATCAAGAACACAGCAATTAATAACAAACGCGCTTTGTATGAATATGAAGTGATGGAAAAATACATTGCCGGAATTATGCTTACCGGAACCGAAGTAAAAAGTGTGCGGGAAGGAAAAGCGAATATGGGTGATGCATTTTGTGCCTTTCAGAAAAATGATTTGTGGGTTCGTCACCTGAATATTTCGGAATACAGTAATGGTTCTCATTTTAATCACGAACCCATGCGCCCTCGAAAATTATTATTGAAGAAAAAAGAATTGGAAAAATTACAAGCAAAAGTGAAAGAGCGTGGATTCACAATTGTTCCAATCAATTTATTTTTTTCAGACAGAGGATTTGCAAAACTGGAAATCGGATTAGTGCGTGGAAAAAAACTGCACGACAAAAGAGACTCAATAAAAAAGAAAGATTCAAAACGCGACTTAGACAGAATATTGAAAGAGCGCTAAAAAACAAAACCCCGATTCACAAATGTTAATCGGGGTTTTGTTTTCAAATAAAAATTTCGGCAAAAAATTATTTTTCAGACTTATTCAAAATGTAATGCACTCCTATTGAAAAACCACCATTAGCCATATTAGATTTTTCGTATGTCCCGGTATTTGGTGATGGAAATCTCCATGAAGTCCATGAAGTATTCTGGTATGAATCAGGTCCGCTTCCACTTGCTGCGTTTATATCACTGAAACCATATAAGAACGACATACCGGCATTTATATAAAGAAAATCAGTAACCGAAACATCTGCACCCAATCCAAAATTTAAACCTGAATTACTTTTTTCAAAACGCACTTTTCCATTTGTCAAAGTTGTTGGATCTGCTGCAATATAATTACCAGTCAATTCTGCTTTACTTAAAAAAGAAAGTTGCGGCCCAATCAAAAAATAAAATTTCACTTTGCTTTCCCCGCCAATCAGTTTAAATAGAATCGGTACTCCGGAATAACTCATTTTCACCTCGCGTAATACACCTGTTCCATGAGAATCTTCATACTTCTGCCCGCCTTTAAAAGAAGTAAAACCTGTTTGAACTCCAATGTGATTTGTAAAATTATATCCAACATCTAACTTAAATGCTCCACCCATATCCAACACATAATCGTATTCAGGTCTTCCATAAGAATTTTGATTGATGATCCAAACTGTGTTATAGCTACCTTCAATCCCGGCATGAAATCCCTTTTGTGCTAAGGAATTAAAAGTTAAGAAAGTCAAAAAGGAAAAAGAGAGGAGTATTTTTTTCATAACTATTTTTTTTGTTGATGGACAAATGTAAATTAAAACAGGAAAGTGAAAAATCAACGCAAAAAAAAACCGCTTCGATTTTATCGAAGCGGTTTTTTTCATTAAAAAAATCCTTATCTGTTAATAACAAATTTACCTTTTGAAGAACCACCATTTGCAATTACTTCAAACATATACATTCCGTTTTCTAATGAAGAAACATCAATTTTTGAAAGTTTATTATCAGAAATGAATGACTCAATCATTTTACCATCAATGCTGTAAATATTCACGGCTGAGTTCAATGTGTTATCAAGGTATAACACATCTGAAGATGGGTTTGGATATGCATTTAGTACTTCTGATTTAGCAGTTTCATCAATACCTACACCAAAGCAAGAATTGCAAACTACATCAAACCAAAACAAATGATGCTCATAACTATAAGTTGCACCTGTATATGCATAACTAGGAATAAAGAAATCATTCCAGGTTCCTGCAATGTTGTAACGAACATCAACCGGAAGTATTAATGAACAATTGTATTCGCCCGGAGTATACGATTGAAATTGATCAGTAATTTCTTCTATTGAAGCAAAGTCACATTCATTCAAATTTGATAAAGTATCTGCTAGGCTATAAGTATAGCCGGGAATAAATTTAGCTGTAGCAGCCACCAACCCAGCTGCGTTAATGGTACCTAATGCAGAAACATCTACTGTAACATAATTCCAACCTAAACTATTGGTATCAACTGCAAATGCAGCATCCAATGGAATTTTTACAGAAACCTTATTTGTAGCTACAGCAACATTCTGAGGTTGACTATAATTTATTTCAGGAAATCGTACTGTATCACTACCAAATTGAGTAGCCATTCCTGTAAAATAATAAATTGGAATATTGTTGGCGGTATTATCGCTAAATGCTTCAATCAACATGGTATCAATAACATTGGGATCTGGATTGTTTCTAACATATACAAACCATAATTCAACCGAATCAACCTGATAAGAATCAGAAAGAGAAACCTGAATATCTCCTGCTGTTGCAGCTTGAGTAAACATGCTTGCAGTAGGATCTAAAACTGTAGCAATGTTGTGAATCCATGGGTTACCTACAGTTGTTCCAAAATAAGCAGTAATGTTTGAATCAGGAAAAAGATATTGAAAATTAATACTTGATGCTGCACCGTTTATTGTTGTTACGGCATCCCAGTATGCAAACCATTTACTTCCTCCACGAGTTGTAGGATGAAGGTTTTTAAAATTAGGCACTATTTTTTTGTTTAAGGAAGGAAGACTTAATCCTTGCGGGTGCAAATCAGCCGTTGTTGTTTGAGCCCATGTGCTCGAAAAAACAATCGCAATGAGAGCTAAAGTTGTAGCAATTTTTTTCATTTTTATTTTTGGGTTTTGATTTTTTGTGGGGCTAATGTATTAAAATATTTGAATTACAAAGTCATGGGATTGTAAAACAATGCTTGAATCAAAAAAAATGTGAGAAACAGTTATACGAATTTATTAAAGTTGTCAATGTTGCACAACTATCATTTTCACAAACTCTCCTTCATTTCCTGCCAATTTTATAAAATATATTCCGTTAGAAAATTCAGAAAAATTAAATTGAAAATCATTAGTTTCAGTTACAATTTGCTGAATAATATTCTTTCCAACTAAACTATAAATTGAAAACTCATTATACTGACTTGAAGAAGAAATATTTAACAGATCTAAAACCGGATTCGGATAAATTGAAATATTATTTTTTTTCGAAACCAAACCAGCAGCTATTAACACCCCATTACTTAACACAGGAAATATTGCCAGATCTGTTTCAAACTGCCATGAATTTTTTATTTGGTGCCAGGAAAAATCATCCCATTGCTCAAATGAACTGCCGGTTGATTCAAAGCAGTTTTGAATTGTGTGTGCTACTGCAATAGTATCCTGTTGGCAATTACTGAAATCAACACTTACTGCAAATGATTTTGTACATAGTACTGGCAGATCAAAATTAAATTCAGCTATTCCATTTATATTAAAAATCAGATCGGTGACATTTAATGTATCTGATGTTTCAATTAACGAATCAGGAAAACCAAGTGAATTCAATTGATAAATTTTTGCGGTTACATATCCGTCTGAATCACTTGGATGCAAAATTCCAAAATGGACAATTACCTTATTGATTTGAATACTATCAAATCCAAAGTCAGAAATATTGTATCGTTGACTTTTTTGCAAGTCATTGTATACATTAGTGCCCGTCACATATCCTGAATCTATAGGAAAATTACTGTCAACTGTATAAACAACACTTTGGCATCCCATGCCTCCGGAACTTGTATCAATAAAACTTGAAGGAATTAAGGTATCACTAATACTTCTAAATCGCTTCGTTTGATATTCGGATAAATTTATTGGATTGGATTTTCTGCTTTGTGCATTTAATGAAATGGAAATTATGGTTAAAATCAAAAACGAAAAAAAATTTTTCATAAATAAAAAAGCCCTCTTTTGTGAGGGCTTCAAATGTAATTTCAAAATAACAGAAAGCAATTTACTGATGTACAACTGAAATTTTACTGAACAATCTTTCGTTAGGTGTGGCAATAGAATAATAATAATTAGCAGTTGGTAAATCGCTAATATCGACATTGAGGGAGTGCATGCCGGGAAGTTGATTTCCCAATTTTACTGTTTTTACCAATCTACCTAAATCGTCAACAAAATCAACCCATACTTCTGCCACATTTTTAATTGAAAAATTTACCGTTATGCAATTTGTAGCAGGATTTGGATATGCCCGAAACAAGGATAAATCTCTTAATGAAATGGCACTGTTACCAACTGATGTATCAGGAATAAATACCGGCCAAATCCAATAATCAGCATCTAAACCATACGAACCAGCACCACCCAATGCCACAAAACTGCCATTTGATTTAAGTACATAAGCTTGCTGGTCGCCACTATAACAATTTTGCGGTGTCATATAAATAGCAATTGTATCACCTGTAATTGTTGGAAGTTCAATAGCGGCAAAAAAAGAATCATTACAATAAATAACCCCCGGAAAAGGGAAGGTAGTAAAAAGGCCTGAAAAAGAATTGGTATCAATATCGGCAAGTGCTACTGGGTCAGTAACCTGCATAAATGTATCAGGAGCATGAGTAAGTGGATCTACAGAATACATTTTTGCGGTAATTAAAGCATTGGTGGTATTTGATTTTTTTCCAAACAATCCAAGTATAGTGTAAACACCACCACTGCCCGTTACTCCAAATTTTTGCATGATCTCTTTATCTCCGTTTGAATTATTCCCTCCGATATAGCCGTGCGCCGGCAAATTCAATTTATAAATTTTTAAAGTGTCGCCACAAAATCCATAACCTAAGCTATCCTGAGATGCGGGAATTAAAGTATCATAAAACAATCTTGTGTTTGGTGCTGGTCTTTGAATATCATGCGAAGAAATTTCTTTCACTGAATGAAATTCAACCTGAGCGGATGCTGTAAAACTCACTATTGAAATGCAAAAAATAAGTAGTGTGTAAATGTGTTTTTTCATTTGTTTGATTTTAATAAACTCAAAAATAATTTTTAATCCGAATTGTTTTGTCACCATTTTGCACAGCGATTTTTGAAAGTGCGCTATGAATAAATTATTTACAGCAAAAGAATTCCTGTTATACCTGATTCAGGCAAAGTCAAAATACTATATCCATTCGCCATTTGTATTTTCATTTATCAATGAGGTGATGAATGACCAACGGAATTTTTATTGCTATGGAGAAGTTGAAAAACTTCGAAGGAAACTTGAAGTAGATAAATCAATAATTGAGGTGGAAGATTTTGGGGCTGGTTCTTTACTGGAAAAGAAAAACAAAAGAACAATTTCGTTTATAGCTAAAACTTCAGCCGCTCCTAAAAAATATTCGCAGTTACTGTTTCGTATAATTCAGCATTACCAATGCAATAACATACTTGAAATTGGAACTTCATTGGGAATCACAACTTCTTATTTATCTGCAGTCAGTAATAATGAAAAAATTTATTCCATTGAAGGAAGCAAATCAATTGCGGAGGCAGCGAAAAAGAATTTTGAATTTCTTAACCGCAGAAATATTCAGTTGATTCAGGGGGAATTTGAAGATCAGTTGCCATCAGTTTTAGCTGAAATGAAACAGGTAAATTTTTTATACCTCGATGGAAATCACCGTTTGAAGCCTACGCTTGATTATTTCCATTCAGCACTGCCATTTATGAATGAAAATTCCATTGTTGTATTAGATGATATTTACTGGAGCCCTGAAATGAAGCAGGCATGGAATGAAATAAAAAAACATTCATCAGTTACACTCAGCATTGATTTATTCAGGATCGGAATATTGTTTTTGCGTAAAGACCGCAACAAAGAACACTTTCGTTTGCATTTCTGATTTTCACAATCTCTTATTTTCGTTTAGGTTTGTTGCAAACACAAAACAACAAATGACGACCAGGTTTTTCCTGCTATTATTTTTTCTGCCCCTATTATCACCTGCACAAACAGACGAAAATATTTTTTCTCAAAAATTCGACAATGGACTAACCTGTATTGTAGCCGAAAACCCGACAGTTCCCTTGGTAACTATTGAGTGGGTGGTGCGTGACGGAGTTGCTTACGAATCAAAAGAGGTGAAAGGATATGCTTCACTCATTCAGAAATTATTTTTTGCCGGGAACAAAGATTATCCAACTCAGGATTTAATAAATCAAAAACTCAAACAACTCGGAGCAGTAACCGGAGTAACGCAAAGCGAGGAACATACATCGGTATACCTCACTTGCTCAAAACGGAATATCGACAATGCTTTAAAACTTTTTTTGAGTGCAGTAAAGCAACCATTGTTTCAGATTGAAGAAGTTGATTCTGCGCTGAGTTCTGTTTTTGCCGATCAATCGCAGATTCAGGGTGACCCTTATTTTTTATTTGACCAGCAATTAGATAAAAATTTATTTCCGAATGCTACGGAACGAAAAGAAGCAATCGTTACATCAAAAATTGCTTCAACAACTTCTCCTGAAAAATTAACAGAATATCAAAAACTGTTTTATTCACCAAACAATTCATGCATTGTTATTTCAGGTGATGTAAATCATAAAGATATTTTTCAGAAAGCGGGCGCTACCTTTAATGCGTTTTTTAAAAGCAGTCAGTTACCAACTGATATATATCCTGTTCCTGATTATTCAAGCATAAATTACTCTTCGCAATTTGTGGTTGAAACCCCACTGGCCCAAAATCCATTATTGGTTATTTCATTCCCGGTTCCTGATTTGCGCGAGAATCCTTACACAGCTTCCTCGGGTGAATTACTGGAAGCACTTGTTAATTCAGCTGCTTCTTCATTCAACAAAAATTTAGTTACCGGTGGATATGCCTACCAGGTGAGTGCACGGTATCGCAAACTGAAATTTGGTTCATCATTCGATTTTATCATTGCCCCAAAACCTGAAAAGTTTGGCGAGTGTTACGATAAAGCAAGAAATGAAATCAATGCATTAGTAAATTTCAGCAGTTACACCACTGAACAAATTAAGCAAGCTGTACAATTGTTATATTCCAACTACGCATACAATACCGAGAGGGCAACTCAACTTTCTCATTTCGTTGGTGCAGGTTGGGCTAAAACAAATGCAGCTCCATCATTCGATATAGATGAATCAATTGATGCATTAAAATCAATGAATGATGTGATCAATTATTGTCAGCTCTATTTTCAAAACAAACCATTTGTTGCCGGATTATTGATTTCACCTTCACAAAAAATAAACTTTAATTCATCAGCTATATTAACCCCTACATTAAAACCAAGTGACTATAAAATTTCATTTACAAAAAGTGACGATCAGATTTTTGACCCACAGAATAAAGAAATGGTAAACAGCCTTGCTCAACTGCTGAAAATAAATCCGCAACTGAAACTTGAATTAATTGCCAATCAGGATGAAACAGAGAAAAAAGAAATTGCCAAAGCACGGTTTCTTTCTGTTTATAAAATGCTGGAGTCAAACGGAGTTCCCGAAACTGCTCTGGATGCAATGACCGTTTCACTTTACATCCGCCATAGCGATAACGACGACCAATTACGAAACAACATGACCGTACAGTTTAAATTGTTTATGCCATGAAAATAAAATTCTATTCACAGCTTATTATTTCTCTTTTCGTTTTCAATGCAAGCTTTGCGCAAAGTATTTTTAAGGGCGCAATAACCAACTTCAATACCAACGCAAAAACCGATTTTAATTTTACCCTCACCTTCGCTACTATTGGTACACAATATATTTCCACTTACAAACTCATTGATATTGCTGATGGAAAACAATTCGCAAGCATTACGGTTGTGAATGAAAAACCCACTGCAAAAATCAAAGTGCAGTTAATTGTGAATGCCGATACTTCACGGTTCGAAATAAATTATTCTGACAGCCTCGGAAGCATTTTCGGGCTGAAAGGAACATTTAAAAAAGAACCTGTAAATAAGTATCCGCTCTCGCTCGCATTCCTCACCGAGAATAAAACATATTTGAAAGTGAATCAGGTGATCAGAAAAAACACTGCATTGCCGGAACATTTTTTATTGGAGCGCATTTTTGCTGATGATTTAATAACTAACACCACACTGCTTTCAAAATACAAGGGCACACAACCAACCGGAACAGCAAATAAAATTTTATCCATGACCGATTTCGGGGTGCCGAATGCAAATGCAACCAATCCGGTTCAGCAAAATCCAAATCCCGTTACCGCTCTGCCAGTCGTTACTTCTAAGGAAAATACTTCAAATCAACCTGTAACAACTGTAACTAATTCTTCAGTAAATGCTCCTGGTGTAACAGCACCAATTGTTACAGTGCCGGTTGCGCCCCAGCTTATAAAAATTAAACCCACCAACAGTAATGTAAAAGATTTTTCCATCGACAGCATTCGCACCATTCTGAAACCGGTGCAAAACGAAATGGTATCGGTTCAATTATTTATCAGTGGTGGAACTTCTAACTACACTGTTGCCAAGGAAGGCATTGAAGCACTTGCAATTAATTGGGGATTGCAGGGGGGAACAAAAACCCTGACAGCCGAACAGGTGCAAATAAAAATGGAACAGTTAGGCATTGATATTAATTACAAACTCACTCCTGACTATTCCATCATCAGCATGAATTGTTTGCGAAAACAATTTGATGACAGCTGGCAGATTTTTACCGACCTCATTGCCCGAACAGGTTTTCAAGCCGATGTGTTTGAAACAGTACGCGATGAAGTTTCCAATAACTCTTCAGGTCAAAATGGATTTGATGTGTTACAGCAAATTGCATTGAGCTATTCGTTTGTTGGTAAGCAGTACGATAAAAACCCTGTAGGTTCAACAGCATCTATCAGTAAGTTAACTGCTGAAGAAGTGAAAAAATATTATGCTTCAATTATGGTTCGCAAACGATTTACGCTTGTTGTTTGCGGAAATTTTTCTGCTGATGAACTGAATCAGAAAATACGCACAGGTTTTAAAGGCATTGTAAACGGAACAAATGCAAGCACCAGTTTCGGCGGAGTTGATTTCAATGGTTCTGCATTCAAGTTTGTTAGTGCGAATGACAATGGAGTGAATCGCATACTCGGAATTGCAGCAGCACCCGATGCAGGCAGTATAGATGAAACAGAGTTAACCATTGCGCTCTCCATTTTAAACAGCCGCATCAATACAATAACAGAGCAAAAAACCAACCTCCTGAGTGATTATGACTTTGCGGTTGCAGGTTATCGTCAGAATTTTTGTTTGCTTAAACTTACTGCAGTTGACCCTGAAAAAGCAATACAGGTAATTATTGATGAAATAAAAAAAGCAAAGAAACTTGGGTTCACTGCTGATGAATTGCAAACAGCCAAGGACCATTACATTACCAGCTATTACCTGCAAAACGAAAGCAACGAAGCCATAGCAAAAACCACCGGCAAAAGTGAAATGAATGATACTTGGGAAGATGCTGAGAATTTATATGCCACTATCAATAATCTGGTACTTACCGATGTGAACGCTGCTTTACGCAAATACATAAAAGGTTTCCGGTTTTATTATTCCGGCGATAAGGATGCAGCTAATGAAATTATTTTTACACAGAAGCTCGAATGAGATACTTCTGTGCTCTTTTGATTGAATTGAATTAAATTAAAAGATTGTTGAACGAGTTCTGAACTTTATTACACTTCTCATCATTAATCTCGTTTTAATTTGCACCGCCCAATTTAAATTTTTCCGATTTAGTAATTTATAATCCCCAATACTGTTCACCCAATGAAACTGCTTTTCTCCTATTTAAAAACATACTACCCTCTTATAATACTTGCCTTACTGTTGGCGGCCATTAACCAAACCTTCAGTATGCTCGATCCCTATATTCTGGGAAAAATAATAGACAACTATGCATTAAAATTTTCCTCCTTTACCATGCCGCAGTTTTTTAAAGGTGTGGGACTATTATTAATTGCGAGCATGGGTGTTGCCATGATAAGCCGAATAGCAAAAAATTTTCAGGATTATTGTGTCAATGTAATTGTTCAACGGCTCGGTGCTAAAATGTATACTGATGGAATAAAGCATTCACTGGAATTACCTTACGAAGAATTTGAAGATCAAAGAAGTGGCGAAACACTTGGTATTCTTCAAAAAGTAAGAACCGATGTTGAACGGTTACTGAATGCATTTATCAATGTACTGTTCACTTCCATTGTCGGAATAATTTTCGTTGTTATTTACTGCATTAATGTAAACTGGATTATTGCACCTGTTTATTTTTCAATGATCCCGATTATTGCTATCATCAGTTCGGTTCTCAGTAAAAAAATTAAGAAAATACAAAAAATAATAGTGGGTGAAACAACCGCTCTCGCAGGCTCAACAACTGAAAGTTTGCGCAACATTGAGCTGGTAAAAAGTTTAGGATTATCGCAACAGGAAATTGGACGGCTGAATAATACCACCGGAAAAATTCTTGGATTGGAATTAAAGAAAGTGCGTTACATCAGAAGTTTATCATTCATACAGGGCACAATAGTAAATTTATTACGCACCACAATTCTCGGATTAATGATGTACTTGATTTTTTCGCAGCAAATTCAACCCGGGCAATTTGTATCCTTATTTATTTATTCATTTTTCATTTTTGGTCCGTTGCAGGAATTAGGAAATATCATAAATGTGTATCGTGAAGCAGAAGTATCGCTTGGCAATTTTTCTAAAATCATGAATAAAAAAAGTGAACCCAAACCGGAACATCCTGTAATGATTGATCGCATAAAGTCACTCCAATTCGATCGAGTGAGTTTTAAACATCAATCGAGTAATACGGATGCTTTAAATGATATTTCGTTCAATGTAAACTTAGGAGATACGCTTGCATTTGTCGGGCCTTCTGGGAGTGGTAAAACCACACTTGTGAAATTGTTAGTCGGATTGTATCGTCCGCGTGCAGGAACGATTTATTATAATAAAACTGAAGGCAGTAAAATTAATTTTGATGATCTGCGAAGCCAGATTGGTTTTGTAACTCAGGACAGTCAGTTATTCAGCGGTACCATTCGGGAGAATTTACTTTTTGTAAACCCGGCAGCAACCGATGAAGCATGTATTGAAGTGCTGGAAAAAGCAGCATGCCATTCATTATTAAACCGAGCCGATAAAGGACTTGATACTGTAATCGGGGAAGGTGGCATGAAAATATCAGGTGGAGAAAAACAACGGCTATCTATTGCGAGGGCGCTTTTACGCAAACCGACTTTAATGGTGTTTGATGAAGCTACTTCTTCATTGGATTCATTAACTGAAGGAGAAATTACTTCCACAATCAGAAATATTTCAGATAAGCGGCAACACATTACCATTCTTATTGCCCACCGGCTCAGCACCATCATGCATGCCGATAACATTTTTGTTTTGGAACAGGGAAAAATTATTGAATCAGGAAAACATACTGAATTGCTTGAACTGAAAGGATTGTACTATGCCATGTGGCGCCAACAGATTGGCGAACGAAAAAAAATCGGTAGCCCCATGCCTGTATAAACTGCTTTCTTTTTTTTCAATGATCTGCTATCAATGCAATCGTATCAATTTAAAAAATCAAATATGGTTGTGAAAACAGGTGACAAAAAACTGATTGACGGATTAATGACACTATAAGTTGGGATTAAAATACACGATGCAAGAATCAATAATGAAATTGATTTTAACGCATTGACTGAAAAATCATTTTTGAAAATATACAGTGAAATAAATATTGCCGGAAAACCGTAAGTGATTGATCGGGTTAAATCATAAACAATAAAAGTTCCGATAAAAATCAATGCTACCAAACTGAAATTTAACAGGGTCAATATTTTTTTTGAGGTGAAGAAATTCATTATCAATAACCACCAAAAACCTTCAAAAGCCAGCAGCGATACGAATGGAATAAAATTTTTATTGTTGATCAAAGCAGATATTCCAACCATAGACCAGGTAACCTGAACATTGTATTTTTCAGTTAAAAAAAATCGCAAGGCAAGAGAGATTAATAACCCAAATAATAAACTCACACTGCTTAATGTTGGTCTGAATTTAAAAATTCCTTTTAAAGAATCAGGAATACTTTCTTTTGAATGCCACAGCATTGAAAACAGAATTGCAATCGCTGCCCTTTCATCAGTAAAAAATGCCGCGATACATAAACCAAACAACACAAAGGGGTTTGAAAAATAAAATGTCAGTACTAAAAATAAATACGCATAGCAATCAAAAAACGGAGTTACATAAAAAAAAGATTTCCCGACATAAGTGAAGCAAAACGATAAAACTAAAAGTCTTGAAATTGTTTTTAATTCAATTAATCTGTTTAACAACCTGTATAAAATCACAAGAAATAAAAGGTAAATAACAAATTGAAAATAAATCAATCCTGCCGCTGAAGTATGAAGCAATTTACCAATGAGCGGAACAGTAATTCTGAAAGTGCATTTTGCTTCATGCATCATTTCAGGATAAACTGCTGAATCAACCTGAAAAAAAACTTCTTCTATTTGTCTGTCAATAAACTTATTTCCTTTGGAATTAGAATTAATAAACGACAGATTAGGGAAGAAGAAAATCAGTGTGGTGAAATAACAAATCAGTATGAAATAAAAGTCAGAAGGTTTATCAATCAGCTTAAATAAATTGCTTTTAAAAGCAGCAAATTTTCTCACACCCGCTGTTTGATAGAAGAAAATATCTGTTCAAGCGTATCCTGCAAATTGTATTTCCAGTTCCACTCGGGATACTGGTTTTTAAATTTTGAAACATCACTGATGTACCAGATATGATCACCAATGCGATTGGTATCAGAGTAAGTGATATTAATTTTTTTGCCTGAAATTTCTTCACAGATTTTTATCGCCTCCATCATGGAACAATTTGCAAATCGTCCGCCACCGGCGTTGTATGCTTCACCTTGTTTTGGGTTTTGATAATAATGCCAGAACATATTTACCAGATCAAAACTGTGAATGTTATCGCGCACCTGCTTGCCCTTGTAACCAAAAATGGTGTATGCACTTCCTGTTATTGCACACTTCATTAGGTACGCAAGAAATCCATGCAACTGGGTTCCGCTGTGATTAGGACCTGTTAAGCATCCGCCACGAAAAACTCCGGTATTCATTTCAAAATATTTTCCATACTCCTGCACCAGAATATCAGCAGCAACTTTTGATGCACCAAACAACGAGTGCTTGGTATGATCAATACTCATTTGTTCATCTATTCCCTCCTTGAAGTAGGGATGAGTTTCAGCAATTTCCCACCGTGTTTCTGTTTCAATCAATGGAAGATAATTAGGATTATCGCCATACACTTTATTGGTTGAAGTAAAAATAAAAACTGCTTTCGGGCAGTGAAGCCGTGTCATCTCCAGCATGTTTAAAGTTCCGTTTGCATTCACCGTAAAATCAGTGAACGGTTCTTTGGCTGCCCAATCGTGACTTGGTTGCGCGGCTGTGTGAATGATTAACGAAATATCAGTTCCGTATTCTTTAAATATTTTCTCCAGCGCTGCTGTATCTCTGATATCGGCATTGTAATGAATGTAATTTCCGAATGTGCTTTCCAATCTTTTTTCATTCCATTCGGTGGAAGCTTCCTTACCAAAAAAATATTGCCGCAGATTATTATCAATGCCGATTATCTTATCAAATTTTGCTGATAAAAATTCAACTGATTCACTGCCAATTAATCCTGCCGATCCTGTTACTAAAGCTATTTTCATGAAAGTATGGGTTCTAATGCTTGTTGATTTTCGCGGAGCCAAAAGTAAATATCATCCAGTATCTCTTTCGAACTAATTGTTGGTTTCCATCCTGTAATTTTTGTAATCTTAGAATTATCAGTGAGGTAAATACGAATATCGGCTTGGCGGTTCTCAGGCACCGAATCAATTGGAATTATATTTCCTGTAATCTCCTGACACATTGCTGTCAGTTCTTTTAACGATACACTCACCTCTCTGCCTCCACCTGCATTCAAAGTCATTCCATTTACTTTATCAAGATTGTGCAATTCCCAATCAACCAACCGGAACAAATCTTTCACATGCAGCATATCGCGAACCTGCTTGCCCTCACCTCCATAACCGATGTATGACAATTTCTTTTTCCAGAAATGTTTAGCCAACCACAGAACCACAACTCCCTGATCAACTTTGCCCATTTGCCACGGTCCGGTTAAAACACCACAACGATTAATCACTGATTTTAAACCATAGAAATGGTTGTACTCAGTTATCAATAATTCAGAAGAAAGTTTCGATGCGCCATAAAATGAACGGTAGCCATCAATCGGAAAATTCTCTGCAATACCTTTTGATGAAACACCGGGAATATCCTGTATGTCGGTTAACTCAAACCGGTTTTCTGCTTCAGTAAACAACAATTGTTCTATCGGCTCAATGGGATAAACCCGACTGGTGGATAGAAAAATAAAAGATGCCTTATTATTTTTTGCAAACTCCAGACAATTAATAGTGCCAACCAGATTAGTGTTTAACAAATAATCAACGGTTGAATTTATTCCGGCAAGTACTGATGGTTCAGCGGAACATTCAATCACTGCATCAACTGCACCTATTGATTGAAAGTCTTCCTTATTTCTGATATCGCCATGAACAAAACGAATTCCGGCATTAATAAAACGATTGAGATTTAACTCACTTCCTTTTCTTCTTAAATTATCGAAACAAATAATTTCATACTCAGGATACTTATTTCGAAAAGCAATGGCCAACGAGCTACCAACAAATCCTGCCCCTCCGGTAATTAATATTCGGGTTTTCATGAAATTTTTAATTCGGTCAAAAATAATTTAAAACACCAAAGGGAGTTAAACTGAAATCTATTAAAGCAGCAACCTGCAAGGGAAGGAAAATTCATCAGCATAAAAAAATCGTGTTGGTCAAAAAACCTGACCCGTGCTTGAGATGATTATATTTGTTTAGCGATGAAAATTTGGAACACCAACAAGAGCGAAAATGAATAAAAAATCGAAATTGCAAATTATCTTTTTATTTGGTCTTCTGGTTACACTTGATTGCTCAGCACAATCATGGTTTCCGTTGGATTCAGGTTTAGTTGGCACCAATCAAATTTATGACCGGGCTAATACACTTTGCAATGATAGCATTCATGATCGTCTGTGGGTAGCTGGTAGTTTTCAGATAGCAAGTGGGGATTCCGTTCATAATATTGCTTGGTGGGATAGTGTCAATTGGCACCCTTTAGAATTGGTCACTCCAATAGGAGATACTGTGGATTATGGATTTGATGCCGAGATTAGCAGTTCTATTATGTTTCAAGGTAAGTATCTCTTTGCTGCCGATAAAATTCAAAACATATTTACTCGATGGCGTTTATATTCTTACGATGTTGATAGTATGAAGTATAGCATTATCGGAACATTTGATGATCGGATTAATGCAATGGAAATTTATCACGACACACTGTATGTAGCAGGAAATTTTACAAATTACAAACCATATGGAATGAGTAATCCTACAATTGCTCTCAATGGAATGGCAAAGTGGAATGGGACCGACTTTGTTCCTATTGGGCAAGGGAATGATGGGGGTGAGATCAATGCATTGTGTGTTCATAATGATCATTTAATTGCCGGAGGTTTTTTTGAATATATAGATGGAACCTATTGTAAAAATATTGCGGAGTGGAATGGAAGTCAATGGATGCCAATTGGAAGTGGAATCGGTATACAATGGGATTATAGTGATTTCGTAAAAACTGTAATGTCTTATGATGGGAAACTTTATTCAGGGGGCACTGGATTTACATTAGGTAATGATTTACTGTATTGGGATGGTACAAATTGGTTAGTAGTTAGCAATTCATTTGTTGGTGTATCAAACCTAAAGGTCTTTAGTCATTTGCTTTTTGTAGGTTCAGGTGCAAGTTTTTTAAATTTCCCTTGGGATTTTGTTACTACTTATAATGATACAATATGGCATCCCACAGGTATGGGACCACTTTCTGCAGGTGCTTTTCCTATTTCTGATTTTGCTTATTATAATAATTTCCTTTATACTGGAGGAAAATTTAGATTTATAGGAGATACTCCATATGTATATGCAGGTTTCGTAGCACGCTATGATCCAACATATTTATTTGTAACAGACAGTATTACTGTAGGAATTTGTGAAGGAGATAATTATGATTTTAATGGAACACAACTTAGTGTGTCTGGCATCTATAACGACACACTTGCAGCAAATGCAGGAATAGATTCTATTGTAACACTTATTTTAAATGTTACGCAGCTTAATCCTGCTATCAGTATTTCAAATGATACTTTAACAGTAAGCGGGAATGGGGCAGTGCAGTGGTATGATTGTAACAGTAATCAACAAATAAGTGGAGCAACAGACAACACATTCATTCCAAGTTCAGCAGGTAACTATGCAGCAATAATTACAAATGGAAGTTGCAGTGATACAACACTGTGTGTGAATTATACAAGGACAAATGAATTACAGATTGCTGATTACAGATTACAGATTTATCCTAATCCGGCAAACGAAACTGTAACTATAATTCTTCGACAGGCTCAGAATGACATTGAGGAAGTTGTTGTTTCAAATTTGTTAGGAGTACAAATGTTGAGATTGCCACGCACTGATTACAGAAACCGCAATAACAGTTTTGAAATTGATTTGAGTGCACTCGCTACCGGTGTTTATTTTTAAAAAGTGCAATTGAGTGATGGCACAACTGCAGTGCAGAAATTTGTGAAGCAATAAAATCAGAAAGGCGAATTACAACACTGCGGAAAGCACTGCTCAAAACCCTTATAAAATTTGGCTTAAGTGTATATAGCAAGAATCCTTTTATCAGATATCGATGAAGTATATTTTTTTAAAGCAAAAAAAATCCCGGCTTGTTTTAAAAACCGGGATTTAATTTTTTTAATGAAACTCAATTATTCTGTTCCTGTTGCAGATTCGTCCTTCATTTCTTTGAAGGTACTAATCAACTCTTGTTTTTTTGATTTGTAAATTTCAAACTGTTCAGGCTTCAACACACTTTTTAGCTGTGCATTGTAGTTTTGCATGGCTTCATGTATTTGCACTTTCCGTGTTTCCATGTCGGATGTGGTATTTCTGATATCACGGATTTTTGTAATTAAATTAGATGCTGCAACATTTATTCTGCCACCCTGCTGGTCATCGGTTCCGATGTTGGTTTTCATCCACTCATTTATTTTAACACCATATTCCTTTGAAGTCAGATTGCTTTGATTATCTGAAAGTGTAGGCTTTGTATCACCTGCTCCCGTTGGCGAAACGGTGGTTGTTTCCTTTTTAACTTTTGAATTTTGGTCGGTTGGGGTCGTTTGTTTTGTTTGCTGAGCAGTGGCTGAAGTGAAAACCACCAAAGCAGCAGAAAAAATAAGCGAAGTGAAAATGTTTTTTTTCATGGTATTTGTTTTAATTTTTTTAAAATGAAGGTTCGTTGTTTTTATTTCTGATTGCAAAATAAATTTTGAATTACAAATTAACACTAAAGTTTTTTCAAGCTGAGGGATTCTTATTTTCCATTCTTACTCCACCACAACTAAAAAATAATTCTTCTTGCCTTTTTGCAGCAACAGGTATTTATTATTAATCAGATCATTCATTCCGATTTTATGTTCGGTTGAATCAATCACTGTTTTATTTATGCTGAAACCTTTACCCGCCAAAGTTCTTTTTGCTTCGCCATTAGATGGAAAAAACTGTGTTTGATCAACCAGTAAATTCATAATACCAATTCCGTTTTCAAGTAAAGATTTTGAAATCGTTTTAGTTGGTACTCCTTCAAATATTTCAGTAAAATCACGATCGCTTAAAGTCTTTAACGAATCAGCAGTTGATTGTCCGAATAAAATATCAGAAGCTTTAATGGCTGAAAGCAAATCGTCTTTTGAATGAACGAATGTGGTAATCTCCTCAGCTAATTTCTTTTGCAAAATCCTTTTGTGCGGTTCAGCATTGTGAATTTGTTCTATGACTTCAATTTCATCTTTATTCAACAATGTAAAAATCCGGATGTAACGGCCTGCATCAGCATCAGCCGCATTCAACCAGAACTGATAAAATTTATAGGGTGAAGTTTTCTTTGCGTCTAACCAAATGTTTCCGCTTTCTGTTTTCCCGAATTTTGTTCCATCCGCTTTTGTAACCAACGGACAGGTGAACGCAAATGCTTCATTTCCCGAAGCCATCCTGCGAATAAGTTCGGTTCCTGTAGTCATGTTTCCCCACTGATCGCTGCCGCCCATTTGCAATTTACAATTGTAATGCGTGTACAACCAGTAGAAATCATATCCCTGCAAAATCTGATACGAGAATTCAGTGTACGAGATTCCGGTTTCCATTCTCCCCTGCACCGAATCTTTCGCCAGCATGTAATTGATGGATAAATGTTTTCCAACATCGCGCAGGAATTGTATGTACCCAAAATTTTTATACCAATAAATGTTATTCAGAATTTCAGCTTGCGATGGTCCGGCAGAAAAATCTAAAAACTTTTCCAACTGCACACGCTGGCAATTCAGATTGTGCTGAATAATTTCTTCACTTAATAAATTCCGTTCTGCCGATTTACCCGATGGGTCTCCAATCATTCCGGTTGCACCACCAACAACAGCAATTGGTTTATGACCGCACAACTGAAAATGTTTTAACAACATGATAGGCACCAGATTCCCGATTCCCAATGAATCAG
The DNA here is from genome assembly GCA_947474435.1 of Chitinophagaceae bacterium. Taxonomy (GTDB): domain Bacteria; phylum Bacteroidota; class Bacteroidia; order Chitinophagales; family UBA10324; genus UBA10324. The sequence continues at coordinate 1,450 of CANJII010000008.1, read as the reverse complement.
CAGTTGGGTCAAAGCCCGCATAACCTGAAATGCATTCCGTATTTAATAGTTCCACAGCACCGGGCATAATGTCCTGCAACATTCCGCGCCACCTTAATTCTTCAATAAAATTTTTTGTCGGCTTCATTAATCAGTTCAATATAGAAAGCGCGAAGAAAACAAATAGTAAGTGAATGACAATTTTATCAATATTAAATAATGAACGAAGCGCAAAACATAAAAGACGCAACTTATTTTCGTCGACTCAAAAACAAAGGATGGATATAATAAAATTCGGAACTGATGGATGGCGCGCAATTATTGCAAAAGATTATACTGTTGCAAATGTTGCTCGTGTTTGTAAAGCTACCGCTGACTGGATAAATAAAAACGCGGAAAACAAATCGGTAGTGATTGGTTATGATTGCCGGTTTGGTGGTCAGTTATTTTCAGAAACTGCTGCGAAAGTTTTTTGCAGCGAAGGCATCAAAGTTTATCTGGCAAAAAGTTTTGCAAGTACTCCAATGGTTTCTTTAGGATGCGTGCAATACAAAGTTGGGTTAGGTGTGGTAATTACAGCAAGCCATAACCCTCCTACTTATAATGGTTTTAAATTAAAAGGAAATCATGGCGGACCATCTTCACCTGATGTGATTCAACAAGTGGAAGATTTAATTCCTGAAACTACTATTGAAGTAAAAGATTCGATTGAATCATATATTGTAAAAGGTTTGATTGAATATGTGAACCTCGAAGGAAATTACATTGAACAGGTAAAGAATGGCTTCGATCTTAAAGCAATTAATGAAAGTGAAATTCATCTGGCTTATGATGCCATGTATGGCGCAGGGCAAAATGTTATTCCTCAGATTTTAACAGCGCCTTTGTTATTGCATTGCGATTTTAATCCATCATTTAAGGGAACTCCGCCTGAACCACTCGACAGAAATTTACAGGAGTTGGCTCGAACCATTAAATCAGCAAAAGGAAAACTCACCGGTTTGGCTACAGATGGTGATGCGGACAGAATAGGTATGTATGATGAGGATGGAAATTTCGTAGATGCTCATCACATCATTCTTTTATTGATCCATTATTTGTCGCAGTATAAAAAGATGACTGGTAAGGTTGTTATTGCGTTTTCTGTTTCAGAGAAAGTACGCAAGTTGTGTGCGAAGTATAATATTCCTGTTGAAGTCACAAAGATTGGTTTCAAATACATCAGCGAAAAAATGGTGCATGAAGATGTACTTGTTGGTGGCGAAGAATCAGGAGGCATTGCTGTGAAGGGCCACATACCGGAGCGTGATGGAATATGGGATGGATTGGTGTTGCTCGAGTTTATGGCGAAGACCGGAAAAACCATGAAGCAGATTATTCAGGAAGTATATGATGTTGTAGGACCTTTTTATTTCGATCGCCTGGATTTGCATCTCGAAGAATCACTCAAGCAACAAATCATTAAAAACTG
>CANJII010000007.1 GCA_947474435.1 Chitinophagaceae bacterium | reverse complement strand
GTTCCGGTTATTGGATTTGAAGTTCCTGAAGCAGCAATTCCGGTCAGATTAGTGGTATTGGTTCTGGTCCAGCTAAATGTTGTTCCTGCAACATTATTAGGATTGGTAATTACAATATTTGTAATCGGATCTCCTGAACAATGTGTTTGCGAATTAGGAGTAGCATTTACAGTTGGTCCTGGATTTATTATTACTGTAACATTAAAAGTAGAAGAAGGACATGAGTTAGCCGTAGCAGTAATTGTAAATGTTGTTGTTTGTTGTGTACTTGTATTATTAGTTAATGTACCGGTAATTGGGTTCGAAGTACCTGTTGCAGCTATTCCGGTTATATTGGTTGTATTAGTTCTTGTCCAACTGAAAGTTGTTCCTGCTACAGCGTTAGGATTCGTAATAACAATATTAGTAATTGCATTTGCGGAGCATAATGTTTGAGTAAGTGGTGTTGCGCTAACTGTAGGTGTTGGGTTAATGATTACAGTTACAGTAGTTACAGAAGAACAGGAACCTTTAGTTGCAGTTATGGTAAATGTAGAAGTTTGTTGAGTATTGGTAATATTTGTTAAAGTTCCGGTAATTGGATTAGAAGAACCAGAAGCATTTATTCCTGTAAGATTTGTAGTGTTAGTTCTTACCCAACTAAAAGTAGTTCCTGATACATTGTTAGGATTGGTTATTAAAATGTTTGTAATTGGATCTCCGGAACAATGAGTTTGAGAATTAGGTGAGGCACTTATAGTTGGTGTCGGGTTAACAGTTAAAGATTTACTATCGGTGGCTGTTCCGCATGAACCTCCACTTGAAGTAAGTGTTAGCGTAACTGTAGCAGGGGCTGTTGCCGAGGTAGTGTAAGTAGAAGTCGCTGGGGTTGAGCCTCCGTTATTAGTAAATGATCCGCCTGCTCCGCCATCGGACCAAACGGCTGAAGTTGCTGCTCCGGAAAATGAACCTCCCAAAGCAGTTGTAGTACCACTTTGACAGATAGCTCCGATTGCTCCACCTGTATCAACAACAGGCACATCTGTTACTATAATATCTTTTGTTACAGAAGCATTACAACCCAAGGTTGTGCCATTTGTAGCAGTTACTGTAACGGTATAAGTACCCGGACCAGCTAATGGGGCTGTATAAGTTGTGGTTTGTGCTGGATTGGGACTAATAGCTCCACCACCTCCCGGAACTGACCATGTGTAAGTATAAGATCCTGATGAACCAATACTTCCCGATTTTGATCCAACTAATTGCTGAGTTGCCCCTAAACATAAACTTATTGAAGTAGCCGGACTGATTGAAGCAGTTGGGTCGTCGTTAATATTTAAACTTTTTTCAACACTAAAACTTGTGTCATTATCAGCAGCACCGGCACCATTTAAAATTACAGCCCTGATTTTAACTTTATAAGCAGCGGATCCGGTTAAAGATGCAGGAATGGCACCTGGAATTGTGTTGCTTCCATTCGCGGTTGGTATTGAACCAATAATGGTTGGGTTAGTTGGAAAAGTACCTACATCATTAGAAAGTAAAAGCTGAAATAAATCTCCTCCCACAATTGTAAAACCGCCAGTTGTAAATGTAATAGTAATGTTTCCTCCCTCACAAACCGGATTTGGAGTTGGGTTGCCAACGGGATTAAATGTTTGACCATATAAAAAATTATATAAAAAAAGAAAACAAACCTGAAATAAAATCTTTTTCATAATCAATTACTTTGTGTTAATCGGAATGTTAAATCCTAAGTTAAAAAATGGTTTATCAATCAGCGAATTATATCCCGCCTCTAATGTAAAAAATTTTGGTACGAATGCAAGTCCAATTAAATATCCCTTTGCTTTACTAATATCCTGATAGCTAATTTTATCACCTGTATTATCAGAAAATTCATAGATGATTTGGGCATTTTTCCGCGAATTCATTCCGGCTTTAAAATAAATCAAATGAGATGGGCTGATATAAATTCCATATTCGCTGTACTTCATATCGCTGTTATAGGTACTTACTGGATTTCCAAGTGCAACAAAGGATGAAGATTCACTGGACACACCTTTCTCTTTTGAGCCATATACAGGAAGCATGGTTGAACCAAAAAACAATCCCCCGTATTTATATAATGCATGAATACTCAGGTATGGAAAATTTAAATCGCCCTTGTAATTGATTGGATTATTTCCGGTTGAGCTAAAGAATGTTCCAAAACTAATTCCGATCTTTAAATAACTTTTGTCACTTATGTTTTTTAGTTTAGAAATAGTGTACGAAGTATCATTAATAATATTCCGGTAATCAATAGTCATTCGATACTTACCGCTTTTCATTTTTTTTAAACTATCAATCAATACAGATTTATAATGCTGATCGCTTAATGTAAAGCCAGTCAACTTCGGTTCTGCGTGTTTATATACATTGGTTCGGATAATATTTGTCTGCTTATTAAAGTTAATGGCAAATTGAATTTTTGTGGCCATGGTATAAGCAACACCGGAATCATCATACATCATCATTGTTTTCAATGTATGGTTTGAAATACGGTTTTTTAATTCATTCATTAGCGAATTGGAATTGGAAATATCTGTTCGCATGGTACCTAAATCCATATTAGAAATTTCGCCGGATGTATCTATTAAAAATTTTGCATAAGAATTAAAGTAGGCACTTTCATAATTCCGAAGCATCGTATCAACTAATCCGCGCAATTCTTTTCTGGTAATGGCTAAATATTCATTTGTTAATGGAATACTCGCATTTAAAACCGTGGTGTCTCTTTTTTCTTGAAATGCTTTTTGTTTGTATGCATATTCACTTCTTACACCAAGAGAAATACTATCGGCAAGCCATTTAATTCTTTTTTCGTGATTCAGGCTATCCAGAAATTTCATGTACTTCACCCTTCTTTCAGGAGTACCCTTTAATAAATAATAGTCAACTTTCGCTTGGTTTTCTTTCTGCATCCAAACAGGAATGGCATCAAGCACCAAGTGAACATCAGGATTTTCTTCTGATAAAATGGTTAATTGATTTATTAAAACAAATCCTTCTTTCTGATTGTTTTCAAAAAACAAAACAAGCCGGTATTTTTTATTTACATCATACTGCACAGTATCGGCAAAATCAAGAAAAATAAATCCGCCATTTGATTGGTACCTTATTATTTTTTTTTGTATTGCAGAATTTTTTCCGCCTGCTAAACTGATTTCAATCCGTTGTTCTGATTGCAGATGAATAATGTTAGCCTCGTCAAATCCAGGTACATTAAGTATTTTATATTTTGAAGTGTAAGAACCGTCGTTTACAGTATCCCTGTTATAAATAAAATGAAAAGCAGAGTCATTGTGCAACATGAATGTTCCGGAACCTTTCAGTTTTTTCTGTGCTGAAATATTCTGATTAAAAAATATTAATAGCGGGATAAATAAACAACGGAGTAAAAATCGATACATAAGCAATAGATGCTATTGTCGTCTTAAGTTAATTACTGTCTTCTTGAATTTATTATTGCATCGTACTGCTTATTTAAATCATCGTATTGCTCCTTCAATTTATCAAATGATGTTTGCAAAGTGGTTAAATCATACTGCAGTTTGCCATTTTCTTCACTCAGTTTTCGATAGTCAATTTTACTTTTCAGCAGCATTGAAAATGTACGATAAAGCGAATTGTTAAATTTTTTAGATACGCTATCAGTTCCTGCTGATTGTTTTAAATCGGTTAATTTATTTGAAATATCAGATTCAATTAATGCAGGAACAGCACCAGGTGCATCATACTTTGCAATTCCACCATTAATAGAATCAATGCTTGATATTAACGAGTTCTTGTTATTTAATACCCCGCTTACCTCTTTAAATTGCTCCCTTACTCTTCCGTAATCTTTCCAGTTAAATCCATAATCGAAAAACACTGCGATCACCACGATTACAACTGTTAATAAAAACAGCATTAAGAACTGAAAGAATGCATTGTTTATTTCCTTTTCATTTTTAGGTTTCATGTAGTAATTATTTTTTTATCAGGGATTATTCAAGTAGTGACCAGCCTTTTTTTGTTTCAGGTTTTGCGGCATTTGATTTTTCACGAACAAAAATGTCGCGCTCTTTTCGTTTACCAATTAAATCAAGCGAACTGAGTTTATTCATGAGGTTATCAATAAGCAAAACAAAATTTTCAACCTTCTGCATGGAGTTATTAATGTTCCGGTGGTCATAATCATGAAACACAAGATCATTCAGCATGTTATCGAAATTTCCGGCTGTTAATTCAGTCCACTCGGTAAAGTAACTGAGCATTTCTTCTTTTTCTTTTTCTGCATAACAATCGTTCAACACGCGAACCTGATTGGCCATGCGAATAAAAAAGTCAATTAAGTATATTGGTGGTTTTTGTAAAGCCAACATCCGATACTGAAAAAATATATCACTGATGTAGTACAAGATTTTTTCACAAAGTATTTTCACATTATTGGCAAGTGCAGTAGATTGACCTTTGGAAACAATCTTCTGAATAATTTTTGTACAGTTCTCTTCAATGGTATTTAATGAACTGCCGAGCTTGCGATAATAAGTAATTAACGAAGCATGAGAATTTATGCTTGTACAAGGTGGAATGTATTTTGAATCGAAAATATATTCATCGCCCTTTAAAACAATGCGTCCGAGAGTTAAACTGAAATTTCCAACATCATAATTACTCAACTGGTCGCTTGGAACAATTTGAATTTTATAATCGCTGGTGGTAAATGGATAGCGCAACGGCGATTCTTCAGCATGAGGCTGGCCATAAGGTTTCCGCTCGTATGGGTTTACAGTCAGCACTAAATCAAATACAAGTGATTTTGCTCCCTTGCCTCCATCCATATCTTTAATATCCTGAGTAATGGATAACTCGCTGCTCGATTTTAAAATCTCGATTCTGCATCCGCCATTTGTAACCGCTCTGCATAAATTAATTTTCAGTTTAAAACTATTGGCGCGGGTATCAATTAAATCAAGACTTAATGATTCATTTCCTTTTTCTGATGGCAATAAACCGTAACTGAAATCATTCAATCCTAATGAAACCGCATCTCTGATTGAATCAATATTGGCGAGGTCGGTTTCAATAAAAAGATTTTTATTGATTTTCATTCCATCAATCCAATTCACATAAAGGTTCTTAATTTCAGGCAACATAATTTTTTATTTGTTTTCCACTCTGCGACAAACAACAATCATTTTTTCTGTCAGCACATTCTGGATAATGGTTAAATCAAAATCAACAAATTTTTTGGAGCCGAAAAATCCGGGTTTAATATAAAACACCCAACCATATGGAACTTCAAATTTGTCTTTTATTACAATGGGGTTGTCTTCGTATTTCTGATTATAGTTTTGTATGAATAACGAAAACCAATCGCCGAATCGTAATTCTTCCGGTGCTTTTGCTTTAAAATTAGTCGTGCTTGTTTCGCCCAGATTTTTTAAAAATTCCAGTTCAATCACTTTTACTTTATTCAAATCCAGATCATCCATATCTATTTCTGCTGCATATTCAGGATAATACCAGACTTTAAAAATAGGAACCGGAATATTTATTATAGACTCGTAAGTGAGGTAATAAAAAAACGGAAGCACAAAAACAAAAAAAGCAGTTGAATAATACCAACCTAATCCACTGACATTAAAAATATCAAAAACAAAAGTGAAGCACACCGATGACATTCCAATTACAAAAAGAAAAAGAATGAAAGAAGAAACTCCCTTGAAATTAAATTTCGGATAAAATGGTTTCAGAATCTTGTGATAAAAGAAAGTGCCTGTTACGAGACTTAAAACCTGTAGGCCTATATATATAATGAATGGCATAACAGAATTAATGAGTCCAACAAACCCTGCCAATAAATGTACAAGTACAAAAAGCAAGGTAGTGAGTACTAAACGAAGCGATTTAAAATCCTGCTTCTGCTTATTTAAGTAAGTGAAAATGGCATAACAGATAATACAGATTACACCGGTTATTGTTATGAAAGGTAGATTCAGGTTCATCATGGTAGGGCTCAAATATATAAATTTGCTCCTAAAAAAGCAGGCAACTTTAAATCACCTAAAATTAATTCGCGGTTTTTTTCAGGAAGCACTAATTCTAACTGCTTTTCGTATTCGAATGGCAGAAAATAATCGTTCAGAAAATTCATGATTTTCAAACAGATTCCATCATTCAAGTACAACGAAATGCGACTGCCTTCCGTTGCACACACCTGTATTGAAATGATTGATTCAGAATAAATAAGGTGATCGCTTGTTAAGCTCGATACACCAAGAACTATTTCATCAGTCACCTTTTCTGATTTATAAATTCTGGTTTCGTTTTTCATTTTAATTTTTATTTCGTCGCCTAACAGCAGCGAATAATACTTACTCAGTATTTTTAATTCTCCCTTTAACTCATAAATGTTCGGCAGCAATGAAAGCAATACTGCAATTTGTGAATTATTGAAATAAGAAACAGTACCAAAAAGTTTATAAAACAATTGAATAACTGAACTGCCCGAAAAATTATCATTCGATTTCCGTTCAGTAAGTTCTAATAATAATCGCAACTGGTTGAATTCATTTTCGAGCGGGAAGAAAAACCTTCGCGCTTCAATTTCTTCCTGACGCTGAATTTTTATTTCGTCCAGAATTTCGGCTTTCGACTTAAATGGTTTTGAATTTAAGGGTTGATGAAAAATAGCTTCTGGCAATGAATCATACATGCCTTCGCGATTCAATAAAAATTTAAAATGATCATCATCATCATTCGGCAATTTTATATCAGCAATATCCCGGCTGTATGGACGGCGCTTTAAGCCTCTCGGGTTAAAAGTGATATCGTCCTGCTTAATACCTTTTTCAATTAACTCAGCCGCCACTACTTCTGCCCGCAAATCGGCAATGAAGTTTTTTATTTCTGCCGATAAATGTTCTGAATAATCCACGCCGCAATATATAGTTAAAATTAAAAAATCAAATTTTTTTCAACTCAAACTCCATAAATCAACCCTGTAAAAATCATATTATAAAAAGGAATGTTATGTGCTTTATTCTTTATCAAAAACAAAAACATGGTTTAGCTTTAAGTGGCTTTGATGGTTTCAGTTTTCGGTAATACAAGGTATTAGTAATGGAAAAATTGTTGAGGAGTTATTCCTTCACCACCTTCCCAGCTCGCCACCCATTATTGGTTTGCACGCGCAACAGGTAAATGCCTTGCGGTAGTTTACTTATATCAATAGTAATGGCATTGTTAACTCTGTAATCAGTGCTTGGCAATCTGATCATTTGCACACCTAACAAATTTGAAACAACTATCTCCTTTATATTCTCTGCTGTTATAGTTACAGTTTCGTTTGCAGGATTAGGATAAAGCTGTAATTTGTAATCTTCAATTTGCAATTCATTTATTCCCAAATAACTTACACACTCAGTAGTATCATTACAACCACCACTTGTAACAATTACAGCGTAGTTGCCTGCTGTATCAGGTATATAAGTATTTGATGTAGCACCTGATATTATGCTTCCATCATTACAATTTATCCAATGAAAATAACCGGTTTCATTTACAAATAATGTATCTCCACTTGTTTCTAATATAGGAGGAAAGCATAATACCGTATCATCACTAAATCTCGCAATTTTATTACAGTAAACTCCTCCTAAAGTATCAAAATCACCACCTACAAATAAATAATTCTGAAAAGTATCCATTGCTCTAATCATTCCGCCAGGAGCATTCCACAGAATATAATTTTTCCAAACAATTCCATCATAACTTATAAGAACAGTTCCTCCAGAAGAGTTTCCCATGCTGTCATAAATTGCAATTGAACCACCAACATATAATTTGTTATGATAAATTTTCATTTCACTGCCCCCTATATTTCCAAATAACGATGGACCTGTCCATGAGTTTCCGTCCCATTCAATTAATCCTGTAAGAAATGCAGCAGGAACATCTAAATTATCACCTGAAACATATAATTTTCCATTGTATTCATGCATGCATTGTATATGAGGGGAACTCCCAAAATCTGCATTTACCCCTCCCCCCATAGCATGCCACTGCACTCCATCCCACCTTGCAATGTGGTTGGCGGCTATGCCACCAATGGAATCAAATGTGCCTGCTGCTATTAAATCGCCATTGTAAACTCCAAGGCATTGGATGATACCAATTGGACCACCAGTTATGCTGCCTCCAACACCCTCCCATACAGTACCGTTCCATTTTGCCAACCCGTGAGTACCGTCTTGCAGATAAAATGATCCACCAATATATAATGAATCGTTGAAGCTAATTACATCAAAGATACGATCAGTTCCGAAGAATAATGGGGAAAAATTAAATGGTATAGTTTGCGTACTATCAAACATGTGAACACCTAAATCAACAGCAAAAACATTGTATCCATTCCACATCGTTGAACTCATGGTGATATTTGAAGCACCTATACCAATCATTGAATGGAATGAGTTTCCATCCCAGTAACATCCACCACTAACTGGAATGGAATCAGCATATAAGAACTCGCCGCCTATCAATAATTTATGATGTATTGTATCATTCAAAATACTCTTTACTCTGGTTGCATTTGACTGAACTCCATCTATTCCTATTCCCAATCCTATGGGTTCAAAGTATTGTGCATTTGCATGGATTGAAAAAGCAACTGCTAAACCAACTAAATATTTTTTCATAGCTTTTGAATAATTAGTTTTTTTAGTTCGTGAATGGTTCCGCTCATGTTGGTCTTCCACATTTTTAATTTTTAACAAATATAACTACCCCAAGGCCGATGTGTTTTCACCTGCACGATTTTTTGAACTACAAGTATTTCATCTCCCTCTTAATTGCTTAACTAATTTAACATTCACTATTCCAACCCGATTATTTTATTTTTTTTCATTTTCAAATTAAACTAATAAGCTACATTGCCTTCCGATATTACAATGGACGAAATCAGGCAATTCATTCAGCAGATACAAAACGATCCGGGATCTATTTTTAATCCCGAAGCAGTTATCCGTTATGGGGGCATTACAATTTTATGCATTACCATTTTTGCCGAATCGGGTTTGTTCTTTTGTTTTTTCTTTCCCGGCGATTCATTGGTATTTACTGCGGGCGTGTTAACAGCCACAGGTGCATTACCATATCATTGGAGCATTGTGGCGGCACTCATGATTCTGTCGGCCATCTTCGGAAACTTAGTTGGTTACTGGTTCGGAAAACGAACCGGCAGTTTATTAGTGAAAAGAAAGGACACCATTTTTTTCAGAAAAGAATATGTAACCACCGCCGAAAATTTTTATGGCCGGTACGGTGGTATGGCATTGGTGCTTGGTCGGTTTTTGCCCATCATCAGAACTTTTGCGCCCATTGTTGCAGGTGTAATTGAACTACCATTCCGCCGGTTTTTCTTTTACAGTTCATTCGGTGCCATTATCTGGGTTTTGCCAATTGCCGGTGCAGGGTATTTTTTGGGCACCATTCCGTTTGTACAAAATAATTTAGGTTACATCATTCTTGCAATGGTAATAGGAATTACGAGTCCCGTTATTTATAAAATGATTAATGAAAACCGAAAAAGGAAAAAACTGAAATCATCAGCAGAAGGCCATGTAAAATAATTCATTAAGGTATGTATCATGGCAACTGTTATTTTTGAACCCCTTTTTAAAAAAAGTAGAAATGTTTTTTCACAAAAAATTAAAATTTCTTTACCTGCTCATCATGACAACCATTTCATCCATTCCTGTTTTAGCCAATGACCCGCACAGCACAGCAAAGCCTGATGAAGCTGTGGTTCAAAAATTATATCTCGATATAAATGTTGACTTCGGAAAAAAAATTATTTCAGGAAAAGCGCAATGGACCATTAAAAAAAGTGCAAGTGCCGATGCCATTCACTTCGACACAAAAAACCTGGATATACAAAAAGTGACGATTGATGAAATTGAAAATCCCTGGAAATTCTCGTGGGGAAAAGAGGATGAAATTCTTGGTCATGAATTAATCATACCGATAAAAAGTAACACTTCCATTGTTACCATTTATTATGCAACATCGCCCGAATCTGCTGCGTGCCAGTGGTTAGACCAATCACAAACAGCCGGAAAAAAATTACCATTTCTTTTCACTCAGTGCCAGGCCATTTTAGGGCGCACATTGTTTCCGTGTCAGGATAGCCCTGGTATTCGATTTACTTACGAAGCAGATGTGACCGTTCCGGTTGAAATGCTTGCACTCATGAGTGCCGAAAACCCAACAGTAAAAAACAACTCAGGAAAGTATCATTTCAGAATGCCAAATCCAATTCCATCGTACCTGATGGCACTCTCAGTTGGCGATATAAAATTTCAATCAATCGGCAACAGAACCGGAGTTTATGCTGAACCATCCATGCTCGAAAAATCGGCATACGAATTTGCAGATATGCAAAAGATGCTGGAAGCAGCGGAGAAATTATATGGTCCATATCGCTGGGGAAAATATGATGTGTTGGTTTTACCTCCGAGTTTTCCGTTTGGTGGCATGGAAAATCCTCGATTAACTTTTGCAACACCAACCATTCTTGCCGGTGATCGCTCATTGGTGTCGTTGGTATCTCATGAACTTGCTCATAGCTGGAGTGGTAACTTAGTAACCAATGCCAACTGGAATGATTTCTGGCTCAACGAAGGTTTCACTGTTTATTTTGAAAGAAGAATTACCGAAGCATTGTACGGAAAAGATTTCGCTGATATGGAGGCCTATCTCGGCATGGAAGATTTAAAAGAAACATTAAAAGAGTTTGAAAAAACACCTGATGCCACTTGCCTGAAATTAAAACTGGAAGGTAAGGATCCGGATGATGGAATGAACAGCATTGCGTATGAAAAAGGATATGCATTGTTGTTATTAATTGAAAAAACAATTGGTCGCGAAGCGCTTGATAATTTCCTTCGTAAATATTTTGATTCACACGCTTTTCAAACAATGAATACCGAACAATTTATTGCATATATTGAAAGTGATTTATTCAGTAAGTTTCCGGGAGCCGAAGAAAAAATAAATTTAAAGGCATGGATTTATAATCCCGGATTACCTACAAACTGCCCGGTAATTGTGAGTGTAAAATTTAACGATGTAGATATTGAATTTCAAAAATGGATGGATGGCACGGCGCCAAAAAGTTTGCGAACAGCAAATTGGTTCACGCAGCAGTGGTTGAATTTTATCGATAAAATTCCTGCCACAACTTCAATTGCGAGAATGGCTGAACTGGATACAACTTTTAAATTCTCGGCCACCGGAAATGCTGAAATTGCCGATGCATGGTTTTTACAAAGTTTAACGCTCCATTATTCTCCTGCTTATATTTACATTGAAAAATTTCTGATTGAAGTAGGGCGTCGTAAATTTTTAATGCCGCTTTACAAAGAGATGATGAAGTCAGCTGCAGGAAAGGAATTAGCCATGAAAATTTACAAACAAGCCCGGCCTAATTATCATTTTGTGGCCCGGCAAAGTGTTGATGAATTATTGCATTGGAAAGATGGGTTGTGATAAATGTGAAATTTGAATGGTCAATTGTGAAACTGAAAAAAAATTTATTCTCTGAAACACGAAAAAAAAATGCTCTCAAAAATTCTTATAGTTGATGATGAGCCCGATTTAGAAGAACTCATCCGACAGAAATTCCGTCGCAAAATTGCGTCCGGAGAATATCAGTTTGAGTTTGCACACAATGGATTACAGGCGCTGGACAAAATAAATTCGGAAGGAGAATTTTCGTTGGTGTTTACTGATATTAATATGCCCGAGATGGATGGGCTCGCTTTGCTTTCAAAAATAAATGAACTCGATCCCGCTTTTAAAACCATAGTAGTTTCTGCTTATGGCGATATGGATAACATTCGCACTGCCATGAATCGTGGTGCTTTTGATTTCCTGACCAAGCCAATTGACTTTTCAGATTTTGAAACCATTCTAACCAAAAGCATACTTGAATACAATAAAATTATTGAAGGCATTACAGCCAAAGAAAATCTGATAAATGCACGACTTGATAAAGAACGCGCTGAGCAATCTGAAAAATTCAAGCAACAGTTTTTATCAAACATGAGTCATGAAATACGCACTCCCCTTAATGCCATTAAAGGAATGACTCTTATGTTGCTTAAAGAAAATCTGGAAGCCAATCAGCAACGAAACCTCGAAATCATACGAAAGTCAACTGATAATCTCATTGTCATTATCAATGACATTCTCGACATGAGTAAAATAGAAGCAGGAAAACTGGAGTTGGAAAAAATCGACTTCTCTCCTGCTGATACCATTCAGAATATGTATGAACTGCTTCGGTTTAAAGTGGATGAAACCAAATTGAATTTCATTGTAAAAACTGCTGCCGATTTACCAGAAGCAATAATCGGCGACCCGGTTCGCTTAGGACAGGTGCTTATGAACCTTGCGGGCAACTCCATAAAATTTACTGAAAGCGGAAGTGTAACGGTTGAAGCAAAAGTGATTTCACACGAAAATGATATTGCGAATATTGAATTCAGCGTGAGCGATACCGGTATCGGAATGACTCCCGAACAACTGGAAAAAGTATTTGAAAGTTTTTCGCAGGCATCAAAAGAAACTTACCGCAAATTCGGGGGAACAGGTTTGGGGCTTACCATTTCAAAATCGTTGGTTGAGTTAATGGGTGGTCAGCTTTCGGTGAAAAGCAAGTATGGCGAGGGAACAACTTTTTATTTTATTGCCCCGTTTCCTATTGGTGATGTTTCAAAATTAGAAAGCAATAACCGCGGAAATGAAGAAGTGCCGGTTATAAAAAACATCAGCATATTATTGTGTGAAGATAATCTCTTCAACCAGATAGCAGCCGATCAGATTTTAAAATCAGCCATTGAAGGATTGAAATTAGAAATTGTCGACAATGGTTTAATTGGTTTTGAAAAACTTTTAACCAATGATTATGATGTGGTGTTAATGGATATTCAAATGCCTGAGTTAGACGGGTATCAAACAACCGTAAAAATCAGAACCGAGTTGGAAGGCTCCAGAAAAAACATTCCAATTATGGCAATGACAGCGAATGCGTTGAGGGAGGAAACAAAAAAATGCATGGATGTTGGTATGGATGATTTCATTACCAAACCATTTGAACCAAATGATTTATTACTAAAAATCAGCAAGCTGCTGAACAAAAAAAGATAAACGGAAATGGAAGATACAAAAGTGAGTGACTTAACTTTCTTAAAACAATTTTCATCAGGCAATGCAGAGATGATGAAAAAATTAATTCATGTTTTTTTTCATACTGCGCAGGATGCAATTATAAAAATCCAGGGTTTCATTGACGAAAAAAACTGGGAGCGCGTGGGCTCCATAGCGCACCAGTTAAAACCGCAATGTTCTTACATGGGAATAAAAACGGCTGAACCTTTAATCATTCAAATAGAAGATGCGAAGAATACGGATGGCTCAGCTATTCCTGATTTATTTATTTCGCTGAAAGCAATAATGGAAAAAGCAATGATTGAATTAAAAGAAGAAACTGATAAACTTCCTTAATCATTATATTTAACCCCGAACAAAAAATATCCCGCTCATGGCAGCACTTAAAAAAATATTTCTGGTTGACGATGATCACAACAACAATGAAATGTTGAAGATGCATCTCAGTTCCAAATTCAACCTCGAGATTTTAACTTTCTCTACCGGAGAAGATTGCATCCGCAACATTGATCTGAATCCTGATTACATTATTCTGGATTATAATCTCAACTCAGTAAAGACCGATGCCGCCAATGGAATTGATATTCTGAAAAAAATAAAAGAACTGAAACCCGATGTGTTTGTTTTGTTTTTATCAGGTCAGGATAAAATTGAAGTTGCTGTTGATACAATTAAATATGGCGCTTACGATTATGTAGTTAAAAATCAATCGAGTTTTTTGCGCATTGAAAACTGCCTGGTTAATATTCATAAAAACATTCGGCTACAATACTTAGCCAGAGCCTATCGCTTCGCTACTTTTCTGTTGGGTGGAATTTTATTAGCTATAATAATTATGGCAATACTGTTCAAAGTATTCGGTATTTCAGCTCTTAATCCGGGTTGGGTTTAGGGATTCAGATTTACTTATGATTAGTTGATTTCAAAATCAAGATTCAAAAAAATCAAATCTGTTTTTCATTTACAAACTGAATCTGTATTTTATTTTTTGAAATTATCAATCAGGTACTGATTTGCATCGGGCCCCATACAAAACAATAAGTCTATTGCACATACATCATTTTGAAATCCGAATTTGTTTTCAAACACCTGATAATATTTTTTGCAATTTAAAGATGGACTGTTCAGCACTGGAATTTCTGCGGAAGTAACATTTATTGATAGCGGACGAATCAATTCATGTATCAGCCATTTGATCAACTCAATACAAAAATTTAAATAATTATCCTCGGAATTTTTTATACAATTTTCAAGTGCATCAAAATAGTATAGAAAATAAGGTGCTTTCCCGTAAGCTGATTTTATGGCTTGCAAATGATTTCGCTTCCAGTCATTACCTGCAATTTTTAATTCGCTCATCATTACTTTCTGATTTCTTCCACCGGCAAGTGGTACACTCAGATTTATTAAACCGTTTGCTGAAACAATGCTGCATCGGTTCGGATGATTTTCCTTCCGGTAAATTTCCGCTGAACATAAAATCAATTCTCTTTTTTCAATTGCATTTGCAAACCAACTGACACGAGGCAGATATTTAATTGGCAAGGCAAATTCATTTTCTTTTATCATAAAACTGTCAGATTGATTTTTCTTTTTTTTGTTCGTGAAGCAAATTCGTAAATTTATTCCGTGATAAAAAAACTCCTCCTTTCTTCCCTCCTGTTACTGACTTTAAAAAGTTATGCGTCAAACATAGATGCTACAATGCGCAATTGTGTTTTTCTTTCATCCAGTGACAGCGCATATGTTGAAACACAATTTACTGTTGGTGCTGAAAACCTGAAATTCATTCAGCGGCCTGATAATAAATGGGAAGCAAGTGTGCAGGTAACTTTGTTGTACATGATAGACAGCAGCGTATTCAAACACCTCAAGTATCTTTTATTTTCTGAACCGCTTATTGATACGACAAGCAAAAATTTCAACCTTACTGATTTAAAAAGGGTGAGTTTACCCAATGGCGAATTTTCAATTGAAATTTATCTGGAAGATTATAACAATAAAAGTTTAACCGGATTTATGACCGAAGGAATCAATATTAATTTTAAAACCGACAGCCTTTCGTTTTCTGATATTGAATTGGTAGCAACTTACAGCGAGACACAAGAGAAATCAATTTATTCAAAACGAGGGTACGAAATTCAACCATACACGATTCAGTATTATCCTACTGCATTGCCAAAACTGACTTTCTATGCTGAGGTTTATAATACTGACAACTATTTTCATGAAGATAAATTTCTTTCATCGGTCTATATCCGTGAGAGTTTATCAGGTAAACCACTCGAACATTTTATTTTCAATTCAAAACAAACACCTGAACAAATAAAAATCCTGTTTTCTTCTTTTGATATTTCAAACCTGCCTACAGGTTCTTACTTCCTGACAATTGAATTGCGAAATAAAATGAATGAACATGTGGCCGAACAAAATCTTTATTTCATCCGGACAAATACCGCCATTGTTTTTAATCCGAATCAGTTAGATAGTGTGCAGGTCGAAAATGCCTTCGCTGCAACTTTGCCGGCTGATTCATTAAATTTTTATTTGCAAAGCTTATCTCCCATTGCCTCGAATGAAGAACATAACTATATTGATTATTTCAGGAAATCAAAAAACGATACAGCAATGCGCGCCTTCATTTATAAATTCTGGGTGGCCAGAAATGCACCTGATCCATTGGCAGCATGGGAAAATTATAAAGTTCAGATCTATAAAGCAGAAGAGTCTTTTAAAACACAAACCCGACACGGATTTGAAACTGACCGTGGAATAATTTATATAAAATACGGTGCGCCCGATCAAATGAATAAAAGTTCACAGGAGCCCGGTACCTATCCTTATGAAATCTGGCATTACTATTTTATTGCTCCTAATCAAACTGATAAACACTTTGTTTTTTATAATACAGATTTGGTCAGCAATAATTACAAACTGATTCACTCCGATGCGATCGGTGAAATAAATAATCCGCGCTGGCGATACAAATTGAACGATGCGTTTAAGAATAAAAAAGGAATAAACAATACTGATAAAACAGATTATCCTGATTCGTTTGGTTCACACGCCGATGATTTTATGAAGTAGCAATCAACTTCAATTATATATTTATCCGCAGATAAAATACCGAATGAATTCACCCCAGGTTGCTGTAATTATTTTATGCTGGAATGGCCGAACTTTTCTGGAAACATTTCTTCCATCTGTTATTGAACATACACCAATTTCTGAAGCACGGATAATTATTGCTGATAATGGAAGCACGGATGATTCAGAGGAAGTAGTAAAAAAATTTCCCACTGCGGAATGGTTGCCCTTAAATCACAATTACGGATTTTCAGAAGGATATAATCAAGCCATTGCCCAGACAAATGCAAAGTGGATTGTATTATTAAATCAGGATGTTGAAGTAAGTGCTGGATGGCTGACTTCATTGTTATCTTTTGCAGATCAACATCAAGGTCTTGCTGCTTGCCAGCCAAAAATCATGTCACTCAACCGGCAAACTCATTTTGAATATGCAGGAGCCGCAGGTGGATTTATTGATAAGTATGGTTATCCGTTTTGCCGAGGACGAATTTTTGATACCATTGAAGAAGATAAAGACCAATACAATAATGCCATTGAAATAGCTTGGGCAAGTGGCGCTTGTTTAATGGTGAAAAGAGATGCGTACACAAATGCAGGAGGTTTAGATGCTGAATTTTTTGCCCACATGGAAGAAATTGATTTGTGCTGGCGAATAAAAAATATGGGAATGGAAGTATGGTATGTACCCGGTTCAAAAGTATTTCATCTTGGCGGAGGCAGTTTACCGCAAGGCAATCCGAAAAAAACATATCTCAACTTCCGGAATAGTTTAATGATGTTGTATAAAAATCTTCCTTCGCATATAAGAAGAAGGATTATTTTTTTACGGATATTAATTGATCACATTGCTGCGTATCGTGCTCTGTTCAGCGGCAACACAAAAGATTTTAAAGCCATTGCAAAAGCGCATTTTCATTTTCTTTTCAAAATAAAAACCTGGAAGAAAAAACAAATGGTGAAAAACAATGTTAATTATTTAAAGCTTCCCGGATTTTATAATGGAAGCATAGTCTGGAACTATTTTATTCAAAAGAAAAAAAAATTTAAAGATCTGAATTGGAAATTTTAAATAATTAAACATTGCTGTTTTTGCTTTAGTAAAATTTCAATTTTCAAATGAATAATCAGTATTACTTTTCCAAACATGATTAAGAAATTTTTTACTTTTTTTATTTTACTCAACTTCGTTTATTCATCTAATATTATTGCACAAAGCTGGAAAGCATTTCCGGCTCAGGGTGGCGGATTAATTAATCAGGTTGTTTTTGATCCTGTTGATTCAACTATTATTTATGCCGCAGCCTCCTCTTCCGGTTTGTTTAAAAGCAGCGATGCAGGCAATACCTGGATAAATTTATTTACTCCTGAAACATTTATTTCAGTCTATCATTATTACTGTCGCGATATTGCAATCAATCCGCAAAACCACAATGAAATTTTTGCGGTTTGTGGCTCCGCTCCCTGGACTGATACTGCCAAAGGTTTTTTATTTCACTCAACTGATGCAGGTGCTACTTGGATTAAAATGAACTGCCCCGTTTCAGTTTCTGCCACTTCATCTTACAGCAATGCCGGTCACATCATTTTGTTCAACCCAAATAATTCTCAGCAGATTTTTCTGGTCGGTCAACCGCAATTTAATTTCAATACAAACACAGCTTACTATCCTTCAAGCGGATTGTATGTATCCAATAACGACGGACAAACATGGGCTTCGGTTCACGATTCATTAAAAACATTTTGGTTTACACAATTGATTTTAAATCCTGACAACAGCAATGAACTTTTATTTTCTGCACGGAATGTTGTTATCAGCAGTATCAACAGCGGAGGCAGTGGTTTATATAAATACAATTTTGTATCAGGAGTGCTCACTAAACTATTTAATCAGGATGTGAAAGAGTTTGCAGTTGATGCCATTAATCCGCAACTCATAATTACCATAAATGGTCATTTGAATATCAGTACTGATGGTGGAGCCACTTGGTCAGTAAACATTGCACCGCTCTATCATTACACCGATTATTTTATCACAGCTCATCCAACCGAAGGAGGTCATTGGTTTGTTGGCGCTCACAGCGGAAATTATTTCAGCATTTTAGAAACTAAGGATTATGGTGCTTTGTGGCGCAGTGCCGAATTCAAACACAATCCGAACAAACAATTGCTTTCGTTCAACGATGTGTCTTGTAATTATGAACCTGAGTTTGGCTACTATACTTCCGGTTTAAATTTTTCTCCCTTGAATCAGAAATTAGTAATTATGAATGATCAACACGGACTTTGGAAATCTTATAATGCAGATACAGTTCTTTGCCATTCTGATATCGCCAATAGCAGTTCAAACTGGAAATGGAATTATTCTAATCACGGAATTCAAAATCTCGATGGACGAAAAATGGTGGTGAATAAAGGAACAGGAAAATTATTTTTAGCAAGCACCGATCCTGCCTTGTTTGTTTCTGATGATGGAGGTGCATCATGTTCGTATCAATCACTGCTTGATATTAATTGCACGCAAACTTCAGCCATTGCTTTTTATAAAAACAATTCATCCATTGGATACCTCGGCGGTTCGCAGAATTATGATGCAGATGGAAAATTTTTTAAAACCATTGATGGTGGAATTTCATGGCAGCAACTTGCCTACAATTATTTTGATCGCGATTCAAATGATATTCTGAATGTAACCCAAATTGCCGTTTCAGATTTTTCATCTGATACCATTGTGGTTGGTGCGGATGTCAGAAACAATCAATCTCAAATTCATATCAGTACTGATGGAGGAATTACCTGGCAAAACTGGTCGCAGGGAATTACAGACACTTATCTTTTTCCCATTTGGGAACGGCGAACAAAATTGTTTACCGATGGCAGTGGTTATTTTTTTATAGTACATAATAATCACCTGTATCGCAGAAAAGCACAGGATGCCACATGGATTGAAGCCACAAACGCAGGTGGAACCGGTTGGTGGTTTACCGATGCAAAACCAGACCCAACCATTGCCGGGAAATTGTATGTGAGTTATTACAACAACGATTTGTTTTTTTCAACTGACCATGGCGATACATGGACCAACATTGCCACTTCAATTGATTGCATTTCTTATTTTGATGTTTCAACTGCGGGAATTATTGCGGCAGTTCAATGTGCGGATGCAACCAATAATGCAGGACAAAAAGTTTTTACTTCCAACGACAATGGTTTGAATTTTACTGAGCTTCCACTCACCGGTTTATATGGAAACATCAGTATGATTAGTTTTACAAATGCGTATGTTGTTGCCTGTATTTCGCAAAACACCGGTGCCTTTTTATATGATTTGAATCAAACCGGAACAGGTGAAATAAATTCAGGTAATGAAAATATTTTTCTGTTTCCGAATCCCGCCTCTTCGTCAGAGGCGATTCACATTTCCAATTCAATAGCAATTGATCTATTGACCATTTATGATTTGAGTGGAAAAAAATTGCGTGAATACCTGCATCCTGAAAAAACTATTTACCCGACTTTAAATACCGGAATTTATTTTGTTCAGGTCAAAACCAAACTGTCAACTGAAAACACTTTATTAGTTATAGTGGAATAATTAATTCCTGCTATTTTTTTTGTCGGTCAAACTATGCCGTTGTGTTTTCCTGTTCATTTCGGCTACCAATGAATGGAATAACATATTGCAATTTGTTTTCAGGTTAATGAGGAGTTGAATGTTACATCACTCCTTTCATTGTTTAATAAATTTACTTACACCAACAATACCATTCTTACCCTCAACCATTAATAAATAAACTCCTGCGCTTAATGCGGTTACATCTATTTCTGTTTTTGTGTTTGCTGGTTTGGTAACAATTAACTGCCGCCCTAACAAATCTGTAATTGAAATTGCGTAGCTGTCATGATGAGCTTGTCGAAGCACTACTGTTAATTGCCTCTCCACCGGATTAGGGTAAACTACCAACTGCATACTGCCAACTGCTAACTGACTCACTCCCGTTGTATCATCTGGCAATTGCACCAATCTTGCTATTCTATAACATGGTGTACCACCGCACATTTCAAAACCTCCGGCAGCATAAAGTGTGTCATTAAACACTTCTAAGCTTTTAATATTACCATTAAACAATGACCCAACCAGAGTAAAATTAACACCATCATTTGAAGTATAAACTTGATAAGGAGTAGTGGCCATAAACAGTTTATTTTCAAATTCTTTAATGTCATAAATAAAACCAAGACCAGAATTATTAGTTGGAAACCAATTGACACCATCAGTATATGCAAGTGGTGAGGTGTATAAACCATTGACTTCATTAAACAAACCTGCGATAAATAATTTATTATTAAATGTACCCATTTCCATAACAGATCCGGCATAATAATTACCTGTTTGCGATGTACCAATTCCGATGCTTTGCCAATTAGTTGAATCCCATGCTGCTAAATTCCATGCAGGTATACCTCCTGCAAATTCAAAGTAACCGCCTACATATAACTTGCCGTTATAAACTCCAAGCGCATCCACAGATGCGCCCCCTGAAACGGTTACCCCTGTTCCACACGGGTGCCAGCTTGTGCCATCCCAACGGGCTATGCCATTGCATGGCACTCCATCCATATTTGTAAAATCTCCCCCGGCATATAAATCGCCTTTGTATTCTATCAGGCTGTGGATATCGGAATTTGCCTGACCAATAAGTGTGAAAATTAAATTATCTATTAAGTAAATCAATTTAGCAGGTGTACCACCTGCTGCTGCTATTTGATTTTGATAAGTTGACATTGTAATCCAAGGACCTCCATTAAATATTGAAAAATTCAGACCATTCCAAATTGCAAAACCGCTACACGGTAATGAACCTGCAGAATCAAAGTTTCCTGCCACATACATCAGATTTGTATCAGTTAATGCTACCATACTTTCAACCCGTGTTGTTCCTAATGGCGTTCCATAAATTCCTTCCGGCAAAGGTTGCCATTCGTATGTTTGAGCCGAACAAATAAAAGTGAATAGTAAATACTGAATAGTGAAAAGTATCTGCTTCATGGTGTGATAATTATTTTTCCTGCCTCAATTCCTGTCTTTCCTGCCTCGGTTCGTGTCCTCACTAACCGAAATTTCAGTGGTACACTAAACTTGTCACATTTATGTGATGAAATTAAACTCATTGTGTTTGTAAATATAGAATTGCACCGTCAAATACCCATTCCGCTTTCTGGTGCATAAATTCTATCGTATCTAAATGAACCAACAATGTGTCGCGATAAGCACAAACACAGAAGCTGAAATAGGTATCTGCATTTCTTCCGAACAGTGTGGTGCCATGAACCGGGTCAGGTAACTATTTTATACTCATTATTAGAATTACAACAAAAAAAAATATCAGTCAGCTAATCCATGCCGCCATGCATAACCCTGCCGGTTCCAGCTATCGAAATAATTTGAGTTGCGAATTAAGGAATAAGATTTTACACCGAACGGATTTTCTGATTCAATAAATTTATAACGCACTGCATTCCGGTTTCCGCGTGAGCGATAGCCCCACCACTCTGCATCCGCATCAAAATATACTTCATCGGGCGGACCGAAAATGATATAGATTAAACCCTTATCAGTTTGCCAGCCCTCCTGGTACGAAGTAAAAAACTCATTGGCAAATTGCACACGATTGTAGTAACGGCGAATCATATCCTTTGCATGATCTGTACTTCCGCTTTTATCAATCCAGAATGAATCAACCCGTTCCTTAATATTCTTTTGAAAAAAATAATCATACTCCTCATTCTTTGAAATGTAACGAAGCGGCTTTGCCATTTGTGCCGGAGCTGTAATGAATGGGAACGATTCATCCACACATAGCAAACTGAAACTTAAATCAGCATTAGTGGAAGAATGAAAAACATACAATCCGTTTTTTGGTAAATGAAAAGTTTCAGTTGATGTGAAAACAAAAACAGTATCAACACGCTCCGGAAATTTTGTTAAAACAGAATTAAAAAAAGTGGGGGTGGCCAATTGAAACTGATAATTGTAGTACCACACCCGAAAAGTATCGGTGCCGAATGAATTATTTATTCTAAAAGTCTGATTCCGGTTTGCATACGGAAGAATATATTTTTCATTCGTGTTTTCACGAACCGGATAAATAAATCCCGGTGAAGAATCTTGTTTTTCAATTCTGAAAAAAGTTTCGAAATGTTTGAGCGATGAATTTTCGTTTACATACAAGTACATGAACGAAGTGCTTTTCATTTTAAAATGAAATGGAATTTCCAGGTGATAATATCCAGTTTTCGTTGAGCAATTGATTTGAGTTTTCAAACTATCAAATGCTGAAAGGCTGCTCATCGTTTCGAACAATAAAAACTTAATTGAAAAATGTACAGTGTCATACAGAAACCCGTTTTGATTATTTGGAATTTCCAATACCAGAACAGATGAATCGTTATTGTAATGAAGGATGGATGAATGCAAAACCAAAAAAGACTGAACCGGTTTGTACACATCCGCATAATTCACGCGCCCTAAATCCTGCAATGGTCTGCACGAAAACAAACCTGTAGTTATAAAAAGAAAAAACAATATGGATGTTGTGTAAAAAACTTTCGCCCTCATTGATTGAATGAGGGCGAAAGTAAAAAACTGTTTATAGAGTAGTTAGTAGGCAGTAAACAGTACGCAGTAGGCAGCTTTAATTACTGCATACTGATTACTGTCAACTGGCTTTTATTCGTCGCCGTTATCGTTTTCGTTTTTATAAAAATATTTATATTCTTCAAACACCGGATCAATTTGTTTTTTGAATTCATCCATTTTAAAATTCTCTGCCATTTGCTGCAATTGTGCAATCACATAAACTGCCTCGTTAATATCGCGCTGGTAGTAGGCCATGTTAGAAGTTCCACACGATTTAAAATAACGGAGGTTTTTAAAATAAACCTGAAATAATTTTTCGCCTATCAATTTTCCTTTGTCGGGCGAACCTGCTTTGCAGTAAGCCTGAGCAATAGGCAGCATGAGCAAAGAGTACGGAACATTCTTTTCAGGCAATACTTTCTGACAGTAGTCCAATACTTCAATTGCCTTTGCGGTATCACCTTCAGCAACCAACTGAGTTGATAATCGTGCAAAATTGCTGCGCAGGTTGCTCACCATTCTTAAAATGTTTTCATCTAGATACACATCGTATTTATCTACTCCGCCCCATTGAAATTTGTGCATCACATTGTCGTACATAATATCAGTGCGTACTTCGCCTGGCAAACCATCGCTTCCGGTTTTTTTAACAGGTACAAGGCGATAGATTAATCCGTACTGCTGCATGTAATCAGCCAGTCCAAGGTAATTATCGCTGCTTGAAGAAATGGCGAAACAAACAGGCCGTGTCCAGTTGGTTGATTGAATAATATCAAGCACCATTAAATCAGGTTTCATTAACGATGATTTATTCAGCTTCCACATTAACCGTTCAGGAATTCGTGCTGAATCTTTTGCTTCCACAATTCCATTTGCAAGAATGTAATTTTTATCAATTGGTATGTAAAGATTTTTTGTCGGGATATAATTATCCAGCTCATTATAAATCATGGTTTTCTTTTTCGGATCAGTACTCACCATGAACTGAATCACATCTTTTGCATTGAAATATTCAGTTTGATTGATAGAAGGGTTTTGACTGAATCGTGTAATATCATGATTGGAACCACGCACCGCTTCTGATGGAACGGTTAACGGAATCGGATCACTGTCGTTTACTTTCCTTCTTAAATTTTCAATGTACCAGTCAACACCTAATAAACTCAGGTTCACAATGCGAACATCGGGGCGAATGCCTTCTACTTCCTGCGCATACCACAATGGATAAGTATCGTTATCGCCTTGTGTAAAGAGAATTGCGTTTTTCGGACAACTCTCTAAATAATTTCTTCCGAAATCGCGTGCTGTATATCTGTTACTTCTGTTGTGATCGTCCCAGCCCTGAGCACCCATTAATGCAGGAGCAGTGGCACAAATAATGATTCCGCCTAAAGCCGCCATTTGAGGATTTACTTTTTTCTTCAGCCAATCATACAAGGCCATCACTCCTATTCCGATCCAGAAACAATAGGCATAAAAGGAACCTGCATACGCATAGTCACGCTCGCGTGGTTGCAGCGGTGTTTGATTGAGGTAAAGCACAATAGCTAAACCGGTAAAGAAAAATAACAACATCACTACGCCGGCATCGTGCTGATCTTTTTTGAAATGGAAAATCATTCCGATTAACCCGATTAGTAATGGTATTAGAAAAAATTTATTTCTCGCCTTGTTGTTGGCTAAGTAATCAGGCAGATTTTCCTGTGGACCCAGTACTGCACTGTCAATAAAATTAATTCCGGTTAACCAGTTGCCGTGTTGTTTATCGTTTGTTAAACCTTGAATATCATTCTGTCGACCAGCAAAATTCCAGAGAAAATATCGCCAGTACATGTAATTAACCTGGTAAGAAAAAAAGAAACCAATGTTGTGAGCAAAAGTTGGCTTTTCATCTTTACCGAGATTTAACCATTCGCGATAAAACTGAACATGCCCCGGATCATCGTTATCAAAAACTCTCGGGAACAACATTTTATCTTCTGAAGCATATTTCACAATTGGCTTGCGGCCTAACTCTTCGTATTTTTTTTCGCCCTTGAAATATTTCATTTCACCATTGTCCCAATCAATGTCGTTTGGACGGGCAGCAAAATGTTGACCGTATAAAAGCGGACGGTCGCCATATTGTTCCCGATTTAAATAAGAAACCAGATTTACAAAATTGGAAGGGTTGCTCATGTTAATGGTTGGATTTG
Organism: Chitinophagaceae bacterium; assembly: GCA_947474435.1. GTDB lineage: Bacteria > Bacteroidota > Bacteroidia > Chitinophagales > UBA10324 > UBA10324. Next base: position 89,334 of record CANJII010000007.1, on the reverse strand, counting down.
CATTGGCACGAATCAACACCATTGTGTAAGATGAATATCCAATAATGATTACAATCACGGTCATGATTGAAGTGTGCAACCAAGGCATTGCTTTTTGAACAGAATACCTGTAACCGAAAAACAAAATGGCAGCAATAATTATAAACCAAACAATGATTCCGGTATTGAAGGGAAGCCCAAGAGAGTTAACAAAGAAAATATCAAAACTTGCCCCGATATTCGGAATGCTCGGTATAATACCAAACTGAATGAATGCAAGAATGCCACACGAGATTAAAAATGTTTTAAAAATTCCCCATGTGGTCACCTGATTGGCTTTACGGAAATACACAACAAACACCAATGCCGGAATGGTTAATAAATTAAGTAAGTGAACACCAATTGAAAGCCCCATCATGTATCCGATAAACACAATCCATCGATCAGCATATTTTTCATCCGCTACATGATCCCATTTAAAAATTGCCCAGGTTACCAACGATGTAAAAAAAGCAGACCCCGCATAAACCTCACCTTCTACAGCAGAGAACCAGTTTGAATCGGTGAATGTGCAGGCCATTGCTCCTACTACACCTGCGCCTATCACAGCTATAATCTGATCGGTGCTCATATCACTTTCTTTGGCTGTAGTCATTTTTCTTGCCATTGCAGTAATAGTCCAGAATAAAAACAATGAAGTGAAACCTCCGAACATGTTGTTCATAATATTTACGCATAACGCAACATGATCAGGGCCGCTTGCGAACATCGTAAACAATCGGGCAAGTATTAAAAAGAATGGAGCTCCGGGTGAGTGCGCCACCTGTAACTTTAATGCGCAACCAATAAACTCACCGCAGTCCCAAAAACTGCCGGTAGGTTCGCAGGTTAAAAAATAAACTAAAAATGAAAGCAGAAATACGATCCAGCCAACGGCATTGTTAATCTTATTGTAAAGAGTCATAAAAGCTTATTTGAAAAAGCGAACAAACATAAAAAGAAAGTGAATGATTGTGCAAACGGAAATATGGAAGGTTATGAAATATTTATTGTTAAATGCTTTTGCTCATTTCCTCTTTCTGATTCATCAGCGAATAGTATTTCGTTTTCCTCCAAAATCCTGTGTGGCATATACACGCTGAAATGTATTTACTTTTTTAATGGAAATGCCACACCCTAGTTCCTTATAAACAGTACTCAGCACATGCACCCTGTGACCTTCAGAATTCATCCAGAGTTCAACAATATCATGTGCTACCTCCAGATAACTATAACTGTTATCAAATTCAGAATAGGCAATGTTTTCGCCACAGCCATTAAAACTTCCACCAAAAAATTTCATGCGCTGATAAAATGCTTTCATGTTTTTGTCATATTCATTTACATGACTGAAGAAATTATATTTCGCCATGGAGTTGGAATGATAGGTAGCAGCCTTATTCAAGTCAGTTGCATATTTATAAACTGGCAATTTATATTTTACCCGTTGTTCGTTTGTGCATTGAAAAATTGCAGCTTCAAGCAACGAAACATTCAAGTTGGTCCAGTTAATTTTTTGATTGACCTCTTGAAGTTGATAAAAACTTTTATAATCAACCTGGTAATATGTTGAAGGTTCAACAACACTTAAAAACGATGCAAAGAAGCTGATGATTGCGAGCATGGTTGTGAGTTTATTGAATAACGCAGCTGATTGAAAATTATTTCAATCAGAATAAACTCATCTGTCCGGGCTTCCTGAATGCGGTGAGATTAAATTCAAACGGATTTTTCACGGGCATGTATTTTTTCTTAGAAGCAGTAAATAATTGTTTAATGCTCTCTGCTATTTTTCCATCGCCCTTCATTCGATTTCCGAATCGTGAATCATTTAATTTTCCTTCATGCATATCTGAAATCTGATTCAATACTTTATCAGCACGGTCAGGATAATGTTCGTGAATCCAATTGGTAAAAATTTCGCCGATGGCACCATTTAATCTTACAATCTGGTAACCAGCATTTGTTGCGCCCGCATTGGCTGCTGCTTTCATTATCTCCGGAATCTCATGACTGTTAATGCCCGGAATTATTGGAGCAAGCATAACACCGCACGGAATATTATTTTTCGAAAGTGTTTCCAAAACATTCAATCTTCTGATTGCCGATGCAGTGCGTGGTTCCAGTTTTCTCCGGAGCTGTTCATCCAAACTGGTAATGCTAACGAATACATTTACCAGATTATCAGCAGCTAATTCTTTCAGTAAATCCAAATCGCGCAGTATCAATTGATTTTTTGTTATGAACCCGACCGGATGCCGATAACGGTTCAACACTTCAAGTATTCCTCTGGTGATTTTAAATTTCTTTTCAGCCGGTTGATAGCAATCTGTATTACCGCTGAGTGAAATGGGTTTCACTACCCACGATTTTTTATTAATTGTTTCTTCCAACAATTTAGGTGCATTGGGCTTTACTAAAATCTTCCGTTCAAAATCCAATCCTGCACTGTAACCCCAGTACTGATGTGTGTTGCGTGCATAACAATAAATGCAACCATGCTCACACCCCTGATATGGATTCAAAGAATATTCTATTGGTATATCAGGACTTTCAACGGGGTTTACAATTTTTTTCGGGAACTCAAACAGGTATTCAGTTTTCTCATCTGATAAAAATTCTTCATCTAATGCTTCAATGTGTTCGGTAGCATACAACTGCTTGTTATACGGATTATCAGTATTGAGTCTGGCACCCCTTCCTTTCATACAAATAAATTAATTCAGGATGAAAATTCAAGGTTATTCATATTCGGCACAACAACATTCAGGTATCCCGGCAAAATTTTGAATTGCGCAACACTATTAATAGTTATCGGGTCACCATCAATGTGTGCGAGTAATTTTCCATTGAAGTGAACGGTTGCTTCAGTTGATTTTATGTTTTGAAAAAAACTGTGACTCATTCTTCCTCTTGAAAGTGCAGTCAGCGCCAGCGCAGTTCCGAATTGAAAACGATTTTTATAAGGAAGGCAAAGTGATACCAAACAACCATCCTGCACACTTGCTTCGGGCGTGAGTGTTACATTATATCCAAACTGAGAAGCATTAAATACATTGACGAAAGCAAATTTCCCGTTCAGCATTTTTCCTTCTGATTCGATTCGCATAGTCTCTGGTTTGTGCCGTAGAAAATCACGAAACACATACCAGGCATAAGCATAAAAACCGCGAATCCTGTTTCCATGAAACGAATGAATCACTTCTCCGGTGAAACCTACTCCGGCATTGCTGAGAAATAAATGTTCGTTCAGCATTCCGGCATCCATGCTGATTGTTTTTCCTTTGAGTAATTGTTTTAAAGCTTTAGCAGGATTCAGCGATATTTTTAAGTGTCTCGCCAAACCATTTCCCGAACCGAGTGGAATAATTCCAATTGCAGTTTTTGATCCCCCTAATCCGTGAGCTGTTTCATTTAGCGTTCCATCGCCTCCAACAGCAACTACAACATCTGTATTTTTTTCTGCTTCACTTCTTGCTAACTCAATTGCATGACCGGCTCGTTCGGTCAGCAGTATTTTATATTCAATTTCAGTATTTTTAAATAATGATTCAATCAATGCAGGAATATTTTTCTTCCGGCTCACTCCTGAAATCGGGTTAATGATGAATGAATATTTTTTCATCGCTTCGATAAAGTGTTGTAAATAATACTGGAATTAAAAACCTGAATGTATGCTTGGATTTGATTGGTCAGTTTTTCAGTTATCTGTTTTTGTTCGTTCACTAAATTATTTTTCAGCAGCGGGTCACGAATGTAATCGTAGAGTTCAACCGCCTTTTCTCCGTCATAAAGCAAACTGTAACGGTCGTTCATAATCTGAAAGATATTTCCGAGTGAATTAACAGTTGCTCTTTCCGTTTCATTTGAGAACATATCGTGACCATAAGAAACAAATGATTTATCGTATCCGACAAAATTCAAAACTGTTGGGAGAATATCAGTTTGCTGAACCACTTCATCGTTTCGTCCCATCAGTAAATTATTTTCGGGTTGAAATAAAATAATCGGGATGCGATACATGCCTACTCGTGTTTTATAAAACTCATCCGATGTTGGTCCGGTGTGGTCGGCAGTAATGACAAAGAGCGTGCTGTTGTACCACGATTGCTGCGAAGCAGTTTTAAAAAATTCGCGCAACGACAAATCGGTGTATTGAATCACTTCTTCAATTGGCTCATTGCCTTGTTTGAATTTTCCATTGTACTTCGATGGAATTGTGAATGGATGATGTGAAGTCAAGGAAAAGATTGCTCCCAAAAATGGCTGAGGCATTTCATTTAACTTATTGCTGAAATATTGAAAAAATGGTTCATCAAAAATTCCCCACACTTTATCGTCATCCGCCTGATTCGGATATTCATTTTTCCCGAAATATTTATCGAAGCCTGAATTCAAAATATATTTATCAAAATTCATTGTCCCGTTTGAACCGCCATGAAAAAATGCAGTACTGTAACCATCTTCTTTTAAATAAGAGGCGATGCTGTTCATTTTCAAATCGGGATAACTTCCATAATTCAAAAGCGGCTCGTTCACCAAACCCGGAACAGAGGAAAGAATTGCCGGGATTCCTTCAATGGATTTTTTTCCATTCGCCCAACCATTGGTGAATACCATTCCCTGCTGCATCAGCGAATCAAGAAACGGCATGTATCCATCATTGCCATTTAAGAATCCACTGTACTCCCGCGAAAAACTTTCGAGAATAATAACCACCACATTTAATTTTTTCTTTTCAGGATTATAAATGCTTGCAGGTTTTCCATTGAAGGATTGTATGATGTTGCAATACTGTTTTGCTTTTTCATCTGTCAGGTATTTTTTTTCTTCCAGCTTTTTATGCTCCAGCGAATACAACAAAGTGAAAGAAGTATTCTGCGCCAGCGCATTCAACGAAACCGGAAAATGTGAGTCACCGCTGTTTGGTGTTAAGTATTGCTTCGAGATATTTCCTCTCGCAGCAATAAACAAAAAAGAAACAATCGTTAAAGTTGAAATCAATTTCATTCGACTGAATTTTCGAAAATTGAAATTCAATTTATTCCAACTAAAAGTTTTCCGATAAAGAAATTCCGCGAACAAAAACATGGCAGCAATCATTAACAGCAAGTACCAGAAATCGCTGATGAAGGCGGGCATCAGTGTTGGTGCATCGTGTTCCATAAATACAATGTCGCTGGTGATTCGCTTGAATGAATATTTGAAGTACGCAAAATCTGATGCTTCAAAAATCAGTGCAACAATATTTACCGAGTAGAAAAGTATTTTCAGAATAGTTTGATAAAATTTTGTTTCCCAGTATTTATTCGGCAACAGGTGTAACACAATGAACAAACTGTTCAGCACTACAATCGCCGAAACATCATACCGGATTCCGTATATAAAAATCCAGCATCCTTCAGAAAATGAAATGGGCGGAAACAAATCATCATTAAAAAAATAAAACAATACCCTGCATATCGAAAACAGCAGCAACAAAATGGCAAGTCGCTTCAGCAGAATAATAATATGTTGAATTTCGTTGAACACAATCATGAATAGCAAGGGGTGAATTTACTTCACCGCCTTCAAACTCAAATCCAGACTGGTGTAACTGTGTGTGAGCGCTCCAACAGAAATAAAATCAACTCCGGTTTCGGCATAAGCGCGAATGGTTTCTAAAGTAATTCCGCCTGAAACTTCTGTCTCCATTTTTTTGTCAATCAATTTCAATGCTTCACGAATTAATTCGGGGGTGAAATTATCGAGCATAATGCGATTGACATTTCCGGTTACTAAAACCTGTTTCACTTCATCAAGATTTCTGGTTTCAATTTCAATCGGAATATTCAAATTGTTTTCTTTCAAATAAAAATTTGCTTTTTCAATGGCTGGTTTAATTCCTCCTGCATAATCAACATGATTGTCTTTTATCAGAATCATATCGTACAAACCAAAGCGATGATTTTCGCCACCACCAATTTTCACCGCCCACTTTTCCGCTGCGCGAAAAAGCGGTGTTGTTTTTCTTGTATCTAAAATTTTTGCGTTGGTCCCTGCAACTGCATCCACATATTTTTTGGTGAGTGTTGCAATGCCGCTCATTCGCTGCATGCAATTCAACACCAACCGCTCGCATGAAAGAATATTTCTTTCTGCGCCCTGCACTTCTAAAATTTTATCTCCTGATTTTATTGCAGCACCATCATTAATAAAAACTGTTACATCCAGTGTTGCATCGAAGTACCAGAAAATCATTTGTGCTAACTCAACGCCCGCAACAATGCCGTCAGCTTTTGCCCACAGAATTGCTTTTCCATTTTGTCCTTCGGGAATTGTTGAAAGAGAAGTGTGGTCGCCCTCGCGAATATCTTCTTCAAAAGCGGCGGTAATAAATTCCTTCCAGTCCACTTATTGTTTTTCGAAACGGAGTTCTTTAATCAGACTCACTCCTGTTTTATTACGCACTAAAAAATAAACCCGGAACGAACCACCCGAGCTTGTCATGGTTCCAATTCCATATTGCGAACCTTCAGGTGAAGTTCCGCGATGAATTAAAGTAAAAGAAGAAACCGGATACTTCATTAAAAAATCACGAACCACCATTTGCGCCTGCGCCTTGCTATAAACAGATTCCTTATCGAGGATGGTTACATCCACACTTGCGTCAAAATATTGCGAAAGAGTTTCTGCATTGCCACTTCTGATGGCTGATGCTATTGTATCCAACACATCTGCTGAACTAAGCAACTTTGGCGATGATACCAAAATTGTAAGTGTAAATGCGATTGAGATTATTTTTTTCATTTGTTTGGAGAGAGCGTTTTGATTTTCCGGAATCCTTAAAGCCAAATTCTTTGCCAACTATTCAATGCTTCAAAAATAAGTTGCAAATGATAAATACAGTAACTGATTTTCAATCTTCTTTCCAACATCAGTATTCAGCTTTGAATTTTCAGCATAGTTTTGCGCGCGATGAAAAAAGCGATACTGATTATTATGGATGGTTGGGGACATGGACAGGTTCCTGCGGTTGATGCCATTCAACAATCGAAAGCCACTTATGTAAAAAGTTTGTACAGCCGGTTTCCAAATACTGAATTAAGAACCGATGGCGAAGCAGTGGGTTTGCCCGAAGGTCAAATGGGAAATTCTGAAGTCGGTCATTTAAATATTGGTGCAGGAAGAGTGGTGTATCAGGAACTGGTTCGCATCAATAAAGCGATTCGTGAAAAAACTTTACATACAAATCCTGAATTACTCAACACTTTAAATTATGCGAAAGCAAACGATTGCAATCTGCACCTGATGGGATTGGTTTCCAATGGCGGTGTGCATTCTTCCATTGAACATCTGAAAGCGTTGCTTGATATTGCAAAAGAGAATGGTGTGAAAAATGTTTTCATTCATGTGTTCACTGATGGTCGCGATACTGACCCGAAAAGTGGTTTTCGTTTTATAGAAGAACTGATTGCGCACACAAAAAAATCAGTCGGCACAGTTGTGAGTGTGATTGGTCGCTACTATGCAATGGACAGAGATAATCGTTGGGAACGGGTGAAACTCGCTTATGATTTATTGGTGAATGGGAAAGGAGAACCAAGTAAAAATATTTTACACTCAATAACTGAATCATATAACAAAGGAGTGACTGATGAATTTATAAAACCAATTATCAGTGTTGATGAAAATGGAAAACCATTGTCAACAATTAAAGAAGATGATGCTGTTATCTGTTTCAATTTCAGAACTGACCGCTGCCGTGAAATCACCAAAACTCTCACGCAACAGGAATTTCCGGAGCAGGAAATGAAGCCGCTGAAATTGCATTTCACCACAATGACCATTTACGATCATTCATTTAAAAACATCCATAACATTTTTACAAATGAAGATATGAGTTTGACTTTGGGTGAAGTGATTGCAAATAATGGTTTGAAACAAATTCGGATTGCAGAGACTGAAAAATATCCGCATGTATCTTTTTTCTTTTCAGGTGGAAGAGAAAGACCTTTTGATGGCGAAAAGCGAATTATGATTCCATCGCCGAAAGTGGCGACTTATGATTTGCAACCGGAGATGAGTGCCTTCGGAGTTAAAGATGCTATTGTTTCGGAACTGAAAAATAAGAGCGCCGATTTTATTTGTTTGAATTTTGCCAATGCAGATATGGTTGGCCACACAGGAGTTTTTACCGCTGTTATGAAAGCAGTTGAAACTGTGGACCTATGTGTAAGCGAAGTGGTTGAAACGGCGTTGGATAATGATTATACAATTTTCTTAACTGCAGATCATGGCAATGCTGATTATATGATTAATGAAGATGGAACACCAAACACGGCACACACAAAAAATCCGGTTCCGTTTTTTCTGATTGACAGAAATTTTAAACCAACACTAAAACCCGGAAAACTTTCGGACCTCGCTCCTACTATTTTAAAAATAATGGGACTTGCACAACCAAAAGAAATGACAGGAGAAATATTAATTATCCAATGAAAAAACTACTGTGTGCATTATTGATTATAACTTTTTTCAATTCGTGTTCCGAAAATAAAAAAGCTGCGAATCAAAATTCTTATTTTGACCTGAGCACTTTTATGAATGCTGATATTGAAAAACTGCATGCAAGCGGTGCTTCTGTTTTAAAAGTTGCGAGTGTGAATGGTGAGCGCGAAGAAAACCGTTTTGTAACCGTTGACTGGAAAAGAGAGTTCGACAGTTTCATTTCAGCTGACATTCACAATCCAACTTTCAGTGAAAAGTACATTGTTGATACAATTGTAAATTCAACGGACAGTTCCAAATCAACCACCATCAGATATGTAGCAAAGGAGGAGGAATTAAGAACAAGGGTTTTAGAAATCCAATTTGATGAGAATAAAATTATTGTATTGATAAAAGCAGAATTGTTTTCAAAAAACTTTATCGCCAACCTGAGTGAGAGTTTAATTTATTCTCCGTTAAAATATTACAGCATCACTAACCACGAAGAGTCACGATGGTTTGGCAGCGATGAATTTATTATTGAAGGTCGGATTGAAAAAAAATAACTGATGAATAATTTTCTGAAACAGCTGGTTTATACTAACAGAACCTGCCATGCAAACGCAGGGTTTTGATTAAAGAAACCCTGCTGAGACAAAAAAAAGAGCGCAACTTTCGTCGAGCTCTTTCTTATAAATTTCTCAATTAAATTTTTTCACTTACTCATCTCCGCATAGTTCTGATAGAAGTATGGAATGGTTTCAATTCCTTTATAAAAATTAAACAGTCCATAATTTTCATTGGGAGAATGCAAGGCATCGGTATCTAATCCGAAACCAAATAAAATTGTTTTCAATCCAAGAATGGATTCGAATGATGCAACAATTGGAATACTCCCACCTTCGTAACCGGGAAGTGGAACAATGCCGAAAGTTTTTTCCATTGCCTTGGATGCTGCGCGATAAGCAACTGTATCAGTTGGAGTAATTACAGGTTCGCCACCGTGATGTGCAGTTACTTTAACAGTAACAGATTTTGGTGCAATCTTTTTAAAATGTTCAGCAAACAGGTTGGAAATTTTTTCGGAGTTCTGATTCGGAACCAAGCGCATCGAGATTTTTGCGTTTGCTTTTGCAGGAAGAACGGTCTTCGCTCCTTCTCCAATGTATCCGCCCCAAATTCCATTTACATCCACAGTTGGTCTGATAGATGTTCTTTCTAAAGTGGTGTAACCCTTCTCTCCTTCCACTTCTGTAAGTTTCAATTCCTTTTTATATTCTTCCAGATTAAACGGACTTGAGTTCAACCCTTTTCTTTCGTCAGCAGAAAGTTCACGAACATCATTGTAAAAACCGGGAATGGTTATGTGCTTGTTCTCATCTTTCAACGATGCAATCATTTCACACAAAACATTAATGGGATTCGCAACAGCACCGCCATAAACTCCACTATGCAAATCGCGATTGGAACTCACCACTTCCACTTCCATGTAACTCAATCCACGCAATCCAACTGTAATACTCGGACAATCATTCGCAATCATTGATGTATCACTAATCAATACAACATCTGCTTTCAGTTTGTCTTTATACTTTTCCAGAAATGGATTCAGATTCACACTACCAACTTCTTCTTCCCCCTCTATTATCACTTTTACATTACAAAGCAATTCATTATTTGCAATCATAGCTTCAATTGCTTTTACATGCATGTAGGTTTGTCCTTTATCATCGCATGCACCACGCGCCCAAATTTTTTCGTCACGAATTTCTGGCTCAAATGGTGGTGAAGTCCATAGCTCATATGGGTCGGCAGGTTGTACATCGTAATGACCATACACAAGTACAGTTGGTTTTGATGCATCAATAATTTTTTCACCATACACAATCGGATTGCCATCGGTTGCCATCAACTCCACATTATTCATTCCTGCAACTTTTAACTTCTCAGCAAGAAACTCAGCGGCTTTTAAAACATCACCTTTAAATTTCGGGTCAGCACTCACCGATGGTATTCGAAGCAAATCAAAAAGCTCGTCAAGGAACCGTTGCTTATTTGCGTTTATAAATTGTTGTGTGTTTTCCATGTCAATATTTTTTTGTGCGGCAAAGTAAATGAAACAGAAATTATTTTGAATGAGATAAAATTTAAACTGCTGAATATATTTGCGCGCCTTCTGAATTTTAAAATGGGGAATTAGCTCAGCTGGCTAGAGCGCTTGCATGGCATGCAAGAGGTCGTCGGTTCGACTCCGATATTCTCCACCTCAGTTTATCTACAGCAGTATTTCTTCTTTCAAAATAATGGAAAACTCACTTTTACAAATCAATAATAAATTTAACTGAAGCATCCTGCTATTTTTAACCCGAAACATTATATGATGCCGGTTGAAATAAAAACTGTTTCTGACAAAATTGATTTGAAGGAATTTATTTTCCTTCCGAAAAAAATTCATGCGCTAAACAGTAACTGGCTTCCACCCATTTATGCTGATGAATGGAAATTTTATACCCCAAAATACAATCACCAGTTATCGCAGTCTGATACTGTTTTATTTCTTGCTTATAATAATGGAATAATTTCTGGAAGAATAATGGGGATCATACACCGTGGATATAATTCAGTCAATAATGAAACCACTGCAAGGTTTTTTAATCTTGAGTGTTCTGATGAGATAGAAGTTTCTACAGCTTTATTATATGCTGTTGAACAATGGGCTAAAGAAAAGGGAATGAACAAACTGATTGGCCCGTTTGGTTTTTCAGATAAAGATCCACAGGGATTGCAGATTGAAGGTTTTCAGTATTTACCTGTAATTGCCACAGCAACCAACATGGAATACCTGCCAAAACTGGTTGAACAAAATGGTTTTGAAAAAGAAATTGACTGTGTGGTTTACAATATTAAGGTACCATCGGAAATCCCTCCGTTATATCAAAGTATTTATGAGCGGGTAATTAAAAACCCGAAAATTAAAGTTATGGAGTTCAGCAAGCGAAGTGAATTAAAAAAATTTATTATTCCGGTTATGGGCCTGATGAATGAAACTTATAAATCATTGTATGGATTTATTGAAATGAGCGAGAATGAAATGTTTGACCTGGCAAAAAAATACCTGCCAATGCTCGATCCGGAATTCAGTAAAGTGGTTACTGACGAATACAATAATCCAATTGCATTTATTGTTTCGTCGCCCGACATCAGTGCAGGAATTAAAAAAGCTGGAGGCAAACTTTTTCCGTTTGGTTTTATACATATTCTTTCTTCCGGTAAAAAGTCAAAACAATTGGATTTATTTCTTGGTGCTGTTAAAGACCCATGGAAAGGCTGTGGACTTACTGCCATACTTGCCATAACACTTTTGAATTCAGCACGGAAAAGAAATTTATCTTTTATTGATAGTCACTTGATTTTGGAAACCAACAAACCAATGCGAAGTGTGGCAGAAAAATTTGGAGGAAAAATTTACAAGCGATACAGAATTTACAAGAAGAATATTTAACAAACCAACAATGCCCAAAATCGGATTAGCATTATCTGGAGGCGCAGCAAGAGGAATTGCTCACATCGGAATTATAAAAGCACTGGAAGAATTTGGTATTAAGCCCGGAATAATTTCGGGCGTGAGTGTTGGAAGCATTGTGGGGGCCTATTATGCCGCTGGTTACCAAGCCAATGAAATTTTCAAAATTGCCGCTTCTACTAAAATGTATCGCATAACAGATTTGAGATTAACTCAGGGTGGAATTTTTAAACCAACTGCTTTGCAAACAGATTTAGAATTCCATTTTAAAAACCTGACTTTCGAAAAACTTAAATTGCCTTTGACTGTTTGCGCAACAGATTTTATTAATTGCAAACCGGTTTATTTTTCTGAAGGAGAATTGGTGCCGGTGCTGCTTGGAAGTTCTGCAATGCCTGCTTTTTACGAACCTGTTGAATATAGAAACATGACAATATTGGAGGGAGGGCTTACCAATAATTTACCAGTAGAACCTTTGCTCAATAACTGTGATATTATTATTGCTTCACATGTAAATCCACTGAATGCTGAATGTAAGAAGCTGAGTATTGCCAATGTGATTGACCGAAGTTTTCACATTGCAGTTTCAGAAAGTATGAAACAGAAAAAAACGATGTGTCATTTATTTATTGAACCTCCCCTCCTTTCGAAATTCGGAATACTGGATATGGATGATGCAGAAAATATTTTTAAAACAGGATACGATTATGCAATTAGTCAGAAGAAGCAAGTGGAAAAACTATTCTGAAAAAAACATGATCAGTCAATTCAAAGAAAGTAATCTTAGTTGGCAAAAGGCATTGCGTATCCGGTCTTTCAGACTTCAATTACTTATAACCACAATTGGTTTATGTGCGGTACTTATTTTCATACCACAATTTTTTTTATTTATACAAAGCAGAAATGGCATTGTGATTAATGATGAGTTATTAAATATCCTGACTCCGCAAAATTTTTCAACGGCCATCTTTGTGCTTATTTATTCAACTATTGTTGTTGCAGTTTTTTCATTTTACAAATTTCCGGTTATGCTTCTCCGGGTTTTGCAGTGTTATCTTCTTCTCACCTTTCTTCGAATAATAAGTATCTGGCTTGTTCCTTTAAATGCACCATCAGGATACATTGATCTTGTCGATCCGTTTATCGGTCGGTTTGCATACGCTGGAAATTACATTGACAAAGATCTTTTCTTCTCCGGGCATGTTTCCATCTTGTTTTTGATTTTTCTTTTTGAAGAAAGGCGATGGTTGAAAATAATTTTTATGCTCAGTACTTTTCTGGTGGCTGCTTTTTTATTGAAACAGCATGTACATTATTCGATTGATATTTTGGCTGCCCCATTGTTTGCTTTAAGCTGCTATAGATTATGGAAAATTGCAGATAGAAATTCTTTTTTTCGAATATAGAATATAATATTTTTTAATATGCTGTCCAACCACCGTCAGCAACAATTACAGTTCCATTCACAAAACTTGATTTATCTGAAGCGAGATAAAGAGCGAGTTCAGCAATCTCATTTGGTTCAGCCATGCGGATGTTTGTAGCGAATCCTCCACTCATTCTTTCGTAACCAAAAGCATTCGGGTTTGCACCTTCCATAATATTTGTTGTTACACCTCCGGGTGCAATGGCATTGCATCTGATTCCCTTTGTTCCATACATGTAACCGATATTTTTTGTAAGACCGATGAGTGCATGTTTTGAAGCCGTATAAGCAGCTCCTGCGCGCGCGCCATTCAATCCACCGATTGATGAAATATTTATGATAACACCTTTTCCCCTTTTCAGCATCAAAGGAACGGCGAGGCGACAAGTGTAAAAAGGTCCATTCAGATTTACGCCAATTACTTTGTTCCATAATTCATTACTTACATCAGCAACCGGTATGAAATCATCCATCACACCTGCATTGTTCACGAGTATGTCTAATCCATCGTAAGTATTCATTGCAGTATCAATCATTTTTTTTACCTCTTCTTCTTTCGATACATTGACTGCTACACCGGTAGCTTTTCCTCCGGCTGAAATAATTTCCTTTACTACTGCATCAACTCTTTCTGTTTTCAAATCTGATACAATAACATTTGCTCCTTCGCAGGCAAAAAGTATTGCCATTGCTTTTCCCATTCCCGAACCTGCACCTGTAATAATTGCTGTTTTATTTTCTAAAGTTTTCATTGTGTTTGTTTTAAAATAATTATTGATATTGAAATCCAGTGATATGATGTTGTTTAATTTTTTTTTCTGCCTTGTGAATGTTTTCAATTCCTTTTATGAGTGCATCGGGATTAAATGAAATGCTATCAATTCCGTGCTCCACTAAAAACTGTGCAAATTCAGGGAAATCACTTGGTGCCTGTCCGCACAAACCGATTTTTGATTTAGCATTTTTTGCACGGTTAATCATCATTGCAATCATTGTTTTCGGCGCTTCATTTTTTTCATCAAATAAATTACTCACCAATGCAGAATCTCGGTCAATACCGAGTGTGAGTTGAGTTAAATCATTGGATCCAATGGAGAAGCCATCAAATATTTTTGCAAACTCATCAGCACAAATCACATTGCTCGGAATTTCTGCCATTACATAAATCTCCAAACCATTTTCTCTGCGCTTCAATCCGAACTGCTCCATTTGGGCAATCACCTTCTTTCCTTCTTCAACTGTTCTGCAAAACGGAATCATCAGTTTCACATTTGTTAATCCCATTTCGTTGCGAACTTTTTTCATCGCTTCACATTCCAGCCGAAATCCTTCTCTGTAATAGTCACTGTAGTATCTTGATGCACCACGGAAACCTAGCATCGGATTTTCTTCGTGCGGCTCAAATTCGTTTCCCCCAATCAAATTTGCATACTCGTTGGTTTTAAAATCACTCATTCGCACAATCACATCTTTCGGATAAAATGCTGCAGCGATTGTTGCAACAGCTTGCGCCAGATTATCAATGAAGTATTTTTCTTTATCAGGAAAATGATGAGTTAACTCTTCAATTTTCCTTTTTGCATTTTCATCTTTCAGCGAATTGAATTTCACCAATGCCATCGGATGAATTTGTATCGTGCTGTTGATGATAAATTCCAATCGCATCAAACCAATTCCGTTGTTCGGATAAAACGAAAGATGAAATGCTTTTTCAGGGTCACCCAATATCATCATCACTTGTGTTTCAGGCAATTTGATATTGCTGATATCAACAGTTTGTTCTTCCCATTTCAATTTTCCTTCGTACACAATTCCATCCTTCCCTCCGATTGTTGACACAGTAATTATTTCACCGTCTTTTATTTTTTTCGTCCCATCCATTGAACCAACAACTGCAACTGCTCCTAACTCGCGTGCAACAATTGCTGCGTGACTTGTTCTTCCGCCTTTATCAGTAACAATGGCTGAAGCTTTTTTCATAATCGGATCCCAATCAGGATTTGTAATTGTTGTAACTAAAATATCTCCGGGTTGTAACTTGTCTGACTCAGTTGGTGATAAGAGAATTCGTGCCACACCTGATGTAATGCGACTTCCAATTCCTGCACCTTCAACAATTTTTTTTCCTTTTTCTTTCAAAGAATATTCTTTAAAAACATTTTGTTTTCCTGTATGAATAGTTTCAGGTCGAGCTTGCAGAACAAACAATTCATTAGTGATTCCATCTTTCGCCCATTCAATATCCATCACTTGACCATAGTGTTCTTCAATCAGCAAACACCAATCAGCAATTTGTTTTACTTCAGCATCATTCAAAATCCATCGTTGCTTTTTTTCATCAGGCGTATCAATGTTCATGATAAAACTTTCAGTAGAAGATTTCTCGTCTGAATAAATCATCGTATTCGATTTGCTTCCGAGTTTTTTTTGAATGATTGGATAGAAATTATTTTTTAACGATGGTTTGAATACATAAAACTCATCGGGATTCACAGCGCCCTGAACCACATTTTCGCCAAGCCCCCAGCTTCCGGTTATAAGAATCAAATTTTGAAAACCAGATTCCGGTTCATTGGTGAAAGCAACGCCTGCACAAGCCAAATCTGAACGAACCATTCGTTGCACGCCAACTGAAAGCGCGATAGCCATGTGGTCGAATCCTTTGTCTTCGCGATACTTAATTGCACGGTCGTTAAACAACGATGCAAAACATTGTTGTACAGCAATCAATAAATTTTCTATTCCTGAAATATTTAGATATGAATTATGCTGTCCTGCAAAACTTGCAGTTGGAAGATCTTCAGCCGTGGCACTGCTCCTAACTGCTACCGAAATATTTTTAACAGTATGCCTGCAAAGATTTTCATACTCATCTTTAATTGATTCTTTCAAATCGTCAGGAATTTTTGCATTCAACAATAAATCTCTCGCCTGACTTCCTGTTTCGCGCAGGTTTGAAAAATCATTTCTGTTCAGCTGAGAAAGAATTGCCACTAACTTTTCACGAAGATTATTTGCATCAATAAATTCCCAAAATGCACATGCGGTAATTACAAATCCTTCAGGAATTTTTATTCCCTTCGGAGCAAGATGCTGAATCATTTCTCCAAGTGAGGCATTCTTCCCCCCCACCCTAGAAACATCAGTTATTCCCACTTCATTAAAGTTTTTCAATAATGAAAGCGCTGGTAGATTTATTGATTCCATAAATTTTTTTAAGAATTAATTTTACAATTCCTTATACATGTGAAGTTAACTAATTTTAAACCTGTGTATCATGATTACTATCAGTTCAGGTATTGAGCAATATCAAATCAATATTTCAATTGCATAATCAAAGTCGAATTTTCGAATAGTATCCTTAGCCTGTTATTTTATAAAAATATTAATTCGGAATATTTCCATCACACAATTTTTTTGCTTCATTTATAATTACACTTCTCTGTTGTTGATTGATTCCAATTTTTAACAGCACACTTTCCTGATTAATTAAATCTTTGCATAACACAATTTGCTTATCAAGTATTTGCTGCTTTTCAATTCGTGTTAGTGTGTGCAAGCAAGTTATCGGATACAAACCGGCTTCATCAATCTGATCTTTCAAACTTGCTTTATGCGGATAATCCCAACCCAAAAGATGCAAACCTGCGCACACACCGTATTTAACTGCATCACTTGAAAATCGGGTATTTGTAACCACCCATCCTTGATGATATTTTTTTTCAGAGTCAGCAGTTTGATGGTGTTCTTGATTTTCAATATCGTTAAATCTTGCATGTATGTATAACGGAACTTTCACATCACAAATAATTCCTGCGCTTTGGTGAAACTTACATTCAATAATAAAATGCTTGTCTTCTTTTTCAGCAATCACATCAACTTCATGTTTCACACATTTTCCATATATAATTTTTCCTGTTTGAACCTTGTATCCTTTGTGTTTTAAAATTTCAGCAATAAACAGTTCGAACGGATAACCGGAAGGCCCTAATTCAAATATCGCTGCCTTCAGTTTATATTTTGAAGCTTGCTGCTTCGAAGTTTTTTTAAGCATTGCATAAGCAATACGATATATTTTTTTTGTTGGAATCTCATCATAAAGCTGTGGTTCTATACTGTGCAAAATGAAATTAATTGTATCATCTTCAGCTCCGGATTTATGTAATGATTTTCGAAGTTGTTCGGCAGAATAAACTGCTTTATTACCTGATGCTTTTGTCACTATAATTTTTCGTTCATTCATAAATAACTATTTAGCAAAAGCAAATTTAATACTGATAAAAAAATGCTTGAAATATATACTGCTTAAAATTATTTTGGTTTGGTTACTTGCTTTTGAGTTTTAGGTGGATCTGTTTTTGGTTGAGGAGTTGACTTTGGCTGTTGCTTAGGAATTGGTTGTGGATTCACTTTGGGAGTAAACACCGGAGGCCTGTTTTGCTCCCATGTTTGCTTATGAAAATCCTGAGCATTTTTATTCTGATCAAATTTTGGCTGAGGAAATGGGGTTGGTTGATTTTGCGGAATCTGAATTGGCTGTTTATCCTTTTGAGTTGGTGAAGGAACTTTTATTGGTGGCTGCTTGGCAGGTGGTTGCTGAAACCATTGATCCTTACTTTCCATTGGTTGTACGGTTGGCTTCACATTCAAATCAGGATATTTTTCTTTATAAGTCTGAATATATTGCTGAGTGGTTAATTGCTGATTAGCAGGCCGGCTAACATTGTAATCTGAAACATCTTTTTGCAACTGACCAAATTCTTTAATTTGATTTATACGGCTTAAATCATTAGTTGCAAAATCTTTGGAAAAATATTTTTCATTTTGATTCACCCAGTTTCTAACAGGCGCGTTTCCATTCATGTAGGAATGATGATGGCCATAATAATGATTAACAAAGTGATTGCACAAATATGGATAGTGATAAAAATTCATAGGATGATAAAAGAACCAATAAGTAAAATAATAAGAAGGATAATTGAAGATAATTATTTGTCCGTAAGGGCCATAATAAAATCCCCAATCATACCAGTAAGGATATGGATACCAATAATAATGTGGATACCATCCCGGATAACCGAACCAGTATGGATATGGATAAACTAAGTAATGATCAATGAACACATCAGTACGCGGGCTCGAATACACATCAGTACGATAACCGTTTTCATCAGCATATTTTTTTGCCGATTCTTCCAATTGCTTTTTCGCATCCGGATCTTCATCCATTTTCTTTTTCCAATCAGCTAACTCCTCAGCGTGTTGTCGAGCAGCTTCCATATTCAATGAATCAGTTTTATGAAGCACCCATGTCGGATTTCTTCGATACAAATCACCAATCATAACCGTCATTTTAATATTATCAGTCAATATATTAAGCACTTCAGGTAATTCAACTAAATCTCTGAATACATGATTGGATTCATTTGAATAAGTTGAAATCACATTTTCAAATTCAGAATTATTTTTCTTTGAAAATTGATCAATTGAATTCAACACATCAAAATATTTTTTACCATACACCACAGCATCGTCTTTGATTTCATCAGGATAATTATCAGCAATATTTTGCAGTTGCGATTTGCTTTTTTTTCCTCCTGCTACTAATTGATTTATTAAGCCGGGATAACGAGTGAGATTATAAAAAACCTGTTGCACCTCTTGAGTATAAGGAGAAAGTATTGTATTGAATTCTTTCTGCGAATTTTCCTGCATGGATTGCATTTTAAGTAACACTTCAGGGAATTGAGATGCTTCAAGAATTGATCTCCTTGTTGAATCAGGATACAAAACCAATGCGTTTACTGCTGTTGAATCTTCAGTCAATATTTTTTCGAGTATGGCATTATCATTTTGCGCAGTGCTTCTGAAAACTGCAAAAACCAATAAGGAAAGCACCAACATTAATTTCTTTTTCATTAATTCTGTTTTTTATTAATACAAAGTTCTGCCTCCGATATTCTCATTAATATGATATTCATCAACGAACTAGGTAATCTTTATTATAAAATTCCATTCCAGTTAAATTAAAAATACAAGTGATTAATATCATAAAAGAAATTACACAATCTATTCATATTCGATTCAAGATAAATCAGAAGTTCTTTTACTGCGATCAGAACTAAACAGAAAAAAAGTTGCCAATTGCAAAGAGCTTATCTTTAAACAAACTATAATCTTGAAAAAAATTCTGGTAATTGAAGGCAATAAATCTGTGCGTGATAACATTGCTGGAATGCTTGAGATTTCAGGTTACGAGGTAGAAACTACTTCGAACGGCAAACTTGGATTGGAAAAAGCCCAATCCATCATTCCGGATTTAATTATTTGTGATGTTGCAATGCCGGTACTCGATGGATTCAGTGTGTTGCGATTGCTCAGTAATAATTCAAACACTGCAGGTATTCCATTTATTTTTCTGACAGCAAAAGTTGAACAAAGGAGTTTTCGCAAGGGAATGAACCTTGGTGCCGATGATTATATCGCCAAACCATTTGATAAAAGTGATTTGTTAAATTCAGTTGAGCTGCGGTTAAAGAAAAATGAACATGCTAGGAAAAATGCTTCAGACAGTTCTCCGGTTGATTTCAGTAAAACCTTTTTTGATTCAAATGAACTGAATGAATTGAAAGAAATGGCAAGCAACTTTGAACTGAAAAAATATTTCAGGAAAGAAAAATTGTTTTCGGAAAACAGTCATTCGCATGAATTGTTTTTTATTCAAAAAGGAAAAGTAAAAACTTATAATACAAATGAAGACGGAAAAAAATTTATTTCCGGTGTTCATGGAGCAGGAGATTTTCTGGGATACATGTCATTACTTGAAAATACCGATCATTACGATACGGCTGAAGCACTAGAAGATTGTGAAGTCAGTTTGATTCCAAAAAAAGATTTTTTCCAATTGATATTCGGAAATGCAGAAGCAGGAAGAAAATTCATGAATATTATTTGTCATAACCTTCATGAAAAAGAATCCCGGCTACTTACACTCGCTTATGATAGTGTTCGGCAAAGAGTGGCGAAAGCATTATTAGAATTACAAATTAAATATCATACAAACTTAGTGGACAACGCTTCTATTTCCTCATTCTCCAGGGAAGATTTAGCCAATCTTGTTGGCACTGCAAAAGAAACATTAGTAAGAACACTTTCGGAATTTAAAGATGAAGGTGCCATTGAAATAATAAGAAATACCATAAAAATTCTGGATCAGAATAAACTGGAAAAAATCACTTTATAGTTCTTGCTATTCCGCAATGCGGAATTAAGTAAAAAAATATTGTCATCTATTTCATCAGTGATTAAAAAAGGAAAAGAAAACAATCAATCATTTGATTGATTGTTATCATGCTTCTGTTTTCAGATACAAATAGGTTCTTAATATCATTTAAATCAATTAAAAAAACGCAATGAAAACCAAGTTGTAGAAATTTTTCTTTACAGTGCTGAGCACGGATGTCATTACCGTTATACTTATCGCATTTTCATCGTTCATAAAAAAGGATAACAGGTCTTTATTTATCACACTTATGTTGGAACACTTTCAAACGACTTTTTCAATACCCTCGTTGTATCTTCAGGTGCTACTTCATCCGATGTGCTTATGGTTTCCAAAACAGGAACCGACTCATCTTATAATATTAATGGAACGGTGATTGATTATTCTTTAACCATTGCCGCAATGCAAGCTTATATCCCACCAAATCTGAATGAATTTACAATGTGAGCAAAACCGGAACTTTCTGTGTGAGCACTTTAAATATTCAATTTGTATTTGTTTCTACCACTAAGTCAATTTCGAATTGGTCAATCACTGAAACCAAACAATAAACCGAATCAATCCATTAGCGATTTTCATTTCCGTTTTGCGGAGATTCAATAATAATTATCAATTTCGTCCAACTTCTTACTTTTTATAACACCAACCACTAAAGTCAAATCACTACTTAATATTCCCCAATAAGAAGTCAAGTAATACATGGCGCAATAATCAGCAGAATCAATTATTAAATCGTTTTTAGTATGCATCAGTGTTGACCTTTTTTGAGTCAACTTTTCTCAGGACAAGACAACAGAATAAAAAAGCCCTCCATGACTCACTATCCGGAGGGCTCTTAATGAATCAAAACCTTTTAAGAAACTTTAATTTCTTTAGCTGGTTTTGAAAATGCCACTTCTTTTTTTTGAATGGATATATTCAGAATTCCATTTTCGTACTTCGCATCAATTTTATCGCAAAGTACATTTTCCGGAAGTGTGAATGAACGACTGAATGAATTGTAAGAAAATTCTCTGCGGTAGAAGTTTTTATCTTCTTCTTTTTTTTCTTCTTCCTTTTCAGAGCTGATGGTTAATAAATTTTTATCTACTTCCACTTTAAAATCATTCTTCTCCAATCCGGGAGCAGCTAGTTCAATTTTAAATTCACGGTCAGTTTCAGTGATGTTTACTGAAGGCATTTTTTTTGCTAAACCTCTAAAGGCATTGTTCACATTGAAATCAAATAAATCAGGAGTAACGAAAGTGTCGTTTAACAAATCGTCCACTAAATTCGGAAACATGTTTCCGTTTGTTCTAACTAAGAGTGACATGATTTTTAGTTTTTAATTGTTTAAAAAAATTTTAACAATGCAAACCTATACCCGACAAGCTTTCATTGCATTGACTATCATCAATCACATCATTGATTTTTATCAACTAAAAAAATTATTCACCTTATAAAAAACAGATGATGAAATCCATTTATAATCTAGTCTGATAAAAATTAGTATGCCAGATGATTCTAATCAATGAAATTATCTTGATTCAACATCGCTTTTTTGAAAACAAAGTCGGGTATTCATGAATAAATTAATTGGAATAATAATTCTGACTGTCACAATTCACAATGGAAAACTACTTGCTTAGCAACTGGGCGATCTTGACAGTTCATATAATGCTATTGGAATTAATACTACTGATAATGCAGGGCATGAAGATGAAACATATGCCATTGCCATACTATCAAACGGTTGAATTGTGGTTGCAGGTTATATGAATGACAGTGCCGGCGATTATGACCATGTTGGAATTGCCCACAAAACAGATGGTACTCTGGATAACAGTTTCAATGGCACTGGAATTTACGCACAACTTATCGGTGATTATTGCAATGCCAATGCAGTGGCTATTCAAAGCGATGGAAAAATTGTTGCAGCAGGTGTTTGCTATAATTCCGGTGCAGGCAATGATTTTTTTCTTCTAAGGTTAAATACTGATGGATCAATTGATAATTCGTTCGGCACAAATGGAGTGGTAATTACTGATTTTAATTTTCACGATGATCGGGTAGATACAATTGCGATTCAATAAGATGGAAAAATAATTGTTGTTGGGTCAGCAGTCGTTTCCATTTATCATGAGATGGCAATTGCCCGTTACAATGCAAACGGAACACCTGATAAAAGCTTTGGAACAAATGGAAAACTAACTTCTCAGATCGGCTCCGGTGATTCAGAATCGTTTTCTGTTTTGATACAATCTGATGGAAAAATTGTAGCCGGTGGATATGCATACAATGATAATTCTGATATTGATTTTGCTTTGGTTCGATATAACAATGATGGAACACCGATCTTTCATTCAATTCAACCGGATATGTAATGACAGAGATTGACGGCTTCAATGAAGAAATTTACAGTATCGCGATTCAATCATATGGAAAAATTATTGCAACCGGCAGTGCATGGACACAAAACGGAAGTGTGAATTCAACTTTTATTGGAATAAATGTCGATGGTTTAACTACATCACTCAACACCATCGAAAACAATACAATTGCAAACATGAGCTGGATTTGCAACAATAACAGCACTGCCTCGGCTCCGGGAATATTTTGTGGCATAAGAATCATCAATGGCGGAGCAACTGTATTAACCAATACAATTGGAAGCGGAACGGGCACCGGATCAATTTCGGTTACATCATTAACAAGCGGGGCCGGAAGTTTCGGCATAGCACATACAGGAAGCAGCGGAGTGATAACGATTTCGAATAACACAATAGGTGCAGTAACAGTTATTGGATCTGCAACCATCAATCACAGTTTCACAGGCATCACTATTTCACAAGCGGGCGCCGGAAACATCAGAACTATATCAGATAATACGATCGGAAGTTTAATAACTTCAAATAGCATTAATGCTTTTTCTTTTTCTATTTCGGCTGCTCTCAGCTTGCAAACTGTTACAGGTATCACAATCACTAATTCCTCCAACCAACTTTTAATTTCAGGAAATACAGTTGCCAATCTCAATAACAATTATTCCGGTACAGGTGCAGGTCAGGTAATTGGAATTGATGTTTCCTACATGGTTACATCAAGTACAATTACGGGCAACACGGTTAGAAATTTAACAAATACATCAGCTTCTACTTCAATTGCTTCATCCGCTTCAGTTGTTGGAATATCTTTTACCGCAACCTCTTTTGATCAATATATAAGAGGTAATCATGTTTACAGTTTACTCAACAATCATGCATCGGCTGCTGTAAGTGTAACAGGTATTTTTTATCGTCCGGTAAACGGAACCGGAGGCACAAATTACTTCGATGGAAATTTTGTTCATTCATTAGTACTTTCTCCCTCGTCAACGGCAGCAAGCATCAATGGAATTTTTATTGGCAATACCGGAAGCAACCTCGGCACTACTCATTTCACAAATAATGTAATTGATCTTGGATTAGATGCGTCAGGTGCCGGAATCAATACAGGTTACACCATCAATGGATTTAATGAAGTTGCCGGAACTGATAATTATAATTTCAATTCTGTTTACATTGGTGGTTGTAACGGCTCTACTAATTCATCCTCCTTATCTGCAGCATTTATTTCAACAGCCACCGCCAATTCCACAAGAGAAATAAGCAATAATATTTTTTTCAATGCACGGTCGAACAACAATGCAGCCGGCTTTAATTATGCCATGCGCTTTGCCAATCTTACTAATACGAATAGCAACTACAACGATTTATATGTAACCGGGACAAATGGAATTATTGGTTACAACGGAACAGCCAATCAGAACCCACTGGCAACTAGGACAAGCACAACCAGAAAAGATGCTAACAGTATTACTTCAAATCCATTGTTTGTTAATTCTGGAGAAGGTGTTTCTGCTATAATAATTGATTTACGCATACCGCAAGCATCACTTGCAAACAAAGCCGGAGGAATTATTGCAAACATTACCACTTTTGATTATAATGGATTAACCCGTAACAGTTTCACACCAATAGATATGGGTGCATTTGCCGAAGAGCCATCCGTACTATCCGTTCAATTGGTTTCATTCATTGCCGAATTATATAACCAGACTGATGCTTTACTTCAATGGATTACCGCATCAGAAATTAATAGTGATTATTTTTTATTAGAAGTGATGGATGAAAAGATTGATACATTTCGTGAAATTGGAAAAATAAAAAGTTCGGGTACATCAGTTAACTCACACCAATACAATTTTATTGATGCCGAAGAAAATAAAATTGGAATCCGCTATTATAGAATCAAAGAAGTGGATGCATTTGGTAAAGCGGTCTTTTCACAGGTACGAAAGGTAGTTTTTGAACCAAAAATGTTTTTAATAAGTGAGCCATATCCTGATCCTGCACACGATTTTACTTTTATAAAGTTAATGGCAACCGAAGAAAATAATATCTCTGTAACTATTCTCAGAAATGATGGAAAAATTATTTCTCGGCATGTCTTTCTTTTATCTACTGGAGAAAACGAACTCCATTTTAATTTATCAGGTTATCAGAACGGTCTTTATACTTTGTTGATTTCTGATTTTAAATCCGGTAAATTTAATTCTAAGAAAATATTGAAGATGTGAGTATTTAAAAACCTGAAATTTAAACGATAAGATTCAGTGGTAAAATCTTATCACTCATTCTATTCATTTTAATTTTATTAAATAAATTATTTTGAAAGACTTTAGATTTGACGAATGAATATTTTGATAGTTGCTGCAACACATGACGAACTGAAACCATTAATTGAAAAATATAAAATTTCACTTGATGAAAATATTTCTACTATAAAAATTTCAAATCATTCAATCACTTTTTTAATTACCGGAGTTGGAATGGTAGCAACAACTTTTCATCTCACTAAATTTTTTACTGAAAATATTAATTTCGATTTAGCAATTAATGCTGGAATTGCAGGTTCGTTTTTTTCTGAAATAAATATTGGTGAAGTTGTAAATGTTATGGATGAAAGGTTTGGAGATATCGGTGCAGAAGATGGTGAAAAATTTATTTCATTTATTGAATTGGGGTTTATTAAGCAAGATGAGTTTCCGTTTATGAATGGAAAATTAATTAGCGAATATATTTTTGAAAATGAATTAAGCGATGTGTCTGGTATAACAGTAAATACAGTTCACGGTAACGACAGAAGCATTGCAAAAGTGAAAAAGAGTTTTCACGCTTCAGTTGAAAGTATGGAAGGTGCAGCATTTGCCTATTGCTGTGCACAGTATAAAATCCCCTGGATAGAAATCCGTAGCATCTCTAACTATATTGAACCAAGAGATAAAAGCAAGTGGGATATTCCGCTCGCTATAAATAATCTGAATGCCTGGTTAATAAATTTTATTGAAGCGCAATGAGTAAAATCAAACTCGGATTAAGCCCCTGCCCGAACGATACTTTTATTTTTTATGCAATGCTGCACAATAAAATTGCTTGCGAAGGAATACAGTTTGAACCTGTGTTTGCTGATGTTGAATCGCTGAATGAAAAAGCTTTTAACAATGAATTACCGGTTACCAAACTTTCATTTCATGCATGGTTGTATTTGCAGGATAAATATTCGTTGCTCGATTCAGGTGCTGCTTTGGGTAATGGTTGCGGTCCGATTTTGATTTCGAAAAAGGAAATGATTGATGAAGATTTAATAACTGCACGGGTCGCCATTCCGGGTAAGTACACTACAGCACATTTATTATTGAAAATATTTTATCCGTTCATCAGCAATAAAACTACTCTGGTTTTTTCAGCAATTGAAAATGCATTGTTGAATGATGAAGTTACAGCCGGAGTTATTATTCACGAAAATCGTTTTACTTATCAGGCGAAAGGATTAAAAAAGATTTGCGATTTAGGTGAGCGATGGGAAACTGAAACCCACTCTCCTATTCCGCTCGGTGGAATATTTACAAATACTTCTGAAGGTTCCGAATTTCATTCTTCTATTAGCAGAATTATAAAACGAAGTATTGAATATGCATGGCAGCACCAGGAAGAAACCATGAAATTTGTAAAACAATATTCTCAGGAAATGAATGAAACTGTTATGAAACAGCACATTAATTTGTATGTGAATGAATTTACGCTATCATTGGGGAAAACCGGAATGAATGCAATTAAAAATCTCCAGGCTAAATGGTTGAAACTGACTTAAACCGGTTTAATTTTTTTCCTTGCTTTTTAATAAATTCCCTAATAATAAATTATGCTTAAAACAAAAATCAACCAACTGCGCCTGCTCGCCTATCTTGAAGGAATAAGCTTTTTAGTATTGATTGGAATTGGTATGCCTTTGAAATATGTATTTGCATTACCTGAACCCAATTTATATATAGGAATGATTCATGGTTTATTGTTTATCGCCTATTGCACATGGGTCATGATTCTGAAAGCTGATGAACAATGGAGCAGTTTAAAAACTTTCTGGGCACTTCTTGCTTCTTTTTTACCGTTCGGAACTTTTGTGGCTGACAAAAAACTTTTTAAAGTTGAAGTAATAAGAATCTAATTCCATTCAATAATAAATCTGCTTTAAAAACAAGAAACACTTAATCAGAAAATTCTTCAAGAAATAAAAACCAAATTATATGCTAAAAACAATTTCATGCACTGTTATCTTTTTTGTTTCAATATTGTTAGTGTCTTTTACCACCAACAATTTTCATACTGATATTTATACAGTCGACGCTGCACAAAGTTCACTCGAATGGTTTGCTGAAAGTGCGATCGGAAAACACAATGGCACGCTGCGATTTACAAGTGGAGAACTAAAAAATAACCATGGAAATATTACCGGCGCTTTTGAATTTGATATGGCTTCAATTGAAGATAAAGACCTGAAACCGGCAAAGAAAAAAACAAAACTCGAAACAGTTTTAAAGTCAGAAGATTTTTTCAGCATAGCAAAATTTCCAAAATCAAAATTTGAAATAATTTCTTTAACTGCAATAAAAGATGTGGTAAAAGATGGCCCTACACATTCAGTAAAAGGCAATCTCACCATTAAGGATAAAACGAATGAAATTTCATTTGATGCAATTTTTAAAATGAACGGAAAAGAAATAACCTGTGCCGGTGCTGCAATTGTTGACCGCACGAAGTTTGATATTAAGTATGGTTCAAAAACTTTTTTTCCGAATATCGGCGATAAAATGATTTCAGATGAATTCACATTAAAGTTTAATGTGGTGGCTGTAAATAATCAGGGACACTGATTAAAACTATTTCGTCTGCCTCTGTGCATGTGGTCACGCACTCTATCATTCAATCAAATAAATTTTTGTTTTCTTGCAATGATGTAAACAAAAATGTAAGAAAGAATAATAACAGTAAAAGCAGACAACGGCATCAGTATCGCAGCAACTAATGGCGATAAAGTGCCTTGCACAGCAAATGAAATTCCGATGATGTTATATGCAAGTGAAACAATAAATATTCCCTTGATAATATTTAAACCTGAACGGGTGAATTTCAAAACTTCCGGCAAGCGATCAACAATTTTTCCATCCATTATTACATCTGATGCCGGAGTGAATTGTGTGATTTTATCGGTGATAGATATTCCGGCATCTGCTTGCTGCAAAGCACCCGCATCGTTTAATCCATCACCGGCCATTACTACTTTTTTTCCTTGGTCTTTCAGTTGTTTTATGAATTGCAGTTTTTCAGATGGTGATTGATTAAAATACATTTCATCAGCTTGATAAAATTCAGAAAGAAATTTTTTATCTCCATCGTTATCACCTGATAAAAGAAATAGAGAAAATCTGTTTCGTAAATTTTTCATCAATCCACTCAATCCTTTTCGGTAGGCTTGCTTAAAAGATAAATACCCCAACACTTCATTTTCTATCTGAATAAAAACCGTTTGATTGTTAATGAGATTTCTGTTTTCTGCTGCCACAAAAGTTGCAGAACCTAGTTTAATTTTTTTTCCTTCAATCAATCCTTCAATTCCTTTTCCGGGAGTTTCAACAAAATCACGAACTTTTTTCAGTCCGAAATTTTTCAAACTTTCATACATGGTTCTGCTGAGCGGATGCGATGATTGGTACGCGAGCGATGCAATCATTGATTTTTGATTCGATGTTAATACATCACCTACAAAATTCAAATCCGATTCATCCTGCAACGAAAGTGTTCCGGTTTTATCAAATACGATTGTATCACAATTTGCCAATGTTTCAATTACCGCTGTGTTCTTTACATAGAAACCAATGCGACCAAGGAATCGAACTACATGTCCCATTGTAAACGGAACTGTAATGGCTAAGGCACATGGACATGCGATAATTAAAACCGCGGTCAATGCTTGCATGGCAGTTTTTATATTTTTCGGATACCAGTAAAGAAATGCGGTAACTGCAATTAAAATAATTACGATGGTGAAATATTTAGAAATGGTATCAGCCAATCTCGAAATAGTTTCATTTTTCTTTTTGGTGAATGCATCATTATTCCACAAGCGAGTGAGATAACTCTGCGATACAGTTTGCGAAACTTCCAATTCAATAGCCGAACCCTTTTGTCGCCCACCAGCATATATAGTATCACCTTTCATTTTCAAAACGGGTGCTGATTCTCCTGTGACAAAACTGAAATCAATAGAAGCATGCGGGCTCAGTAAAATTGCATCAGCAGGAATAACTTCTTCGCTGTGAATAATAATTTTATCAGTTGGTTTTAGCTTGCTGACAGCAATAGAAATTTCTCCTTCCTTACTTTTCAATTGAACAGCAAGCGGGAAGTACGATTTGTAATCGCGCTCAAACGAAAGTGTTTCATAAGTTTTATTCTGAAAATATCTTCCCAACAATAAAAAGAAAATCAATCCACTCATTGAATCAAAATAGCCGGCACCTGTGTGAGAAAGGATTTCATAACTGCTCCGAACCATCATGGCTAAAATTCCCAATGCAATTGGCAAATCAATATTGAAATATTTTTCACGCAATCCTTTAAATGCATTCACGAAATAATCCTGCGCTCCATAAACAGCAACAGGTATTGCCAATGCCAAATTCAGGTAACCGAAAATATTTTTCCATGAAGCAGACAAACCATTTTCACCTGCAAGGTATTCAGGAAAGGAAAGCAACATGATATTTCCAAAAGCAAATCCGGTTAATCCAATCTGGTAAATGAGTTTGCGGGATAATTTGATATTTGCTTTTCCTTCCAATGCATTCATATTCAACTCAGGTTCGTAACCCAACCGAACCATCAACTCCACCACTTCACGCAATGAAGTTACACGATGCTTGAAATTTATAGTGACTTCCTTTTTCAGAAAATTCACTTCGCTTTTCATCACTCCGTTGTTAAGTGAATGCAATCGTTCCAATAAATAAATACATGAACTGCAATGAATTCTCGGAATAGAAAACTGAACAACCGTAGTATCGTTATCTCTGAAACGATATAAATGTTTCGTTACTGTTTCATCTTCTAAAAAAAAAAACCGTCCGCGCGATGGCGCTTTAATTTTATTTCCTGATTTCTCGTTGAGCGAATAGTAAGAGCACAAATTGTTTTCATCCAACAATTCAAAAACCAATTTGCAGCCTTCGCAACAAAAATCTTTTTCGTTAAAACGAATGGGTTCACCATAACATTCATCGCCACAGTGATAGCAGTTTTTTACCTGAACCTTTTGAACGGAGAGCATGAAAATATTTTTTCAAAAATGAAAACAGATTATCAATTAACATATGATTTTTGTCAATGGTAAATCAATTTAATAGATTCACTTTGCCACTATTAATTGTAATGAACAAACAATTCAGATCTCCATTTCATAAAAAACAATCAAAAATAAATTGAGCACCATAACCACCACGCTTCCCAACTTTCAATTCTCATCAGTCTTTAAAGAAAACCTGGAGAAATTCGGAACACTAAAAACCTTCAATGAAGGCGATGTTATACTTGAAGCAAATGCAAACATCCGCTCCATTCCGTTTGTAAAAACAGGCAGCATGCGTGTGATGCGAACCGATGAAGATGGCCATGAAATATTATTGTACTACATCAAAGCCGGCGAAAGCTGCATCATGTCGTTCCTTGGTGGCATGCATCACGAAACAAGCAAAGTGCGTGCGGTGGCTGATGAAGATGTGGAAGTGATTTTGCTTCCGATTGAAAAACTAAACACCTTATTAAGTGAATCATCGGAAATGCTCGATTACATTTTCCGCTTGTATCACAAGCGATTTGAAGAGTTGTTAGAAGTAGTGAATGCCATTGCATTTAAAAAAATGGATGAGCGCATTTTAAATTATTTAGAAGAGAAAAAAAAGATAAACGGTTCAAACGAAATAAATATTACACACCAGCAATTAGCAGAAGAATTGGGAACTGCGCGCGTAGTTGTTTCACGGTTATTGAAACAGATGGAAACAAACGGAACAGTTAAACTTTTCCGGAATAAAATTTTGCTTGTGTAACATTGGTTGCCAACTGTTCTTTTTCACTGATTGTAATTTGCATTACAAAAAAATCAATCATCATGAAAACAAACATGGGAACAGTTGACCGCATCTTCAGATTACTGGTTGCAGTCACAATTGCAATTCTTTATGCCACTAATCAAATTACAGGAACCACCGCAATCATTCTTTTAATTCTTGCAGGAATTTTTATACTTACAAGTTTTATAAGTTTTTGCCCGTTGTACTTACCATTCGGTTTAAATACAAAAAAGAAAACTGATCAAAAGCAATCTTCGTAATTTCTCAATTAAAAATCTGAATAAAAAAATGGATGTAAAGTCAATTAATAATTTGTTTGTTGTGGATGTGCGAACGCCCGGTGAATTTTCAATGGGACATGTGAATGGTTCCATCAACATTCCACTAGATGAACTTGCTGACAGAATGGATGAACTGAAAAACATTCCCGGAAAAATAATTTTATGTTGTGCTTCCGGAAACAGAAGCGGACAAGCGCATCGTTACTTACTTCAAAACGGATTTACTGAAATTCACAACGGTGGTTCGTGGATGGATGTGGAATATGAATTTTTAAATCAAACAAATAACAACCGAGCATGATCGCAACAATAAAAAACTTATTGGGCTTCGGCCCCAAAGCAGATTTCGAAAAACTGATGAATGAAGGAGCAGTGATTTTAGATGTTCGCACTAAAGCGGAATATGCAGGTGGCCATGTGAAAGGTTCATTGAACATTCCGTTGAATAATTTGCAAAGCAATTTATCGAAACTGAAAAAAGACAAACCGGTAATTACTTGTTGCGCTTCCGGAATGAGAAGTGGTTCGGCAAAAAGTATTTTAAAATCAGAAGGGTTTAAAGAAGTACACAATGGCGGAAGCTGGATGAATCTCAGGAAATTTTCGAAATGATTTTTATCACATGATTAGAGCTGATTGATTAAAATATTTGTGTCTGCTGATTCTTCCACAGTAATTTTTATTCAAAAAAAAATAGTTCCCATGTTCATCAAACAACTTTATACCAATTGCCTTGCTAAGGCTGCATACTACATTGAATCAAATGGTGAAGCCGCAGTGGTTGACCCCATTCGTGAAACCGAACCATACATTCAACTTGCTGAAGAGCGAGGTGCAAAAATCAAGTACATTTTCGAAACGCATTTTCATGCTGACTTTGTAAGTGGTCATATTGATTTAGCGAAAAAAACCGGAGCTAAAATAATTTTCGGCCCCGGTGCACAGGCGAAATTCGAAATCTATAATGCTGCTGATGGAGAAGTTTTTCCTTTAGGAAAAATTTCTATACAAGCAATTCACACTCCCGGCCATACACCTGAAAGTACAAGTTACTTAGTGCTTGATGTTAATGGAAACGAGAACAGCATTTTTACAGGTGATGCACTTTTTGTTGGTGATGTTGGTCGTCCTGATTTGTTAGATGGAGTGATAATTTCGAAAGAAGAACAATCCAATACTTTATACGATACACTCAATAATAAAATTAAGCCATTGCCTGATCATGTGATTGTTTATCCCGGTCATGGTCCAGGTTCAATGTGCGGCAAGAGCATTGGAAAAGAAACCGAGAGCACAATTGGAAAAGAAAAGCTGACCAATTATGCGTTACAACCAATGAGCCGCGAAGAGTTTATGAAAGTGATATTAGCAGACCAGATTCCTGCACCAAAATATTTTGTGAAGAATGCAATCATCAACCGAAGTGGTTATGAAAACATTGATGATGTAATGAAACGAAATGGACACGCATTGAAAGTTGATGAAGTGAAAAACGAAATTGCAAATGGCGCATTGATAATTGATGCGAGAAAGGCTGATGATTTTGAAAAAGGATTTATAAAAAATTCAATCAACATCGGCATGGACGATTCGTTTGCGGTGTGGGCCGGAACTTTAATTGACATCAATCAGCGGATAATAATTGTTTCTGATGAAGATCGTGAGAAGGAAGCAATACTTCGTTTGGCAAGAGTGGGAATGGAAAATGTAGCAGGATTTTTAACTGGTGGAATTAAAAGTTGGGAATATGCCGGCGAGCCAATTGAAAAAATTGAATCAATTAGCGCTGAAGAATTTGCGCATCAATACAAGGAAGGGCGCGGAGTTGTTTTAGATGTTCGCCGTGTTGCTGAATTTAACTCCGGTCATTTGCATGAAGCCAACAACATTCCGTTGCGCGATTTGGAAAACAGATTAAGCGAGTTGAATGATGAAGCAGAATTTCTGGTTCATTGTGCCGGAGGATACCGCTCAATGATTGCAGCTTCCATTCTTAAGAAACATGGATTCAGCAGAATAATTAATGTAAGTGGTGGCTTTAATAAAATTAAAGAAACAGGATTGCACATTGAGACAGCAATGCTGGTTAGTTAATGGATAGGTTGCAGTTTCAATAAATTACCTCCACAACCACTTCGTTTCTCCTATTGAAAATCATAAAAGGAGGATTGTAACCAAAATAGGAAAATTTTCCGATGGAGGTGATTCCATTCTGTTTTAAAAGTTCAGTTAGCTTTTGCGTATTTGTTGATATTTTTTTATCGCTAGCCCAACCTCCGAACCGAATTGCCGCCATTGTTTTTGAAGGCTCGGTCGTAAATTGAATATTTGAAGCATTTGGCTTAGGCAATGAATCAATTTTTTTATCCGCAGGTAACAAAAACCGCATGGTTACTGAGTCGCCCATATTCATGGTAACAGGCGAAGTCATGGGTATTTTTTCATTCGTTGCATTACCTCCGAAAATATATCCGGCCAAGGTTCTAAATCCGCGATTGGCAGTTTCACTATAAGTCTTTCCTGAAAGTGTAACACTTGTAAAATTAGCTGGTTCATACTTGCGTATTTCAAAAGTGCCATAGTCCTTAACAACTGTATAAGGATACATTTCAATTTTATTGGTTTCTTTCATAGCAAACAATTGAGAAAAAATCAGCAACATGACTATCATTCCTGCAACGCCGTAAACGATGTTCATTTTTTTCATGGTTAATTATCTCATTTAATCATCAAGACGAATGATAAGTTCATTCTATTTTTCATTAAGGAACAAAGTTTTATTTATCAGCATTTATTTCAAATACCACAAAGCTCTTTCTTAAAGAAAAAAGAATTTTGCAAAATTAAAAATTGATTTACATTTGTTGCGTATTTAACAATTGCAAATGAACGAAGTACAAGTTGACAAATCTTATGGGCGAATTTTAGGAGTCGCTTATACCTATGTTTTTCGGCAACTTGCAAAGCATATGAAGGAGAAGAACCTTCCCATTACTCCTGACCAGTTTAGGGTACTTACACATTTGTGGCAACATAACGGTTGTTCACAGCAAGAATTAGCGGCAGGTTCGCTTCGCGACAGGGCAAATGTTACGCGCATCATTGACATTTTAGAAAGAGAAGGCATTGTAGAAAGAACGGACCATGAAAGCGACCGGAGAATATTTAAAATTCAACTTACCAAAAAAGGAAAAGCTATTGAAAAAGATGCAATGGCATGCGGTCAGGCAGCCATAGATGATGCGCTAAAAGGCATCAGCAAAAGCGACCTGGAAGTTTGTATGAAAGTGCTGAATAAGACTATTGAGAACTTAAGTTAAAATTTTTTGTTCCAATAGTTGCGTAATCAATCATTAAACAATCAACATTAATCATAAATTAAATCACACTTTACAATCAAATCAAAAAATGACAAACAAGCTAAACTTCAAACAAGTAATGATAGCTGGTCTTTCGGCAGCTGCAGTTTCAGTAATTATCAATTCCATTCTGTTCTTTATTTTTAAATCAATGGGCTGGATAACTGATGATATTTTTATTCAACCAAATCAGCCATTGACAATAGTTCCTGTTATTATGGCAAGCATTGTTCCCACATTTATTGCTTCACTTGTATTTTTCCTATTAGAGAAATACACAAAAAATGGATTTAGAATATTCAGCATTGTTACAATTATTCTAATGTTGTTTTCTTCTGCAGCACCATTTACAGCAATTCCGAATGCAACGATGCATTACTCCTTATCTCTTGCCCCAATGCACTTTGTAGTACCACTTGTACTATTGTATTTCATTAACAGAAGTAAAAAAAGTAATGCCTGATTTCAAATATTGCGTCTTTATAATTCTATAAATGAAATTTGTTTTAAGAAATAATACCGGCAGAATTCACAAGCATGATACCTGGAAAAAAAGTGCATACGCTTTTGTCCCTTATCAAACCAACTTTGGAGAGTTATGCGGTTTTGCTGATGATGTAGTTGAACCCGGACAAGGTTTTGGAATGCATCCGCATCAAAATATGGAGATAAGTACCATCGTTATTTCAGGTTCACAAGCTCATAAAGATAATACCGGCAGCGAAGGTATTATTAATGAAAATTGTGTACAGACCATGAGTGCCGGAACAGGCATTATGCACAGTGAATTCAATGCTTCAAAGACGGAATCATTTCACAGTTTTCAAATTTGGGTTTATCCTAAAAAGGAAAGTGTACAACCACAACATGGAAAATTTAGTTATCAAGCGAAAGACAAACTCAACAAAGTTCTACTTACACTTTCACCTGATGGCAGAAATGAAACAGCTTTAATAAATCAGGATGCATTCTTTAGCGTTTCAAAACTGGAGGAAGGAAATTCAATTAGCTATAAAATGAATTTAAAGGACAATGGAGTTTATGTTCATTGCGCAACAGGTTCTATTGAAATTGCCAATGTGAAACTTGAAGCAGGAGATGCAATAGGAATTTATGAAACTGAAAATTTTTCAATCAAGTCACTTGCAGATGCCGAATTAATTTTTGTAGAAGTTCCAATGCACAGAGGAATAAAAACTTTATGACGCTAATCAGAGAATACATTTTTCTAGAAGAAACCGCACCTGTAATCGTTTTGTTTGGAGGAAATCCGGAAAGAATGAATGAAGTAGTTTTATTGATAAAGAATAACCTTAAAACTGTTACAGCAATAGGTAGTTTTAGTGAAGAAGAAGGATTGCAAAGATTGACCACATTAAAAAAAGTAGATTTGATTTTAATAGGCGGTAGATATTCTGAAGAACAAAGAATCAGAATTAGAAATTATTTGAAGGAACATTTTCCCGGGGTAGTTACTACAGAACCAGGTTATCAATATCCGTATGCAAATGCAGAAATTCTAAAGGATATAAGGAGTAAAATAAACTATTTTATAAAACATTAATTTGGTTTGCATTCTAAAAATCAGCAAAATAATTAACTCATTATTCCGCAAAAAACATAACGCCTCCATCATTCGATCCGTCATTTATTCTTCCTTTGAATGTTTCATCCATAACTATTTTAAATTTTGAAGAAAACATTTTTGGCTTTAAATACCTTGCAGTTATTTCTACAGTATTATCAATGCGGATTTTAATTTTCACATAATTATATACATATCCATAAGTAGGATGACTTATTAATATAGTTTGGGAACTTGTAACAAATGATGGAACCTTTCCTTTGAATACGCTTGAATCAAAATATTCATATGTACTAAGTTCCATTCCTCCTATTGCATTTATGGTATCTGTTTGCTCTATGCCTTCTGAAAATAACTTGCATTTCCCATAATAAATTACTGCTTTCACACTTTTGCCAGTTTTGAAAGCAGACATCATTTGATCAAAATTATTCAGCTGTGTTTGTGCATAAATCATTGAAGAAAAAAGAACACAGATTGACAATAAGAAGATTTTTCTCATACTTGCATTTATCGTTTTTTAATTTTAAAGGACAAAAAACTGCAGAAAGATTGATTATAGTACCTGAGAAAAAAAATATCTAATCTGGAAGAAAAAGTAAAACAATATCTTCAAACTACCCCTAATGCATTCGATCTCCTCTCACTTCCAATCCCTCAATAATATTTTTTTCAATTTCTAAAAATTCATTCCATCGCGTTTTTACTTTTTCTTCCGGAAAGTATTTTTTTGCCAGTGAAATAAATAACCGGTAGTGCCCTGCTTCCGATTCCATGAAGCCACGATAAAAGGTGCGCATTGACTCATCTTCTAATCCTTCGCTTAATAATTTAAACCGCTCGCAGCTTCGCGCTTCTATCAAGGCGCTGATTAAAAGTTTGTCGAGCATTCGTTCTTCGGGTGCTATATTTTTTCGTTCATTCAGAAAAAGCTGATTTACATATTCATCTTTTCGCTGCCTGCCCAATTTCAGATTTCTTTTTTTCAATTCGGCTAACACCTGACGGAAGTGACCCCACTCTTCTGTAACAATTGGAGCGAGTTCATCCACCAACTCAACACGCTCCGGATACGATTGAATTAAACTGATGCAGGTGCTCGATGCTTTTTGTTCGCAGTACGCATGGTCGGTTAGTACTTCTTCCAAACTTTTTTCAGCAAGATTTACCCATCGCGGGTCGGTTGGTAATTTTAGTCCGAGCATTTTAGTTAGCGTTTAACTGTTAGCTTTTAGGTGTTAGCGATTTTCAATTCTATTCATTTTCCATTGCTGATTCAGTAAATAGCTAAAAGCAAATAGCTATTTTAAAAAGGATATCCGATTGCAATATTTAGTATCAAGTTATTTTTTCTCCAAAGCGAATTGGCAAAATCTATTTTATTAAAAACCCATCGTTCGGTTTCAGGCAGCGTGGGATTGCGCAGTGGCATTGCAATATCACCCCGAAAAATAAAATAACTGAAATCCAATCTTAAACCTGCTCCGGCTCCTATTGCAATCTCCGTATAAAAACGGGCGGCATCAAAATTTGCTCCTTCGTTCTCCGGATTTTTTTTCAGCATCCATATATTTCCGGCATCAGTAAAAAAGGCTCCCTTCAAAACTCCAATGATGTGAAAACGATATTCCAGATTTCCTTCCAGTTTAATATCGCCGGTCTGATTATAAAATCCATTTGACTGGCTGGAAGCAGACGAACCCGGACCCAACGAACGAATGCGCCACGCACGAATATCATTTGGTCCGCCAACTGAAAACTGCCTGATGTATGGAAGCACCGATGAATTGGCAAACGGCAAACCAATTCCTGTAAAAAAGTGAGCTACAAAATTTCGCTGTTTACTGAATAACCAATAGTATTTAAAATCATATTCAAGCCGCAAAAAATTACTGTATGGAATATTTAAGATCAACGACTGGCCGGTTAAACTATCATGACTGAATTTCACAAGATTAGTTCCATCGTTTAATATCCATAGAATTCCTCCAGCTAATTCAAAGCCGGTTCTCATTACAAAAAAGTTTTTAAGTTTTTCAGTAACCTGATTTGAATAAGTGAAAGTGTAATTACATCCCGTAATTAACTGATCAGAAAAAGTTTGTTTCAATAAAAAATCTGAATTCAATCGAGCTCTGAAAGAATCACTCTGAATAATCGGTCGGGTATAAGTAAGTGAGATGCCGGGTTGATGCCTTTTTAATTCGCTTACCGGTTCACGAAAATCATAACCAAAGCTGAAGTTCTGATTATAGAGCGAATAAATTCCGGTTTGAAATAAAGCGCTTGTGGTGAATGAAATATTGGTGTGTTGCTCTGAGTACCTCGAAACTTTTTTATACAATACAGGAAATAAAATTCGTGGAACCGAGAAACTTAAACTACTGCTTGCATTGAATAATAAACTATCAATTTTTGCAACCGGAAATTCAACTCCGCCAATTGCGTTAAAAGATAATCGGGTGGCATCCTTACTAAGATTCCGGTTTAAGTAGGTTAATGAAATTGAATTTCCTAAATTATTTTCAATGTTGGCAGCTTTAATTTCAGGTGAAATGGTACTGACTTTATAGGGTGTCAATCGAATGATGCAATCAAGTGAATCTGCAGCAACCTGCTGGTATTGAACACTGATAAATTTAAAAGCTCCTAAATCTGAAATCCGGCGAATGGTGAAATCATTTTTCTTTATCGAATAATTTTCTTCCGGCGTAACAAAAACCACCCGATATAATCTTTTCGGATTCAGCACATTTTTTTCAGAAACAAAATCAAGATTTTTATATTCAATGGTATCAATTGATGAGAGGGTGTCATTGATTAAAGGATTGTAAGATTGATTAATATACACATTCCGGATTTTGTAAATCCGTTGAATTCCTGAACTGTCATTCTCATCAATGTGAACACTTAAATGCACTGCATGATTAATTATCGGAGTATCCACCGTAAAATAAATTTCATTGGTACTGAAGCGATACATCCCCCAATTCTGCAAATCTTTTTGTATGCGCTTTCTTTCTTCTTCCATTTTTTCAAAATCAAGCGGCGACCCGATTTTTAAAACAGTGTTTTTCGACGATTCAATCATCAGCGATGTAACCACATGAGTTCCGTTTACATATTCAAGTGTATCAATTGTATACAATGAATCAGCATGAACATCATAGTAAGCCGAAACTTTTCTGCCCCTTATTTTATATCGGCTTGAAACTTCTGCATCCAGATAACCTTTCGTATGCATGTATTCTTCCATCAGGTTTGCCGAAAAAAATAAAAGCATGGAATCAAAAACAACAGGTGCTTCACCAATGTGTGTTTGAATCCAATAACTTCTTCCCTTTAATTTTTTTGTTTGAAAAATATTATAAATCCACAGGTTAAGTTTAAATAATCCGAGTGTGGTTTTATTTGGCTTTTGTTTGGCAAATAATAACAAGGAAGAAGAAAGTGAATTGTTGTTTTCAATGTTCTTCTTAATTTTTTTCCAGTCAACTTTATCTTTTAAAACAATTTTATTGCTGTTCAATAAATATTTTCCGGTTGGAATTTTACGGGTTGAAATACACGAAGTAAACGCAACAGAAAAAATTGCCAGAAAAATGATACTTATACTTGCCCTGTAAATCCGCATGAATGTTTTCTAAACCGCTTGAAAAGTACATTAATTCACTTAGAGTCAAAAAATTCCGCGAAGAACATCAGTGTTTTGTTGCTGAAGGTGAAAAAGTAGTGAGTGAAATTTTAAACTCCTCACTTACAGTTGATAAAATTCTTTTCACTGATAAACTGAAAGATAAAGGAATGATTATGGGCAAAATTGCTGAGGAACATTTAGTGGTTGTGGAAGAACATGAAATGAAAAAAGTTTCGGAACTGCAAAACCCACCAACAGTTTTAGCGCTCGTTCACATTCCGGAATATAAAATTAATATCAGCCAACTCACAACAAGTTTGCATTTAGTACTGGATGGAATTCAGGACCCTGGAAATATGGGAACCATTATTCGAATTGCCGATTGGTTTGGAATTGAAAACATTTTTTGTTCTGAAAATTGTGTGGATGCCTATAACCCGAAAGTGGTGCAAGCGAGCATGGGTTCTATTGTGAGAGTAAAAGTTTTCGAAAAAAATATTGTCGAAGTATTATCTGAAAGTTCGCTGCCAAAAATTTTAACTGTGATGGAAAGTGAAACAACAATTTATAAAAATGAATATTCCGAAAACGCCATCATTGTAATTGGTAGTGAAGGCAAAGGTGTTTCAGATGAGGCAAAACAATTGTGTACCCATTCCATTTCAATTCCGAAATTCGGAAATGCTGAATCGTTGAATGCAGCAGTTGCTACAGGAATTATTTGCGCTGCACTTTCTGAAAAAAGAATTCGGAAATAGAAACCCAACGGCTGAACCGTTTTGAAATTTATTTGTTCTCAATAAATAAAACAGACATGAAATCGAAGATTCATGAATTGTGAAACAATCATGAATTCCATTGAAATGCAAATTGTTTGATGAATAATACCTATTAAAAAAATAATTTCAATGAATAAAAAATATTTCAGCAAAATTCTTTTCACCTTTTTAAGTATCACACAATTTTCGTGTGCTCAACAAACCGAAACGAAAACAAATGCTATGAACGAAAAAATAAAATCAGAATCGGATCAAAAAAATCCGAATGAAACATTGGACACAGCAACTTTCGGAATGGGTTGCTTCTGGTGCAGCGAAGCAATTTTTTTACAACTGAACGGAGTGCAATCTGTTACATCAGGTTACGCTGGAGGCCAGGTCGCCAATCCAACATATAAAGAAGTATGCAGTGGATTAACAGGGCATGCCGAAGTGGTGCAGATTGCCTACAATCCAGCTATTGTAAGTTATGATGAGTTGCTTCATGCATTTTGGTTAGCACACGACCCAACAACATTAAACCGGCAAGGCGGCGATGAAGGAACCCAGTATCGTTCAGTCATTTTTTATCACAACGATTATCAAAAATCATTAGCCGGAAAATACAAAATAGAATTAAATGCTTCAGGAGCTTTCACTGATCCGGTTGTAACTGAAATATCTGCATTTACAAAATTTTATAAAGCCGAAGATTATCATCAGGATTATTATAATCAGAACGGCAGCGCTCCATATTGCCAGATAGTTATTGCTCCGAAAGTAGAGAAATTCAGAAAAGTATTTGAAGGGAAATTGAAACAGTAATCTGTAATCAGTTTGCAGATTTCAAAAAAAATTTCTAAAAAAAAGCCATCTCGTTTTCACCAGATGGCTTTCTAATTTATTATTCCTTATTGCCCTTTGCAAATTGCTTACTGTTTATTAATCTACCACCGCTTTCTTCCGCTGCTGCTGTGTTTGCTTCCACTGCTGGTGCTGCTTCCGCTCCTACCCTCACCACTTGTGTGACTGTGACCGCTTCCACTTCTTTCACCGCTGCGTGTTCCGCTGCCACTACTGCGACCACCTGAAGAATTACTCCTTCCTCTTCCCGAACCCGAACGAAATCCTGAATTAGAATTTCTTCTTTGCGGCGATGGCTTCCGAACAAAATTCAAAGGCATATCATCAAACGATATTGCATACGGATGATCTGTAATAACCGGAATCGGTTTACCTATCAGTTTGTTTATGTCTTTCAATTCACCTAATTCTTCCGAATCGCAAAACGATAAAGCAACTCCACTCAATCCAGCTCTACCTGTTCTGCCAATGCGATGAACATAAGTTTCAGCCACATTCGGCATATCAAAATTTATAACATGCGAAAGTTCATCCACATCAATTCCGCGTGCTGCTATATCAGTAGCAACAAGCACTTTTATTTTTCCTGTTTTAAAATTCGTTAACGCACGCTGCCGGTTGTTCTGCGATTTATTTCCATGAATGGCTTCAGCATGAATGTGCACCTTCACCAATTCCTTCACCACTTTATCAGCGCCATGCTTCGTGCGTGTAAATACCAATGCCGATTTTATGGTTTCATTTTGCAGAATATGAATCAGCAGATTTTTTTTCTGCTCGCGCTCCACATAATAAACTCCCTGCGAAATTGCTTCCACGGTGGTTGACTGCGGAGTAACTTCCACTTTTTCAGGATTCACTAAAATAGTATCAGCCAACTTCTGAATTTCAGGTGGCATGGTAGCAGAGAAAAACAAAGTCTGCCGCTTGTGAGGCAACTTAGCAATCACTCTTTTTACATCCTGCAAAAATCCCATATCAAGCATACGGTCAGCTTCATCCAGCACAAAAAATTCAATGTGCTGCAGGTTCACATGCCGTTGCTGCATTAAATCAAGCAAGCGCCCTGGTGTGGCAATTAAAACATCAATACCGTTTCGCAGCGCAATCACCTGCGAGTGTTGCGATACTCCACCGAATATTACTAAGTTCCGGCTGTCAACAAATTTTCCGTAAGTCGAAAAACTTTCCTGAATCTGAATCGCAAGTTCCCGTGTTGGAGTAAGCACCAGCGCCTTAATGTTGCGGTGCCCTTTATCGTTGTGCATACCGCTGTTCAGCAATTGTAAAATCGGAATGCCGAATGCGGCGGTTTTTCCTGTTCCTGTTTGTGCGCAACCCAGCAAATCTTTATGTTTTAATATAATCGGAATCGCTTGTTCCTGAATGGGGGTTGGTGTAGTGTATCCTGTTGTTTTTAAAGCCTTCAGAATCGGCTCAATTAAATGTAAGTTCTCGAATGACATTGTGTTGTTCTTGATAATTAAATTGTTTTGTGATTATTAAAATGATTGTAAACCGTATTTGATTGAATATAATATAGAGACGGCTCTTAATAAGATTTCAATCTATTGTGTTGTGCCGCCAAAAGTAGGCTATTAAAAATGAATGATTAAAATCATTACTCTTTAAATTCGGTTGAGGTTTCTTCGTTGCAATAAATTTTTGCAATGAATCATGCTTCGCCAAAACCAAAAAATCATGAAACTATAATATGGATTGTTATGCTGCTGCTTTTTATAGCCGGTGGTGTATTGGTCATGATAAAGCATCATTAAAAAAAATTTCAATTTTTATTTTTTCAAATAAAATGCACGAATAAAAATTAATTGAACAATCAGGTAATTGCA
The DNA here is from genome assembly GCA_947474435.1 of Chitinophagaceae bacterium. GTDB lineage: Bacteria > Bacteroidota > Bacteroidia > Chitinophagales > UBA10324 > UBA10324. The sequence continues at coordinate 45,796 of CANJII010000007.1, read as the reverse complement.
GTTCGTAAACCATTACTTATAAAAACACTTAAAAGCCATGGCTAATCAAAAGGAATTAGATGCTCATTATACCTCAATGGATAAAATATTCAGAATGAGCGTGGGCGAAAAAGGTGCTTACAGCTGTGCTCGGTTCGATGGTGATTTTTCAATGACTTCAGAGCAGGCTCAAGCAAAAAAACATCAGTTCATTGTTGATGGCTGTAAAATAATAAAAGGAACAAAGGTGTTAGATATTGGTTGCGGCTGGGGAGCGTTTATAGATTTTCTGAACAAACTTGGTGCAATTACATATGGTGTTGTATTAGCACAAGGACAAGCTGATGCCTGTCAGAAAAACGGACTGAATGTCTATCACATGGATTCGAAACAAATAAGGCCTGATACTTTCGGGAAATTTGATGTGGTAACTGCCATGGGAAGCCCCGAACATTTGTGTTCAGTAGAACAATATAAAGCAGGTAAACAGCAAGAAATATACAAGACCTACTTTAAACAAATATCAGATTTGCTTCCGGTTGGTGGCAGGTTTTACTGTCAGACCATGGTGTTTGGTCCGAACATGGTAAAATTTGAAGATATTCCATTTGACAAAACTGACTTAAATAAAAAGGAATTTACCAATGAAGAATTGATGGATATTATTTGTCGCGTATTTCCGGGTTCGTGGCTGCCTTATGGTAAGGAAGGAATTATAAATCCGGCCCTTGAGCATTTTAAAGTAATATCAGTTGATAGTGGAAGGTTAGATTATATAGAAACCATTAAACGATGGACAAAGGCTTTTACAAAATTCAGTTTTAATAAATACCTGCTCTTTATTTCATTTATTCCTACTTATTTATTAAGCAGATCTTTCAGAGAATGGATGAAACGATTTAAAATTCAAGCCAATCTCTTGGTTTTCGAACGCGAAATTTTTGAACATTACCGAATTGTTTTTGAAAAAGTAAAGGACTGATTTTTTAATCCTTTATAAAAAACAAAAACCTATTTGTTATTACTACTAAATATTAAATAACAGATCAAGAAAAATTAATCATTAATCCGTTAACTTAGTTTCTGAATTCTATTTTTGCGCGCATGAACAGCCAATGTTCTTTTATGAAAATTATTTCACTTTCATTTTTGTGTTTGTTATTTTCATTTAATACCAACGCCCAAATTCTTGTCGACACTTCAAACACAGCTGAGCAACTCATAAATAAATTAGTTGGTACCCAAGGCATTATTGTTGGCAATGTAAAAGTGACTGCTCCACATTTAGGCTATGGTTCTTTTAACCAGGCTGAAACAACAATCGGAATAGATAGTGGAATTATACTTTCATCAGGAAGCGTATTCGATGCGTTTAGTGCTAACACAATTCCATACAAAACAGGATACTTCAGCGATCCGAAGGCAAGAAGAAAACCCAAGGGCGATAAAGACTTAAACAGAATCAGTCACGGAACATCGGGCGATGCCGTTGTTATTGAATTTGATTTTATTCCGATGAATAATAAAATAATGTTCAATTATGTTTTCGGTTCAGAAGAATATCCTGAATATGTAGGATCAAAATACAACGATGTGTTTGCTTTTATTGTGAATGGTGATAAAGTGCGCCGGCTGAATATTGCCACTATTCCCGGAGTAAACATACCGGTCAGCATTAATACTTTGAATGATAAACTAAGTAACCAGTATTATATCGACAATGATTATTTCAAGCGACCTGAATTAAAAAAATCCATTCCGGTACAGAAGAAAAGAAAACCGGTTAAAAAAAATAAAGTCTCAGATTTTAAAATCAACAAAGCGAAAAAGAAAAAATTAAACAAAGACATTTTAAACAACTTACAATATGATGGATTAACAGGTGTAATGACTGCATCATGTTATGTTGTACCCTATAAAAAATACCACATGAAAATTGCCATTGGCGATGTAGGTGATTTAGCTTACGATAGTGGTGTAATGCTCGAAGCCGGTTCATTAATCAGTTTAAAAGATCCGGGCCAGCCAAAGTTTAAAGACTATCCTGATCTGAGTGAAAAATTAGATTTTCAATCAATACTTACCGGTAAAATTATCCCCGATCAGCAATCAATACAAGATTCGCTCGATGATGTGGAGCAGGATAGGTTTGCAGTTACCAATATCAATTTTGCTTCGGCTTCAGCTGTTATTCCCGATTCTTCAAAAAATAATTTAAACGAACTTGCTAACTACCTGAAAAAACATCTTGACCTCAGATGCGAGCTAACCGGTTATACTGACAATGTAGGTTCCAAAAAATACAACCAAAAATTATCGGAAAGCAGAGCCAATGCTGTAATGGATTATCTGATAATAAAGGGAGTAGCATGGCAACGGTTAAAAATTGCAGGTTACAATTTTGAAGACCCAATTGCTGATAATTCAGAAGAACATGGAAGAGCAATTAACCGAAGAGTAGAAATAATTTTATTCGACAAATAATTTTTTAAAGAACTTCTTTATTTCCTCTCAATAAAATTAATTAAAGCAATTTGGATACAACTCCATACATTAACTATCCGGGTAAAATCGCAATCACGATTAGTGATTTAATTAATACCAATCCTGATTTGATTTTGGTTAACTGGCAAATCACTAGTATTATTTTCGTTATGGTTTTATGCTTGATCGTATATAGTAATTTCTCTGATAAATTATTTTCTACCTATCGATTTAAAAAAATTTTATGCAGTCCTTTTTTCTTTCTGATTATTTCCATTTCCGGGATAATTATTTTACGACTTCCGAATTTAATTCTGAAAGAACAAAATTCCGATGAAAGTCAATGGATTGTTAATGCAGCAACTTGGTTAAATGGCGCTGTTTTATGGAAAGACCTTAGCGGATTTACCGGAGGCCCGATTTTATATATTCCACTTTCAATAATGTATTACGCGGGTGACGGTCTAAACTATGCTTCTATAAGATTTTTTGGATTACTTTTTTGTATCGTTCCTTCATTAATTTTTGTTTACCTCACTTTAAAAAAATTAATTAATAAGGAATATGCATCACTCTTATCACTTCCATTGATTTTATTTTATTCATTTTCTAATTCAAAAGATTTTATTGCCTATGAAAGCGAATTAATTCCAATGTTGTTTATTGCTATCAGTTGTTATCTCTTTATTTCGTGGCAATTAAATAAAACATTTTTAAAATTCATTTTACTTGCATTTATCCTCGGCTGTTTTCCGTATGCCAAATTACAGGCTGTACCTATTGCTTTTTCACTTGTTATTTGTGTACTCATTGAAATTTGCATTTCAAAAAACAGCAGCTTAAAACAAAAATTATTTTCATCAATTCAATTTATATCAGTTGGTCTGCTTCCATCTGTAATTCTTCTGTTTTATATTTTGAAAAACAAGACTTTTACAGACTTCACAACCGATTACATCATTCAAAACCTATCTTACACTAATACCGGTTTAGACTATCACATCACTGGCTTTTCTAAATTATTAATTCCTGCAATTTTAATAATTAAAACACCTGAACTGTTGTCACTAATCGGCACCATTTTAATTTTCTTATGTATGTGTTTTATGGTTTTATTATTAAACAGAAATAAAATATTATCAGTAGATAAAAGAAGAATTTCTTTTTTCCTGTTTATCGTGTTGGTCAGTTATTTATCAGTGTGTTTACCGGGTTCTTATTTTTACCATTACAATACTTTGATAATTATTCCATTGGTAATTTTTACAGGTATTATTGCTGGAATCGCTTTTCAATTTATAAAAGAAATTAGTTCAGCTAAAAAAATCACATTTTTCACTTTACTTCTTTTTGCACTTACGCCATTATTGGTTTCGCTTTATTATGGTAATAGAGGGATTGATTTTATTAGTAATTCGGGCAATTACGAATTGAGTGATGTAGCAAAGGAAATTTCAAAATATGCTATGCCTAATGAAAAATTAGCTGTTTGGGGCTGGAACAATAAATTTTATGTTGAGACCGGATTAACCCAAGGAACCTGTGGAGCCAATTCATTTAATGAGGCAAGAAATGCTTTACAAAATGACAATACAAATCTTGAAAAATATATCACTAACTTAAGTTATAACAAGCCTATAATATTTTTAGATACATCTAAACCAATTTTTAAAGGATTTAAAAATCAGGAGGGTTTAAGTCATGAAAATTTTCCGTTGTTAAATAATTTTATTAAATCAAATTATACACTCGTTAAAGAAATAAATCAAAAACAAATTTATGTTTTGAATGAACGCCTGATCCGAATGGGGCTTTTATAATTTCACCTTGTTTAGTATTAGAATTTATATTTACCGCAATGCTACACTTAGATATTCTTACTGTTCTTCCTGAATTGTTAAAGGGACCTTTTGATCATTCAATATTGAAGAGGGCTCAGCAAAAACAATTGGTGGAATTGGAAATTCACAACATTCGTGATTACTCAACTGATAAACACAAATCAACAGATGATTATCAATATGGTGGTGGAGCAGGAATGGTAATGATGGTTGAACCAATAGATAATTGCCTGAAACATTTGAACTCATTAAGAAATTTTGACGAGATCATTTATATGACTCCTGATGGTGAACTATTGAACCAGCAAATTGCCAATCAATTATCAATGAAAAAAAATATCGCCATTTTATGTGGTCATTATAAAGGCGTAGATGAAAGAGTTCGACAACATTTCATCACACGGGAAATTTCTATTGGTGATTATGTTTTAAGTGGCGGCGAATTGCCGGCTGCAGTATTGGTTGATTCAATTGTCCGATTAGTTCCGGGAGTTTTAAGCGATGAAACATCGGCTTTGTTCGATTCTTTTCAGGATAACCTGTTAGCTCCACCTGTTTATACACGACCCGAAATTTATAACGATTGGAAAGTTCCTGAAATATTATTATCGGGTCATTTTAAAAATATTGAAGAATGGCGGCATAATGAGGCCCTTGAACGAACAAAAAATCGCAGACCTGATTTATTAAATGACTAAAAGCTTTGTGAATATTTATACTAAAAAATATCCTGCTAAAAATCCCTATTGCAAATTGTAAGAAATTAATTTATTTACCTCACAATAGTAACTGTTCCGCTGGTTGAATAGCGACCATCCGGATACTTCATTCCAAGCCATATGGTATCATCCATAAAAGTTGCTTCGCACCTCCACACATAAGCATCCTGTGGCATCAATTCACCTTTATAATAACCATCCCAACTTTCAACCGGACATGTTCGATCTAATTTATATGATTCCCACATCAGGTTTCCCCATGTATTAAAGACTTGTATGTGATAGGTCTTTAATCCAAAACCTGTTGGCGTAAATAAACGGTCGGCTTGTGGGCCGTATTCGGGCGTCATTGCATTCGGAATAAATAATCCTTTATAAAAATCTAAAAAGATTGGTTCAAAGACTGTATCCACACATCCATAAATATTTGAAGCCACTAACATGATATTGTATTCGCCTGCAAATTCATAAGTGTGAATTACATCGCGCAAATGACTGGTATCACCATCGGCAAAATCCCATAGCCAGGCATCGGAATTAGTTGACAGATTATAAAATGAAACCGCACCGTTCAATAATGGAGTAGTACTCTGCGACCATGAAAATTCAGCCACAGGTTCAGGATATACATTGATAATATTATTCTGCACATTCAAATCATTACAGCCCCCTAAACCACTTACATAAAGTGCTACATCATAAGAGCCAACACCTGAAAAAGTATGTACCGGGTTTTGAGTTGAATCAGTTGTGCCGTCGCTGAATGCCCAAACCCAATTTAATGCATAAGGCGATGAATCGGAAAACGCAACTGTAACAGGATCACAACCTTCAGGCGGATCAAAACCAAACAGTGCAATCGGCTGTGGAAATACAGTTACAATACTTTGCAAGGTATCAGTGCAATTGAATTGATCGTATCCAATCAATGTATAGGTTGTTGAAAGAGTTGGAGTAGCAGTAACATTTGCAGTAACTGTTGAATTTAATCCTGCCGCCGGAAACCATTGATATGAAACCGCTCCATTTGAATTAATGCTGGTCGATTGACCATCGCAAATAGAAACAGAATCAGGTGCAATATTCATAACAGGAAAATGAACTACAACAGCTAGTGGCCAAGATGCAGTGCAACCAAAGGCATCCGTCCCTATAATGGTATAGGTTGTATTGATAGTAGGGAAAACCGTAACTGTATTGCCGCTTCCGGATGATAATCCCCACAAAGGAGCCCATACATAGCTTACCGCTCCACTTGCAGTGATAGTCGTTGAATCACCACGACAAATTGCAGGGTTCGGCTGACTAAAAGTAACTGGTGGAGGATACACTGTTAAAACAGCAGTTGCATTTGATGCGCATCCGTGAATATCAACTCCTGTAACTGTGTATGTTGTTGTTACACTTGGTGAAGCGGTAACTGAACTTCCGATTGAAGCAGAAAGATCAGACGCAGGTGACCATGTATATGTGAATCCACCGCTGGCATTTAATACTGTAGATGTTCCGTTACATATCCAATTGCTTACTGGTGTCAATTGTATTTGAGGTGGCACATAAACGGTTACAAATACTGAATCAATATTCGCGCAACCTGCTGCGCTGATTCCTGTTACAAAATACATGGTTGAAATAGGAGGAGAAGCAAGAACACTGTTTCCTGTTGAAGAATTTAATCCTCCGGCAGGTGACCAGTTATAAGTGCTTGCACCATTAGCAATCAGGTTTGCATTTTGCCCGAGACAAATTGCAGGATTGTTCGGATTGATATTAACTGATGGAATTGGATTGATGGTTATAACAATTGTTGAATTAATTGCGCACCCGCTCAAATTGATTGTGGTTACAGTATAAGTGGTTGTAATAGTTGGAGATGCATTTACACTTGATCCGGTTGTTACATCAAGACCAGTAGCAGGCGACCATGTATAAGTCAATCCACCCGATGCAACAATGTTTGTCGTTTGTCCCTGACAAATGCTGGTGCTTCCGGCAATCAATGTAAGATTTGGAGTTGGAAGTACAGTCATAACCAAAGAATCTTTATAAAAACACTGCGATGGTGCAGGAGAATAAACCAGAATGTGATTTCCTATTGTTGCCAATGTTGGATTGAAAGTTCCAAGTGATGGATTAGTTATTCCCTGACCGCTCCATGTTCCACCTAAAGGCGAAAACCCGGTTAAATTAAACGGGGGAGCATTCACACAGGTAGTATCATCTGGTCCTACAATTCCGGTCTGCGGTTGAATAACAGTAACTAAAAGTGAATCATCATTTGTACACCCATTCAAATTCGTTACGCTGTAGTTAATCATAAATTGCCCTACACCTGAAACTGCAGGATCAAATGTTCCCTGAAATCCATTGGTAACTCCTGTTCCTGTCCAGAAACCACCTACCGGATTAAATCCAAACATGTTAAATGGCGTTGCATAAAGGCAAACATTCTGATTATTTCCTGCATTAACTGCTGGTAATGGATTTACAACAACCGTTACAGGTAAACTATTAGTGCAACCCAGAGCACTTGTTCCAATCAAAGTATATTGAGTAGTGAATGTTGGACTAACTGTAACAACTGATCCAGTGGTTGAAGAAATGTTTGTTGATGGTGACCAGGAATATGTACTAGCACCACTTGCAGTTATTTGAACAGATGAGCCAATACATAATTGTGGTAACACAGGAACAATTAAAAGATTTGGTGCTGGTTGAACCAATACAAAAGTGGTATCACTAGTGGTGCATTGTCCCATACCAATAGAATAAAATACAGGATGCAATCCGGGTCCTGCAAGTGTTGGATTAAATGTTCCGCTCAAATTATTTACAATACCGAAACCACTCCAGTAGCCACCAGCAGGTGAATTTCCGGTTAACACTAACAATTGTGAAAAGAAACATGCAGTATCACCGGGTCCGGCAACAGGCCATGAGGTGGGTGTTACAGAAACTTGTATCGAATCGAGATTCGTACAACCATTTGCGTTTATGATTGAATAGTATAAAGTAAAAGTTCCCAATCCGGCAATCATTGGATTAAATACTGCATTGATAGGGTCAGTAATTCCTGTTCCGCTCCATGTTCCACCTTGTGGTGTGAAACCTGTAAGAGTAACTGTAATCGGAGTATGACAAACTGTAATATCAATTCCTGCATTGATTGGAGGTAGCGGATAAACTGTAATTTGTGAGAATGCAGAATCTTGGCATCCATTCACATCAGTTCCGATTACTGTATATGAAGTATTAGTAAAAGGACTTGCAATAACAGTTGCACCTGTTGAAGAACTTAATGAATTATTTGGTGACCAGAAATAAGTTGCAGCTCCTGAAGCATCCAATTGAATATTTGTTCCAGCACATTGAATGACCGATGCTGGAACTAAACCGACATTAGGAATCGGATGTACAACTATTAAAACCGTATCGGTAGTTGAACAACCGCTTGTTGTTATCGCAGTTGCGGTATAAGTTGTAGTGACTGTAGGATTCGAAGTTACAGATGCTCCACTATTTGCACTCAATCCTGTGTTCGGCGACCATTGATAGGTGTTACCATTGTTTGCAGTCATGGTGGTACTTTCACCCATACACAAATCATAGTCAGGTGAAGTTGCCACAGTGTTAACATTCACACTAACTGAAACAGTAGTTGAATCCATACATCCCCAAACTGTGGTTCCAATAATTGTATAAGTAATGTTCGACGATGGATTTGCTGATACAACATTTCCAACTGTTGCACTTAATCCAATGTTAGGACACCAGGAATATGTTGAAGCGCCACTTGCAGTAATATTTTGAGGTGTGTTCAAACACAGAACAACCGGATTCGGATTGATATTCAGATTCGGCAATGGATGAATAACTACAGTAACCAAACTTTGTGTAGTACAACCATTGGCGCCGGTTACATTAACAGTATAAGTTGTAGTAACAGTTGGGTTTGCAGTCACAGTTGGTCCGTTGGTATTACTTAATCCTGTTGATGGGCTCCATTGATAATTTACCGCACCAATCAATGTTATAGAAATTGATTCACCAATGCACATATTCGGATTAACCGGATTAGAATTTATTACCGGTAGTGGAAGAACATTTACAACAACCGTATCATCATCATTGCAATTCAATCCACTTGTTCCTGTTACAGTATAGGTGGTAGTTGTTGTAGGATTTGCTGTTACAGTATTCCCTGTTGATGAGCTTAATCCGGTATTTGGTGTCCAGGTATAATTCACTGCGCCGGCAGCATTCAATATTGTGCTTTGACCAAAACATATTGTGTAATCGACAGAAGATGCGGTAACATTCGGTAATCCGTTCACACCAAGTTGAACCGTAGTTTGCGCTGTGCATCCTGCACCGGTTGTTCCAACTACAGTGTAAGTATAAGTTCCAACCGCTAATGGAGTTGCAGTTACAATTGCGCCTGTTGAAGCCGAAAGATTTCCTGACGGATTCCAGGTATAAGTACTTGCACCCGAAGCGGTCATTGACTGAGAATTTCCTAAACAAATAAATGGTGACGGTGGATTTACTACCACAACCGGAAGTGGATTTACCACAACAATAACTGTATTACTTGCTGAACAACCGTTCGCTCCGTTTCCGGTAACGGTATAGGTGGTTGTTACACTTGGATTCGCAGTAATATTATTTCCATTTGTTTGACTTAATCCTGTTGATGGCGACCATTGAAATCCATTACCTCCGGTTGCGGTTAATATAGTTGAACCGCCTGCACAAAGTGGAGTGGGCGGATTAACACTAATATTTGGAAGTGGTAAAACATTTATAACAACTGTATCAGTAGCTGAGCAATTCGCACCTATAATTCCGGTTAAAGTATAAGTTGTAGTAATTGTTGGAGAAGCTGTTGTTGATGAAGAATTTGGATTTGTTAATCCTGTTGTAGGATTCCATGAATAAGTATTCGCACCTGCTCCATTTAATGTGGTTGATTGTGCATTGCAAATTGTATAATCTGGTGATGATGCGGTTACAACTGGTAATGCAGTAACGGTCACAATTACAGTTGATGTTGAGGTACATAAATTCACGCTTGTGCCAAGTACAGTATAAGTTGTAGTAATTGTTGGTGTAGCAGTTACTGTAGCTCCAGTTGTAATATTCAACCCGGTTGAAGGTGACCAAGTATAAGTATTTGCACCATTTACAGTTAATACAGTAGAACTTCCAACGCAAATTGTTACAGGATTCGGATTAATAGTTAAAACGGGCAATGGATAAACTGTTACAATAACTGTTTGTTGATCAGAACAGGTTCCGGTTGTGCCGGTAACTGTATAAGTTGTTGTAATGGTTGGTGTTGCAATAACTGTTGCTGTATTAGTTGAATTTAATCCGGCGCTCGGGCTCCAGGAATAAGTTGTTGCGCCGGTAGCGGTTATTGTTGCACTCTGTCCTGCACACAATGGTGCGGGAGCAACAACATTTACAATTGGTGCAGGAATTAAAGTAATAACTACCTGGTCATTATCAGTACAACCATTTGCATCCGATACTTGAAGCGTATATGTTGTTGTAGCGACAGGTGTTGCAGTAGTTGAACTGTTCCATGGAGTATTAAGTGTTGCAGTTGGTGTCCACGAATAATTGTACCCGGCTGTACCGCCACTTGCGCTTCCCGTTAAAGTAGTTGATGTTCCATCACAAATTGTTTGATTAGGTCCGGCATTAGCAGTTGGCAAACAATAAACATTTGCAGGAGTGGTTCCACAGGTAGTGCCGCATTCATTGGTGGCGCAAATTGAAATTGTATAATTTCCACAAGAAGCATAATTAACTGAAGGAGGATTCTGATTGGTTGAACTTGCAGGTGTTCCACCAGTGAAAGTCCATTGATAGGCTGAAATTGTTCCGCCCCCATTACCAAAAATTGCCGACGGAGTTACAGTCAAAGTTCCACATGCCGATGGAACCGGAGAAACTGAAACTGTTGGAGGCGATTTAATAACTATTGTTTGACAAACTGATTGAACCGGACAAGGCCCATTATCAACTTCCAGGCAAATGGTATAAGAACCCGCTGCATTAAAACTTAACGAAGGGCTGGTGGCTGATGATACCCATACATTATTTACATACCAGTTGTAAGTAAGAGTTCCGCAACCTGCACCGGTTGATGTATTAGTAGTTGTAACATTTACAGGAGCGCAACCAATTGGGCCTAAAGTAAATGCTGCTGTTGGAGGAGCAACAATGCAAAATTGCTGAGTAAGCGTATCGTTCCCGCAAGGGTTACCGGTAATTAATTCTGCAGTATAAACTCCCGGAGTTGTAAATGAATTACTGTAAGTTGCTGAAGTACTGGTGAGGTTAGTAGCACCCGGCCCGGTAATGTGCCATGCTGTAGTAACTGTATTAATACAAGCACCATTCGAAATAAAAACACCTATAGAAGTATTTGTAAAAGTTACCGGTGAATTAGTGCATTGCGGATTAGGTGAGATCGTAAAACTTGCAGTTGGCGGCAGGCAAATCCGAATAGGTTCTACTGTAGATGCAGCAGAACCACATGGATTGGTTGCAAGAATGGAAACATAAAATGAATTGGTAAATCCTCCCGGACTTGTAAAACCACAAGAAGAAATACTGTAGGTGTGAACAATGGTGTCAGGCAAATTTGCTTGTGTGTATGAACTTGATGGACCATCACCATACGAAACAATGTAAGTTGTTCCTGGTGTATTGCTGTTCGTGTTCAACACCGGAAAACTTAAAGTCACAGGACCGCAAATGCAAGGTGATAATTGCGGAATTCCTAAGCCCACCGCAGGATTTCCTCCACTGAAAACAGTATAAGTTTGTACATCAACACAGCCATTTTGCCCTGTAACTGTTACAGTAATTGTAAAATAACCAAGTGCATTGTAGGTATGACTTGTTCCGTTTGGAAGAGTCGCACCATAATTTATTGCAGGTCCATCACCCCAGTTGATTGTATAGTTTGTATTGGTTGGCTGTGTAGTTGAAGCATTATCTATTGTCAATGTATAACTTGTTCCGGAACCAGTTTGACAATTTGTAAAAGCGGAAAAAACATTCTGATCAGCAATTGCAGCATCAGGTGCTGGTGTAACAGTTACCACATGAGTTATAGAGGCGGTGCAACCTTGTGCATTCGTTGCAATTAATGTTACAGTATAATTAACTGCTGCGCCATTTCCTGTTGCAGAAAATGTATGCGAAGGATTTGTAGCTGTAGAAGTATTACTCGCCCCTGAAGCAGGATCTCCGAAATTCCATTGATAAGTTAAACCGGCTGCAGGTGTTGATACATTTGGAAAACTAACAGCTGAAGATGCACAAGGATTTGGTTGTGTTATATTGAATGCCGCAGTTGGCGTTGGCAGCACAGTAACAACAATTGTTGCTATTGAGGTTGGTCCACCTCCACATCCTTGAGCAGTAACAGTATAGGTTGTTGTTACGGTAGGCGAGGCTGTAACAACCGCAGTATTTGTCGCACTTAACCCGGTAGTAGGCGACCAGGTATAACCCGATGCACCAGTTGCATTTGCAGTTAATACTGCTGATTGTCCATTACAAATAGTTGCCGGTGATGGGACTGTTGTAATTGTTGTGTTGCATTGAGCCGCTACAAAATATGAAAAAGCAATTCCTAAAAAGGTTAGTATAAATTTTAATTTCATGAATCGTATCATCAGTTTTTACACTGCTAATTTTTTTATATTTTGCATCGCAATATAAGCCTATACATACTATACTTGAGTTAATTCTCTGATAAAAATATTACACGGTCAGTCTTGTAAACTTTTGAAAAGACAAGAATAAATTAAATGCAATAAACCAAAGTGAAAAGTTAGATTTCGAATCCCTTTTTTATTTCCTAATTTTCCGCTTGAATGAAAAAAAAATCCACTATGAAAAAAAATCAATCTATTTTTATTTTAAGTTTTAGCTTACTGTTATTATTTTGTAAAAATGGATTTTCACAGTATTTTCCAAATTATGATGTTGAATTATTCAAGGGCACTGTTCCTTTTAACATGCCATGGGTTGGAGGTTTAAATAATCCACAATTTTCTGAAGCCGACTTAAACAATGATGGAATTCTGGACATGGTTATTTTCGACAGAACCGGATACAAACTAATGACATTTACCAATGGCGGAACATCAAATACCATAGATTATCATTACGCTCCAAAATATGAAAAGAATTTTCCTTCGATGGATTCATGGTCGCTGCTGCTTGATTTTAATTGCGATAGCATTGCAGATATTTTCACCCACACTACATTAGGGATAAAAGTTTACAAAGGATATTATAATTCTGATAACGAATTGTGTTTTTCTCTTTTTAAAAAGTATTTAAAATTTCAATCTCAATCCGGTCCGTTAAATCTGTTGGTTACAGGTGTTGATATTCCTGCCTTTTGCGATATTGATAATGATAATGACATTGACATTTTAACTTTCGAATCATTTGGAGGTGGTTGGATAGAATATTATCAAAACCAATCACAGGATTTAGGATATGGTTGCGATAGTTTGAATTTTGTATTGGCAGAACATTGTTGGGGATTAATGTTTGAACCAGCAGACACTCCAACTAAATGGTTAAATCAATCTTGTCCGTGGCGATTGGAAGAACTAATAACTCCTCCTAACCAGAACAATATTGATTCAAGAGGCGGAGGTTCTCGCCATTCAGGTTCAACAACTTTAGCATTCGATAATGATGGAGATGGTGATAAAGAAGTAGTAATAGGTGATATCTCTTTTTCCGATTTAGTTTATCTTACCAATGGCGGAACTTCTTCATCAGCATTAATGACTTCACAGGATATTTTTTTTCCAAACTATTCTGTGCCTGCTGATATACCTTATTTTCCGGCTGCGTTTCTTTTAGATATAGATAATGATGGAGTGAAAGATATAACTGCTGCACCTAATTCTGAAAACGGTCAGACTGATGTTACATGCAGTTGGTTTTATAAGAATATCGGGACTAACAACAATGGCACTTTTATATATCAAACCGATTCATTTTTAATAAGAGATATGGTAGATGTTGGTTCTGGTTCAGCACCTGTTTTTGTTGATTTGAATAACGATGGGTTAACTGATATGTTAGTCGCTAACCGAAATACTTATGGAACAAATTCAACTATAACCTATTTGGAAAATACAGGAAGCGATACACTTCCGGTTTATAAATGGATGACAGGAAACTGGATGAATTTATCATCGCTTAATCTCAAATCTCTTTATCCTGCATTTGGAGACCTTGATAATGATGGAAAAAAAGAAATGATTCTTGGCCATATGAATGGCAGTTTTCTATATTTTGAAAATACAGGTGGAGGAAACAATATTTCTGATAATTTTATTTTAATCAATCCAAATTATTTTGGAATAGATTCTATCGGCGGATTTTTTACTCCTTTAATTCTTGACTTGAATGGCGATGGACTTCTTGATCTTGTATTCGGTGAATCAAATGGTTCATTAAATTTTTGTCGGAACAACGGCACATTAACTTCCCCTGATTTTTCAAATGTTCAATCCTCGTTAGGAAATGTGATTGTTTCACAGGGAGGTTCACTTGTTGGGTTCAGTGTACCTTGTTTTTTAAAATTGTATAATGAATTAACATGGACACTTTTAGTTGGTTGCGAAGGCGGAACTATTTTTCAATACAACGATATTGAAAACAATCTTACCGGAACATTTAATTTAGTTGACTCTTCGTTTGCAAATATTAAAGTTGGTAGTTTTTCTACTCCATCCATGGCTGATTTAAACAATGATGGTATTCCGGAAATTGCAATCGGAAATTACAGAGGGGGAATAACAATTTATGATACTTCAACCATTCATAATTACAGTAGCATTGCTGGAATAAATGCTGATTGGATTGTGGAAATATTTCCGAATCCGGCAACAGATATTATCAAGCTTACCGCAAATCATGAAATTGCAACGGCTGAACTTTTTGATGCAATAGGTCGAAAACTGTTAACTGTTGAAATAAACAATTTGTATGAGTTCCAACTCAACACAGCGCATCTTTCACCAGCCCTTTATGTTATTCGTATAACAGGTACTGATGGAAACAGTGCAATAAAATTTGTGAAATATTAGGCTTGTTGAACAAGCACCATTCCTACTTCGAGAGTAAGAAAGAAACTGAACAGGAAGACGAATAAATCGTACTTCGTCATATTCATTACCACTTTGTTATCATCAGTCATTTCGTTTTTGATGTAACGCGAGAAGAACTTAATTGTAGCCATAAACCAGATTTTTTTGTCTGCGGCTTTACTTTTAAAATTAAAAAAGGTTTCGAGTTTTTAATAAAAATTTATATCGATAAATTTTAATCAGGGCTGTAGCCGAATAAAGCTCGATTCAACTGATACTCCTTTTTGCAATGTTTGGTAAACAACACAATATCTTTCTGTTAATTTTCCAATACTATTTAATTGTTCTTCCGTTGCCTCGCAATCTAAAATAAATGAAAGTCGAATTGACTTAAATCCAATTGGTGCTTCTTTTGAAACACCAAGGGTGCCTCTAAAATCTAAATCACCTTCTGCTTTAATTATTCCTTCCTTAATATCAATTCCAATTGATGTTGCTACTGCACTCAGTGTAACACCGGCACAAGCAACCAATGCTTCCAGTAATAAATCACCGGAACATAATAACATTCCTTCTCCTCCGGTTGCCGGATGTAACCCTGCTTCTATAATTGCTCTCCCTGTATCTATTTTACAAGATAATCCATCACCAATTTTACCTTGTGCTTTAAGTGTAATAAAAGCTCTTTCAGGTTGTTCGCGATACAAAGTTTTAATTGGAGCTTGAATACTTTTTAATTCTTCTGATGTCATTAT
The DNA here is from genome assembly GCA_947474435.1 of Chitinophagaceae bacterium. Lineage (GTDB taxonomy): Bacteria > Bacteroidota > Bacteroidia > Chitinophagales > UBA10324 > UBA10324. The sequence goes on along the minus strand of CANJII010000007.1, from coordinate 29,876 downwards.
TCAGTTTTTTTATATCAAAAAAAAGTTTTTGAATCAATTCGATTTTTACTTTATCAAACCCAAAACAGAATCAACCATTGCCTGCCAGCTGAATCGTTTTTTTTCTTCCATCACTCCTGCTTTTAGCTTTACTAAATTTTCTGATTGAAAAGTTTTTGCAATTGCTTTGGCAATGTCATTTGAAGTTGGCGGAACAACAAACCCTGCTTTTCCATCCGGTACAATTTCAGCCAGGCCACCAACATCGGTTACAATCATCGGAACATTGAACTGATATGCCACTTGCGTAACTCCGCTTTGAGTAGCATGACGGTAAGGTTGAACCACTAAATCAGCAGCAGAGAAAAAATATTTCACTTTTTCATTCGGAATAAAATCTTTGAACATCAGAACCCGATCACCAAGGTTTAATTTATCTATTTGTTCGAGGTATGGTTTTTCATCTTCGTAAAATTCACCTGCTACAAAAAGTTTTATTGGCAATGATTTTATTTTTTCATCGGCCATTGCATCCAATAAGATATCGAGGCCTTTATATTTTCTTATGAAACCGAAGAATAACAGGTATCGAAAATCAGGTGAGAGATTTAATTCTTTCAGTGCTTCTTCTCTTGCAACCTGTTCACCGAAATTATCATAAAGCGGATGTGGTTGAAGTACTGAAGGTTTTGTTGTGTCAAACTGTTTTAAATCTTCTTTCACATTGGCCGACATGGAAACAAAACCATCAATCGGTTTTATAAAATATTTCGTGAATGCATTGTCACCAATTCTTTTTTCGTGGGGAATAATATTATCGAGAATGGAAATAACTTTTGTGTGCATATTTTTTTTTGCCTGTCGAAGTATCGTTCCGAAGCATGGTCCCATAAACGGCAACCAATATTTTACAATAATCAAATCAGGCTTTAAATTTTTTATTTCATTTCCAACTGAAATCCAGTTGAGCGGATTAATAGAATTTACTTTTGAAATAATTTTTAAATCAGCAGGCGCAGCATCAGTACTGTATTGTGATTTTCCGGGAAATAATATGGAGGGATATTGTAAACTGAAATTGTAAATTGTTACATCGTGTCCTTCATCCTGAAAGGCTTTTGCTAATCGTTCATTATAAGTTGCAAGGCCACCGCGCAAAGGGTGTGCAGAACCGAGGATGATAATTTTCATTGGTTAACTTCAAATTATTATTGAAGATTTAATTTCTTCTCAACTGAATATGAATTCCGTTCATGTGAACTGCGGCTAATTAATTCAGCCTGAAATCCTGCAACGAAAAGTTGTACTCCTATTATCATGGCAACCAATGCGAGATAAAACAATGGTCGCTCGGTCATTTTATATTCCATCCAATAAAATTTGGCGAAGGTTAAATATCCGCTGATGATAACACCGAATAAAAAAGAAATCATTCCCAATGAGCCAAAAAGATGCATAGGTTTTTTACCGAAGCGCGATACAAAACTTATAGTGAGCAAATCCAGAAAGCCATTGATGAATCGCTCTAATCCGAATTTAGTTTTTCCGTACTTGCGTTCGTAATGAGTCACTTCTTTTTCAGTGATGTTGGTGAAGCCCGCCCATTTGGCTATTACCGGAATGTATCTATGCATTTCGCCCATGAGCTCAATACCTTTCACTACTTCTTTTTTATATGCTTTTAAGCCACAATTAAAATCGTGAATGTGAATACCACTCATGCTGCGGGTTACACGATTGAATAATTTAGATGGAATGGTTTTCGAGATCGGGTCGTGCCGTTTCCTTTTCCATCCTGAAACAATATCATATCCATCTTGTGAAATCATTTTATACAGCGCCGGAATTTCATCAGGACTATCTTGCAAGTCTGCATCCATTGTAATAATAACATCGCCTTGTGTTTGCTTAAAACCTTCGTTGAGTGCAGCACTCTTCCCGTAGTTGCGACGAAACTTTATTGCTTTAATATTTTCTTTCTCAGAACAAATTTGTTGTACATACTTCCACGAACCATCCTTGCTGCCATCATCAACTAGAATAATTTCAAACGAAAAATTATTTTCGTTCATCACACTTTCAATCCATTGCACCAATTCAGGCAATGATTCTTGCTCGTTTAAAAAAGGAATGACAATGCTGAGTTGCATGTGAGAATGGTGAATGGTCAATTGTGAATTATTAAACCGGTGGCTGTAGTTCGTGATTCTCTTTTTTCATTATAGCGGCTGAAATCAGCGAGAAAATTGTGCCCATGAAAACACTACCTACAACTACCCATGCAACCATCCAACCGGGAGTCATAAATTTTTCGGTATAACTCATTGCCAATTCAATTTGTTCTTCACTTTGACCGCTGTTGAGCATGTCGTTTTCTATTTGAGTTAATATTTGTCCGGTTAATTCAGGAGCAATGAATGCAAAGAAAATGTAAGTATAAATTGCTGTAACGATTCCAACCAAAAACAAAGTGAGAAAACCAAATTTGAATGCTGAACCAAAAGTTATGTATCCGCCGCATTTCTCATCCCGATATACTTTGGTTGCGAAAATTACTCCCACAAACATCAGAATATAATTGATCCATCCAATTGCTTTGTTGGTGCTCATGCCAGCCATATAAACTATTATGGAAATGGCAACGAGCGCAAATGAAATTATTAGCCCCCATTTTAAAACGAGGCTCATCATTTCGGGTTTGTTGTTTTTACTGATGTCAATAGTTTCTTCGTTCATGATTGTATGAATTGATTGTGATTAAAAACAGCAACCACTCTCCCATTCAGTTTTTTTCCGAATAGTGGTGTGTTGCCCGACTTTGATTTATTTTTTGATTTAGAAAAATTCCACTCTTCATTTGAATTAAAGAGAGTGAAGTTTGCTTCTTCGTTTTCTTTTATAGTTGGAATTTTCAATCCAAGAATTTTGCGCGGGTTGATGGAAATTTTTCCAATCAACGATTCCATTCCGATATTATTTCCTACAGATGTATTCGCCAGCGCAAATGAAGTTTGCAAATTGATTGCACCGAAGTCGGCATATTCAAATTCCACATCTTTCAATTCAATGTTTTGCGGTTGATGCGCTGATACAATAACATCAATAGTTCCGTCTTTCAATCCTGCAATCAAAGCAGCAACATCTTTTTTAGTTCTGAGCGAAGGATTCAATTTATAATTGGTATCGAATTCTGCCAGTTCACTATCATCAAACATTAGGTGCAATGAAGAAACTCCGCAAGTCACTTTCACACCTTTCTTTTTTGCAGCTCGAATTAAATCAACGGAACGCGTAGTTGAAATGATACTGAAGTGAACCCTGCTTTGTGTGTACTCAGCTAAATAAATATCGCGCACCACCATCAGTTCTTCAGCAAGTGATGGCATACCTTTCAAGCCAAGATTGGTACTTACGATTCCTTCGTTCATACTTCCCCCATGCGATACATTCACATCATCCGGATGCGAGAACACAACACCATCAAACAACTTTACATATTGCAAAGCGCGCATCATTACCCCTGAATCACTCACCGGATTTCCTGCATCAGAATACGCAACAGCACCTGCGTGATGCATGTCATAAATCTCAGCGAGTTCTTTTCCTTCACACTTTCTTGTGATAGCACCGAGGGCGTGTACATCCACAATTTTTCCTTTTGCTCGATTGAGTATGTATTCAATTTCTGATTTAGAATGCAACGCCGGATGTGTATCAGGCAAAACAGCCACTCCTGTGAAACCACCTGCAGCAGCGGCTTTCACTCCGCTCTCAATATCTTCTTTGTGTTCAAAGCCCGGGTCGCAAAACGAAACCTGCATATCAAACCAACCAGGAGAAATTGATAATCCCTTACAATCAATCTCTTTGAATTTTCCTTCGGTCTTTACTTTTTTTCCAATGGAAGAAATATTTCCGTTCGCAATAAAAATATCAGTTTGCTTCTGATTGAATGGTGAATTTGGGTCAACAACGGTAACCGAGCGAAGCAGCAGATTCATTGAATAGTGAAAAAGTTTTTTGTTGTCGGGCGCAAGATAGAAAGAAAAAGAGTTAATGAAAGTTGAGGTGCAAAGAAGTTACTGCTTTAAAAACCTTAACAACAAAACTTCAGCAGCAATAAAAATAAGCACAAGCAAAATGCAATATTTCCAAAGCGCAATTCCGCGATTCATTTCTGAAACTAAAACTGAAATATCCGCATCAACATTCGAAATTACCTGCGCTTTTATTCGTGTTGCCTGTACATTTATTTCTTCAGCATTGAGTAGTGCAAGATTCGATTCCATTCTGTTGAAATTAAATCCGAACCAGTAATGATTGGTTGTATCAGGCAGGTACAAATCATAAAATCCTGCATCTTTAATTTCATTTCCGAAATCCACCATTACTTGATTCCCAAGTGGTCGTTGTGCTGGAATGAATTCATGTGCGCTTCCCTTCATTCTGTAAATTACTTTTTCGCCTTCACCAAAATTCTCTGCTTCAAAAAATGCCTGTACTCCAATGTTATAAGAAAGTGATGGATTATTATTTTTTAACACCACCACCTTAAATAACAACGGAGCAAAAATCGGGTTGAGTGGAAAATCAGTTATAGCTTTATCAAACGGAACTGATGACAAATAAAAATTTCCTTTGCCGGGAGAATATCTAGTGAACAAACTGTTTCCATCATTGAATTTCATTAAAGCTTCAGCAGGACTTTGTGTTCGTTGTTTCAATAAAAAGAATCCTGATGTTTTTGGTAATGCAATGTTTTCCTTCAACTTACTGAACACATCTGCAAAGACATTCATCTTCGTATTAATAGTTGTAACCTGTCTGTTTTGTTTTAACCATTGTTGTAATTCATCTGCATTTAAACTTAACAGAAAATCATTCACACTTTGCAAATTGCAATTGGGGTCAGGCACCAATAATAAATTCCCTCCACCTGAAACATACTGACTCAATGCATCTTTCAAACCGGAAGAAATTACACTTGGCTGATTCAGAACGATACAATCATAACTTTTAAGTAACGAATAGTTGAGTTGATTGAGTGATGAATAAGTGGTGCTGAATAAATTATTGTTGCTGAAAAGTGCATCCAAAAACGGATTTGCACCTGTTCCATTTACAATTAAAACCGAAGCAAGCGGTTTAACATTAAAAGTGAAAAAATAAGAATCATCAAACGAAACAGGGAAATCGCTCACCTGCAATTCGCCCTTGTTCCAACCGGACTGTGTAATATTGAACACCAATGTATCTTCAGCAGAACTATTTGCATTAATATTTAAATCAGCTATGGTTTTTATTTCATCATTGATTCGAAGTGTGATTCTTTCATCAGCAATATCTTCATCACCGTAGTTCGTAATTTTAATGTGAAGTTTGGCAGGTTGATTCACCATTTGAACCGGAGCTTCGAGCCAGCAACTGTCAACTGTTACATTTTTTTGCGCAGAAGATTTCAGGGGTATGAAATAAATTTTTGTGTTACTGTCAACTGGAATGTTTTGTAAATCAGCCGTTGATTTCTGAAAATCGGAAATGATATAAATATATTTCTGTGTGGATTGCGAACGGGCAAGCGATTCCTTTTCTCTCGAAATTACCTGTGAAATAGTTCGCGATGAAGGTGAAGGTTTTACTTCTTCCACAAATTGTTTGAACTGATCGCGGTTAACCAATCGCTGCTGCTTCCCCTCAAAATCATTACTCAATAATTGAAACTCATCATCAGGTGAATAGGCTGAAGCAATTTCTAATGCTTTTCGTTTTGCCAATTCCACTAAAGGAACATCGCCGGTTCGTGCATTCATGCTGAACGAATTGTCAATATAAATGCTGATGGCTTTTTTTCCGGTATTCACCACACCTTCAGTTGGTTTAATAAAAGGCTGTGCAAATGCTGCAACTAAAAACAAAATGGTAAGAATGCGAGCCAGCAAAACCAGCAAATGTTTTAACTGCGAAGTGGAACGGGTTTGTTGCTGCACTTCTTTCAGAAACCGAATACTTGGAAAATAAACAGTCTTGTACCGTCTGAAATTAAACAGGTGAACAACAACCGGAATACTGATAGCGAGGAGAGCCCAGAGAAAAGAAGGAAATAGAAACGACAATTCTGATTTAAGATTTTTGATTTAAGATTTCTGATTGAAATCGTTTGGCGAAAATAACGGAACTGCTTGAAATGAATTGTGAAGTTGTTTTTTATTTTTGTCGCCCCCAAATAATACAGATTGTGGATTTATAATTTGATTTTAAGTTCATCATCAAAATATTAAATCAACACATCAACAAATCAGAATCATCGGGGTGTGGCGCAGTTGGCTAGCGTACCAGCATGGGGTGCTGGGGGTCGCAAGTTCGAGTCTTGTCACCCCGACTTCAAATTAAAAGTCGTTTCAAAAAATTGAAACGACTTTTTTTTTATTTTGAAAATAGTTGGCAAACTTATCCCGACTTTTAAAAAATCCGAAGCAGTTCTTGATTCGGATTTTTTTATTTGAATTTAATTTTCTGCTTCATTATTTCTTCCTGAATTTTCAACAACATTTCTATGCAAGAACAATTATGAGCATGTTCAATATGCCATTCAATTCGTTGTTCAGAGGTTAGTTTCAATGACATTCGATGTGAGAGGTGCCAATCCTTATTAATCCTATTTGAAATTTTTTCACAAATTAGTTTTCACAAATTTATAAATCATCATGTGTTAAAAATTTTCTAACACGCCATTTAATTTCTTTTAACTTTCGAAATCACAAATTTTTTTTAAACCCCAAAAACACAACAATCATGAACATGAAAAAAATTTTAATCGGAGGCATTGCCGGTGGTGTTGCCTTCTTTTTATTAGGCTGGCTTTGTTACGGCATTTTATTTAAAGACCTGATGGCTGCAGGGGCAGGCACTGCAACAGGAGTTGAAAGAACTGACGAGGAAATGAATTTAGCTGCAATTTTTATTGGCAATCTGATGTGGGGATTTTTATTCTCCATCGTTTTCAGTTGGTCGAAACACGATGGCTTAATGTCCGGACTATTTATGGGAGCTGTTGTTGGATTACTGATGAATGGCGGAAGCGATTTTATTATGTATGGCACTTCCAATTTAATGACCATGACTGGAACTTTAATTGACATTGCAGTCGGCACTGTTCTATCCACTCTTGCAGGTGGAGTTATTGGTTGGGTAATGGGAATGATTAAGGAATAGAAAATAAAATTTTTACTCAAAATTTTTGAAAGAGCTCTCTGATATATCGGAGGGCTCTTTTAGTTTTTGAACTGGTTATAAACACAATTTAAAATCGGTTAATAAATAAATACTTGTCAATTGATTTAAGTCATACAATGAATGATTAAATCAAATTTATTTTTCGAACATCATTTTAATTAAACCCATAATCATGAAAAAACTAATTTTTGTTTTTGTAGTTGGATTAATTCTGATTGCATTACAAGGTCAACTGAAAGCACAAACATGGAACACTACCGGTAATGCCGGCACAACACCCGGAACAAATTTCATAGGCACTACTGATGCCAAGGATTTTGTTTTTAAAACCAATGGGGTTGAAAAAGGTCGTGTGAAATCAAATGGCTTATGGCAGTTCGGAGCAGCAGGCAATATTGCTAAAATTGATTCGGCTGGAAACTTAACTTTTGCAGGAACCTCTGCTTACAAAGTAGCAGGAAATAAATATGCATTTCAATATTCAGGAAATCCAAATTATGGATTGTTTTTTAACTCCACAAGTTTGCTATATGAATTTAGAACAAGCACCGCTCTACCCATTTTTTCAATTGGTGCAAATAGTGGCAATGGAATTTTTACAGGAAATTTAAAAATTGGTGCATACACATTACCTGCAACAGACGGAACATCGGGGCAGGTATTAAAATCAAATGGCTTAGGTGTTTTAACATGGAGTGCCGATAACGGAACTTCTTATTCAGCCGGAACAGGAATTAATATAGCAGCAGGAGTAATTTCTAATACAGGTGATACAAATGCAGGAGACGATTTAACAACTGCTTCAACAGCAGGTGGTGATGTGAGTGGTTTGTTCTCCGCACTCTCAGTAAATAAAATAAAAGGAGTAACTGTTTCTGCAACTTCACCAACCAATACACAAGTGCTGAAATACAATAGCGCCACTACCAGTTGGGAACCTGCAACAGATGCAAATACAACATACACTGCCGGAACGGGACTTACATTAACATCAACAACTTTTTATAATAATTTATCAACCGGCGTAGCAGGCGGACAAAATATTTTTGGCGGAACAGCAGCAGGAAATAATCTTATTCTGAATTCAACAACAAATGCCACAAAAGGAAATATTTATTTCGGATCATCATCAGTATATGACGAAGTAAACGGACGGCTTGGCATCGGAACAACAACTCCATCTTCCACATTTGCAATTGGTGCAAATAAATTGAATGCATCAGGCGCTGATGGCGATTTAAGTTTCAGTGATGATTTAGGTTCAATAACTTTTGCTGTTGCTGATGTTACAAACTCGCCCATGATACAAATGTTTGCAAGTGGCACTAACAACGGCGATCGAATGGTAGTAGCACATTCTTCAGCATTTCCTACTTGGGGACTTCAATACCAGGATGGTGCTGATAAATTTAATTTTATTGGGGGGCAATACAATCCTCTCACAGTAGATTTGGCAAATAACAGAGTCGGAATAGGAACCAACACACCTCTTTCACCATTGCATATATATTCAGGTACTGCTGTTAGTTTATCAAGCACTGGATATTTTTTAATTGGTGTTCCAACCAGTAGCAACATTGTAATGGATAATGCAGTAATACAATCACGATACAACGGCGCTGGTGCTACTCTTTATTTGAACTATTATGGTGGTGGAACTCGAATAGGAAGTCCAATTGATGATATGGTAGATATATCAGATAATGGAAATGTTGGAATCGGTACTTATTCTTCCTCCCAAAAAGTAAATATTCAGGGTCTCACAACCAGCACTGACAATGTATTGTATGTGAAAGGAAATTATAGTGGTGGAAATTCTGATGTAGTTGGTATTAACTGCGTGTCACAAATATCTGATGGTTTTGGAATTGGAATAACTACTACAGGTGGATACAAAGGTATTATTGCAACTGCAAATGCAGGAGCTTATACTGGATCAGCTTTCGGAGTTATTGGCACATCTAATGGAACAGCAGGTACACGATACGGCGTTTATGGAACCGCTTCAGGAGGAACAATCAATTGGGCAGGTTATTTTTATGGTAATACATATGCAACAACGATGGCAATTGGAACTACTACTTCTGCAACAGGATATACACTTTCAGTAAATGGAAAACTTATTTGCACTGAAGCACGAGTTGCAACTTTTGCCACATGGCCTGATTTTGTTTTCAAAAAAGATTATCATCTAATGCCAATTAAGGAACTGGAAAAAAATATTATTTCCGAAAATCATTTACCCGGAATTCCATCAGCCACTGAAATAGAATGCGAAGGATTTGATTTGGGTGATATGCAGGCAAAATTATTATTGAAGATTGAAGAGCTTTCACTTTATGTAATTGATTTGAATAAACAGAATGAAGAATTGAAAGCCAGGATTGATAAATTAGAAAATAAATAATTGGTTTCTCACACTTAAAAAAAACAATCATGAAGAAATCAATTTTAAAAATAAGATGGTTGCCGCTGTTCATAGCCTGTAGCCTCTTTTCGCCGCAGCTGTTGTCTGCACAAAGTTTATTCACTTACAAGCAGCAGGTTCAGTTAAATGAAAAACAAAAACACTTTGCTGATGCTTGGATTACTGAATTAACAACAGGCACTTATTCTATTATAACTATAGATGATCAATTATTTGCAAACAATTCGCTATCGATGCTCATGCCTGATGGAAGAAATGTTATTATTAATAAAGAACAAATGATCCCACGAAACGAAACAATGTATTCGTGGTATGGATCAAACATGACTGATCAGATTACTGCTTCTTTTGTAGTTCACAATGATAAAGTAACTGGTTTAATTTATGTCGGGAAAAGTATTTATCAGATACATCCTCTTGGTGATGGATTGCATTTGATTTTTGACTCACGCCCTGAGAATTATCCGAACGATGAAAGTCCGGAAGGATACAAACAGATGATACAGCATGGAATGGAAAAGTCATTGGAGAAATCAATTCATTTTGATAGTGAATCAAATCAGTTTGTTGATCAGGAAAATATTGTAACCGGTAATTGTAAAGTTAGAGTGTTCGTTGGTTATACTCAAACCTGTGCCGATAACCTTGCTGATCCGCCAGGATTTATTCAGTCCTGTATTGACGCATCAAATACTGCTTACTCAAACAGCTCTGTTTACTTTCAATGTGAATTGGCGCGCTCCTATGTTTATACTTATGCTGAAACCGGAATTACCGCAACTGAATTAGATCGTTGGCATAATACTTCAGATGGATATATGGATAATGTATCTACTCTTCGTAATTATTATGATGCCGATTTATGTGTGTTAGTTGTTAATTCTCTTTCTGACTGGTGTGGTTATGCATGGACTGTTGCATCAGCCCCATACAACGACGCATTTTGTGTTGTTGACAGAGGCTGTGCGGTCGGCAATTTAAGTTTCCCTCATGAACTTGGTCATTTATATGGATGCCGGCATGATACATATGTTGATGGTGGCAGCACTCCTTATGCTTATGGTCATGGATACATTTATTTTCCGGGTTTGTGGCGAACAGTTATGGCATACAATGATTACTGTACTGATAATGGAAGCAGTTGTGCACGACTTCAGTATTTTTCTAATCCTGCAGTTACTTACGGAGGAATTGCAATGGGAACAGTTGCAACCAACGATAATGAATCTGCATTGGAGGCCTCAGTATCAGCAGTTGCTGCACTTGAACCATACATCTATACTAAAGTTATTCCTTATGAAGTAGTATGGGAAAATGAAGACGGCAATTTACCCGGAGCTAACTCAGTTGAAAACTCAGATGTTTATTTGGTAATGAGTGGTGCAAGTATGCAATGGCGAGCCGAATCATTTATTGACATGAAGACAGGATTTTGGGCGTTGGAAGGTTGTAACTTCAGAGCTGTTAACGAATCCTGCACTTCTTTAAAACTGGAAGACACTTCGCCTGAAACAGAACAATTAAAGAATGCAGTTTCAGGAATTCATATATATCCGAATCCATTTATTGAATCCACTCAATTGTACTTTAATCTGAATGAATCTTCAATGGTAAATATTTATCTCACCAATATTTTAGGAGAAAAATTAAATGTTCTGGTTGATCAAACATTTTATGACTCAGGCGCTTATAAAATTTCAATAAACGGAAATAAACTTTCTGCCGGTGTTTATTTTCTGGTGCTGGAAAGAGGAAATGAAAAATCAGTAAACAAAATTATCAAGGTGCAGTAAACTTTTTTTAATAAATTTAAATTAAACAGGGCGATAAAATTTTTCGCCCTGTTTAATTTAAATTTATAGTAACATTAATCTTTCAAAGGTTCCTTAATAAATTGAACCTGCTTTTGTATAAAAAAAATACTTATGACATTAACCAATATAAGAGACCAGAAATCATTACTTCTTTAAAGTGGGGTTGGTGGAGTGGCTGAGAAAAGAAAAAGGCAGTTTTAAATTGGTTAATTGTATTGTCACTTGAGCTTACAGTAAAAAAATAAAAAAAGGCAGGACCTCTACTTCCCGCCTTTAGTCGGGCAGGAAATTGCCTGCCACACGAACCACAATAAATATTTTTCAACTTTCTGATGGGTTATAACCCATGAATGCTTACACCTTGTATTTAAAATCTCGGACAATAAACTTTTTTGCTTCCCATGTTCATGAGTTTTGTAGTATATAAAAACGAAATTTCAGTGCCACCTAAACCATGACTTGCCTTTGTGAGAGAACTTGTATTAATATCATAACTAAGTGCAAATGAAAAATTATCGATATCAAATCGTGTCACTGCAATTACAGCATCATTCCACCTATACCATGATCCTAAATAAACATTGTATTTTGAATTTCGGGTTTTATCCATTCTCAACCGTATAAAACTTCCAATATTAAATTCTCTGTATCCGCCCTGTATGGCATACATGGCTTTTGGATAAAACTGAATTGATTGATTTAGTTTTATTTCGGCGCTTGTGTTAATTAGATATTTCCGATATAACAAAGCATCCCATGTTCCACCATATGATAGTGATGGTTGGTTGATATGAAAAATGGCTGCTCCAAAAGTAAAATTAGAGAATTGGTTTGGCACATAATTGTATTCAGTTCCCAGTGAAAAATCAGCAAAACTTGTGGTGGAAATAAAATTTTCATTAGTTGCCTTTCCTTCAAACTCATTATCCCAATGCAATGCATTCATATCAAAATGACTGTTTGAATACGAGGCAGATGCTCCAAGACTTATGTATTGATTACCCCAGCGGCCAACTTTTTTATGATAGGAAGTTGACACCCCTAATTGTGTGGTAGTATAAGCTGCATCACCTGCTTTATCTGAAGTTGCTAAAAATCCAAAGCCCAAAATATTTTCTTTGTTTTTACTGGCTGGTTTACTAAAGTCTACTGAGCCCGAAAATGTGGAGAAAGGAGTTGTAACACTTGCCCATTGATTTTTATAAATTCCTGCGAACCGCATGTTTCCATTAAAGAATCCGGTTTGCGCAGGATTAACATGAAGTGGAGTTGTGTAAAACTGCGAGAAGTGTACATCTTGTGCATTCAACATGTGGGTTGAAACTACCATTGCAAGACACATGCTTAACCGAAATTTTATTTTCATAATATTATTTTTTTATGAACGAACTGAAATCTTTATTCTTAATTATTAATTCTAAAAATGAATGTTATCTCACAAGTGTTACATTCCCTTGCAATGAAACCGATTGACCATTAGCACATGATCCTTCCATGTACCATACATACACACCGGGCATGGCTATTTTATTTCGAACCTTTCCATCCCACCCGTTATTCATGTCGTTTGATTCAAAAACCAAAAATCCCCATCGATCATAAATTCTGAAATAAGTGAGCGTTTTAACCCCTTTACTTCTCACATAAAACACATCATTATTTCCATCACCATTTGGTGAAAACGCATTGGGAATATATACCACATCAGCAGTACATCCTACTTTTATTACCACTTCATCAGATGCGGAACAACCAAAATCATTAGTCACCCAAAGAGTATAGGTCGTTGTAATATCAGGATGAACAATTGTGGACAGGCAAGTTGAACAATCAGTTCCATCAGTCGGATTCCAGCTGAATGTTATACCTGACCCACTTCCACCTAATGAAACATCATTTCCGGCAAGTACAACCTGGTCATCTCCTGCATAAACAATCGGTAGTTGATGAACTTCAACATGTACATAAGCGGTATCTGAAAAACACATTCCATCTGAAACAATTACCTTGTAATCTGTACTTTGACTGACATAACATGTTGGGTTCGGAATAGATGGATTATCCAATCCGATTGATGGAATCCATTGATAAAAAGCACCGCCTCCTGCCGATAGTTGTGTTTGCAATCCAAAGCAAACATCAACCTTTTCAACTGCTGTTGCGGTCAATGGATAAATTACAGTTACGAGAACAGTATCACTATTTGAACAACCAATATTATCCTGACCGGATACTATATAATTTGTTGTAACAGTGGTTGTTGTTGTTGGATTTGAAATTAAAATATTATCTAAATCAATTGCAGGCGACCATTGATAATTAATACCACCAGTGGCGCCTAAAGTAAGTGGAGTACCAAGGCATAAATACTGATCAATACCCGCATTAATAACTGGCAACGGATGAACAATCACATTTACAGTATCATTGGCAAAACATCCGTTGGAGTCTGTTACTGTAACTATATAATCTAATGTGGCAGTAGGTGAAGCAAGAGGATTTGCAACAAGTGAATTGTTAAGCGAATTAGCCGGCGACCATGAAAATCCAATGCCGCCGGTTGCATGTAAAGTAGTACTTTGCAATAAACAGATTGCCGTATCAGTTCCGGCATAAGCCGGTGGAGGGGGTAGCACACTCACCACCACCGTGTCGAAACTGATACATCCCCATGCACTGATTCCTTCAACAACATAAGTTGTTGTTGTTGTTGGTGATGCGGTTGGGTTAGCAATACCTGCGTTGTTCAGAGCTGTAAATGGCAACCAATTATAAGTTGTTCCACCAGTAGCTAAAAGTTGAGTTGAAGTGCTGTAACAAATTGTTACATCGTTACCTGCTGATATTAATGGATTGTTGTGAACTGTTACCACCACATTATCAGCAGCAGTACAGCCGTTAGCACCTGTAACCAATACAGAATAAGTAGATGGAGTAATGGGTGAAGCGACAGGATTATTAATTAAGGTATCGCTAAGTGTTGCATCTGGTGACCATAGATATGATACACCACCTGTTGCACTCAATTGCGCTGTGAAGTTGATGCATATATCCTGATCAGATCCGGCATTTGCAAGTGGCAGTGGAGCAACAGTAATTGTTACATTATCTGAAGCTGAACAACCATTTATATCTGAAACAACAACAGAATAAGTAGTTGTAGAAACCGGAATGGCAACTGGGTTAAAAATGATAGCGGAGGAAAGCGTTGCGGAAGGACTCCACAAGTAACCAATGCCACCCGATGCAGCAAATTGCACAGATTCACCAAAACATACAGTGGTATCTGTACCTGCATTTGCAAGCGGAGCATTTACAACAGTTATAACAATGTTATCAGTATTAGTACATCCCCATATATCAGTGCCAATTACATTGTAAGTGGTAGTAATTGTTGGTGAAGCAGAAACAGTTGATCCTACAGTTGAACTAAGTGCTGTGGATGGTGACCAGTTATAGCTTGTTCCACCAGTAGCCGTTATTGGAGTTGAAGATCCAATACATATTTGTTGATCTGTTCCTGCATTAATTCCGGGATAGTTGTGAACTGTTACAGACATGTAATCTGAATTGCTGCACCCATTTACATCAGTTACAACCACCGAATAGGTGGTTGTAATAGTTGGTGATGCTGATGGATTATTAATTGTTGAAGAAGTTAATGTTGCCGCCGGATTCCATAAATAGGTAATTCCTCCGGTCGCATTTAATTGTGCTGCACTATTGATACAGATGTTTTGATCTATACCGGCATTTGCATTAGGTAAACTATGTACTGTGATAATAACATTGTCGTTATCTGTACATCCGTTTATATCTGTTACTACTAATGTGTAGGTGGTTGATATTACTGGATTGGCAAATGGACTTGAAATACCTGGGTTGCTCAACGATGATGCATTATTCCATAAATAAGAAATTCCACCCGAACCAATTAATTGAACACTGTCGTTTTCACAAATAGCATTATCATTTCCGGCATTCGAAACAGGTAAAGAGTTAACAGTTACAATAACCGAATCATAATTTACACAACCGTTTAAATCAGTTCCCGTTAAAGAATATTGTGTGGTTAATGTTGGTGAAGCATTGACTGAACTTAATATAGAAGACGATAAACCTGATGAAGGTGACCATACATAATTAATTGCTCCTGTGGCATTAAGTGTTGTTTGAGTATTCAAACAGATTGACACATCAGCGCCTGCATTTATAATTGGAAGAGGATTAACATTTACAGTAACTAAATCAATTCCGGTACAACCAACTGCATCAGATACAGTTAATGTATAAGTTGTGGTAGAAAAAGGATTTGCAATGGGATTTGAAATATTGGTGGCAGTTAAACCTGTAGCAGGCAACCAGGCATAAGTAATTCCACCTGATGCTATAATTTGGGTTGAACTGTTAATACAAATAGTTTTATCAGAACCGGCATTTGCGGTTGGAGGAACATTTACAGTTATGGGTTGAATTAATGAATCAACACACCCGAAAGGAGTGAAAACTTTTAGTTTCACATTATAAACTCCTGAATTCATAAATGTATGCGAAGCAATTGATGTAATTGCATTATTTAAATTACCGCTTGCAGCATCGTCAAAATTCCATTGATAAGTTACTATCGGATCAATAGATGTTGAGTTAGAGGTAAATGTGATACTTCCACCCGGACAAATTGGATTAGCACTTATTAAAAATTGTGCATCAGGCAACTGATGAACAAAAACAGTATCCGTAATTACTGCCTGACACAATAAAATATCCTTGGCTGTTAGCGTTACCACATAAACACCAGATGTATTGAATAGGTGATTAGGATTTTGTTGTGACGAAGTATTTAATACACCACTCAAAGGATCACCGAAATTCCAGTTCCAATTTGAAAGAGCAACCTGTGAAGTTGAAGTATCAGTAAATTGAATAGCGCCGCTGTTACACAAATCATTTGCAGATAGTGTGAATCCTGCAACAACATGCGAAACAATTATACTATCCAGTGGCAAAGTATAAACACAACCGCCACCATCATCTAAAATAACTGCCGGAAAATAAACGCCTGCCGAATTATAAGTATAACAAATAGTATCAGTATTTGACAAATCAACCGATCCGTCACCAAAGTTCCAGATGTAATTATTAGTATTTCCGGAGATCGCATAAAAACATACATTCAATGGAGAGCAACCTGTAATTGGTGTAACAGAAACGGTTGCTGATGGACCCGTAATATGGATATAATCATCAAAATAGGTTACTGAAACACAACCTTCTGAGGTAGTCATAGTTAAAGTCACATCAAAGTACCCGGCAGTAGTATAAATATGAAATGCATTTAAAGAAGTTGAAGTAGCGCCATCACCAAAATCCCAAATAAATTGTGTGGTTGAATCATACCCGGTAGAAAGATTTGAAAAATTGACCTGAAACGGCGGACATACTGTTGTAGTGCTATCAGCTATGAAATTTGTAAAAGGAGTAGTAATGTGAATATAATTTGGCAACGACAATGTGTCTTTACATCCCCACGAATCCTGAGCGATTAAAGTTACATCAAAATAACCTGTATCATTATAGGTATAACATGGTGTAGGTAACCCACTCGTTCCAATACCATCACCAAAATTCCAATTATAAATAAGTCCCCAAACCGGATCACTGGTATTATTTATAAAACAAATTGGAGTACCCAAGCAAACCGAAGAATCGTTAGCTTCAAAAACTATATTCGGATGTCCAAGAAGAATATAATTTGAATTGGTAGTTTTTACATTAACACAGCCGTGATTATCGGTTACAGCTAAAGTAACTGAATAATATCCGCTATTTTGATAAATATGAGTTGGATTTTGCAGTGAAGAATAATTTGCTGCCCCACTTCCTGGATCACCAAAATCCCAACTCCACCCTGTTATTATACTTGTATATGATACTGATAAATCAGTAAAGGTGGCTAAAGCCGGAGAACAGTATTGAGAAAGCAATAATGAAAAATTCGGATTAGATCCATAAACAGTTAAATAATTTGGTTTTACAATAGTGTCTTTACATCCGTTTACATCCGTTGCAATTAATTGAAATGTATATAATCCAGGAGTTGAAAATGTTAAACATGGACTTGCTAATGTTCCGTTATATGGAGAACTTACAATGCTCGTATTCCAGATTTTCCAATTGTAAGTAGCTGCATCAACACTTAAATTATTTATGCAAAAATAATACGGTGCACATCCGGCTAATGGGGTAACTGAAAAATCAGCCTGAACATTTTTAATTTGAATTGGTTGAGTGGAAGTATGCGAACAACCTGAAGCATTATTAGTTACAGTTAATGTTGCAGTATAAGTTCCGGTTGTATTAAAATGAACAGGAACAATGGGAAGTGTTGAAGTGTTTGGAATGCCTCCCGGAATACTCCATAAATAAGTATCGGCTCCAATTGAAGACTCACCATGAAAAATTACATCAAATTTATTTATGCAACTTTTCTCCATTGTAATTTTTGCCAATGGTGGATTAATGTGAATATAATCCTGAAATAAAATGGTATCACAACAACCATTATTGCAGGCAATTAAAACCACATCAAAAAACCCTGTATCTGTATATGTATAGGTTGGATTTTTAAGAGTCGACATAGTAGTTAACGGAGGCATTCCATTGAAATCCCAGAAATAATTGGTTGAAGGAAAAATACCCGTTGATAGATTTGTGAAAGCTACCGGCATTCCGATACAAGTGCTTGTGGGACTTGCAGAAAAATTTACAGTTGGTAGTGTACCAGCACATATATAATTTAATAGCTTTAGAGTATCCTTACAACCTTGCGAATTTGTAATAATCAATCGTATATTAAAACAACCGGAAGTAATAAAAGTATGCGTTGGGTTTTGTTGGGTAGATTGAACTGAATTAGGATTACCCGAATCACCAAAATTCCATTCCCATGAAATTGGTAAACCAAAACTTCCTGTACTGTTAAATGTTACATCAAATGGAATACAACCTTTCACACCACTTGCAATAAAATTAACTATCGGACAATCAATATGAACTAAACTGTCAACCGTTAAAGTATCAGCACAACCTTGTGAAGTTGTAACAATTAGACTTACTGGAAAAATTCCGCATTGTGTATAATTTACATCAGGAGGATTAACGGCAACCGAGGAAGAAGGTGTACCTCCTGGAAATAACCATTGATAAGTCAACACTCCTGGACCACTGGATAAATTTGTGTAATGAACATTATTCATTGGGGGGGCGCAAATATTTTGAAGCCCGCTTACTGAAAAATCAGCGAGTGGCGTTGCTCCAACTACGACTGTTGTACATTTTGTTGCCAGGCAATTTCCCGGAAAGGTCATTTGAACACATACCTGATATGTTCCGGCATTATTAAATGTTATTAAATTATCAGAAAAATTCGGGTTTGTTAATATTCCACCTGGAGCTGTCCATAGAATTCCCAATGCTTGAGAATTTTGTGACACTGCGCAATAAACTGACAGAGGAGCACAACCTGATAAATGATCAATACTGAAATCTGCCGCATTTGCACCTATAATTACAAAGTTGTTCTTTTTTGTAGTATCAGCACATCCATTTGAACCTGTAACAATTAACTGACTGTAATAAGCACCCGGAGTAGAATAAGTAACAGATGGATTTTGAAGTGTTGAGCTCGATGGAGTACCGCCTTGAAAAATCCATTGGTATGTATAAGGCCCGTTTGGTCCCGGATTTACCGAAGTATATGAAACAGAGATTGGCGCTGCACATGCAACTGGTGGTGTAGAAGTAAAATCTGCAATTGGCGGAACATCCGGACAAACTGCATTCGAAACGGTAGTATCATCTAAGCACCCATTTACATCCGTAACAACTAAAGTCACTGTTTTACATCCCGGAGATGAATAATTATGCGAAGGATTATTTCCACTTCCTCCAACACCATCTCCAAAATCCCAGGTATAATTTGTTATGGCTCCTCCTCCTAATATTGTTGTACTATTGAACGACACCCCAACAGGAGCACATCCCACACTTCCCGGAAAGCTAAAGTTCGCTTCAGGTTTACATTGTATAACAACCTGATGAACAATAGTACTTTGCTGTCCGCTGCCATTTATAACAGTAAGTGAAACATTATATGTTCCACATACCATAAATGTTGTACTTGGATGTTGTTGTGTACTGTTTACTCCGGAATTCACACCGAAATTCCATTGAAATGTTAATGGAGCAAGACCAGTTGATGTGTTAACGAATGTAACCAACGATGGTGCACAATTCGGAACAGAATAGTTAATTGTAAAATTAGCATTTACTTGAGCCTGTGTTTTTGCAGATACTAGTAATAATGCTATGAGTACTAGGTTGTAGAGGACCTTTCTCATACTTGTGGTATTTTTTTATTGGCACTCTTTACCTAACCATTCCTAAAAGGTTTCTATTAATTTAATAAAAACTTATGTGTGGTTTTTTATTATTCAGTTCTTCATGCTGTATTAAAAAATCAATCTTCTTTTTCCTTCTTATAAAATTATTTTTGACGAAGAATTAATTTCAAACAATAAGAATGAAAAAGGAAACGGAAAAAGGTGGTATTCATATTTTAATAAATAAATTGAACGAGAATATTGAAAAGGTAAAACTCGGTGGCGGAAAAAAAGCTATTGACAAGCAACACGAAAAAGGAAAACTATCAGCCCGCGAACGATTGGATTATTTATTTGATAAGAATGCTCCTCGTTTTGAAATGGGTGCTTTGGCAGGATATGAAATGTATGCCGAATATGGTGGCTGCCCTGCAGGCGGAGTGGTAATTGAAATCGGATATGTAAGCGGCAAACAATGCATCGTGGTTGCAAACGATGCCACAGTTAAAGCAGGGGCCTGGTTTCCTATTACCGGTAAAAAGAATTTGCGCGCACAGGAAATATCCATGGAAAATCGTTTACCAATTATTTATCTGGTGGATAGCGCAGGAGTTTTTCTTCCGATGCAGGATGAAATTTTTCCGGACAAGGAACACTTCGGTCGCATTTTTCGCAACAATGCGCAAATGAGTTCAATTGGAATTACACAAATTGCCGCCATTATGGGAAGTTGTGTTGCAGGTGGCGCATACCTTCCAATCATGAGTGATGAGGCAATGATTGTTGACAAAACCGGAAGCATTTTTCTTGCAGGCCCCTACTTAGTAAAAGCCGCCATTGGCGAAGATACCGATCAGGAAACTTTGGGCGGTGCAAGCACTCATTGCGAAATAAGCGGAGTAACAGATTACAAGTGCAAGGACGATAAAGATTGCCTCGACCGCATTAAAAGTATTGTGGGCAAAATAGGCGATTACGATAAAGCAGGTTTCAACCGCGTGAAATCTTTAGCGCCTGCCGTTGACGAAAAAGAATTGTTGAACATTATGCCCGACGATGGAAGCCGTGCTTATGATATGTATGAAGTTATAAAATGTTTGGTTGATGAAAGTAAGTTTGATGAATACAAAGCCGAATACGGAAAAAGTATAATTACTTGCTACGCGCGCATTGATGGTTGGAGCATTGGAATAGTGGCCAATCAACGCAAGGTGGTCAGGAGTAAGAAAGGCGAAATGCAGTTTGGCGGTGTGATATATAGCGACTCGGCCGATAAAGCTTCGCGCTTTATTATGAACTGCAATCAGAAAAAAATTCCATTGTTGTTTTTGCAGGATGTAACCGGCTTTATGGTGGGCTCGCGCAGCGAACACGGTGGCATAATAAAAGATGGCGCCAAAATGGTGAACGCTGTGGCAAACAGTGTGGTACCAAAAATTACTATTATAGTTGGCAACAGTTATGGCGCCGGCAACTACGCCATGTGTGGTAAAGCTTATGACCCGCGCATAATTGTTGGGTGGCCCACCGCAAAAATCGCAGTGATGGGTGGCGATCAGGCAGCAAAAACTTTATTGCAGATTCAGGTTGCATCATTAAAAAGCAAGGGAGAAATTATTACACCTGAAAATGAAAAAATATTGCTGGATGAAATTATGCAGCGCTACCAAAAACAAACCACTCCGTACTATGCCGCCGCGCGCTTGTGGTTAGATGCAATTATAAATCCATTGGATACCCGCAAAGTTGTGTCAATTGCCATTGAAGCCGCCAACCACTCTCCCATTACCAAACAATTTAATACGGGGATACTTCAGACCTGAGTTTGTGCATGCTAAAATGAATATCGAATAATGATTAACGAATTTTGATTTTTGAAGTTTTTGCTTGAACTAAAATTCATTATTCAAAAAACCCCGCCTGCATAGGGCAGGTTGCTCGATATTCATTATTCTTCTTTCCCGTCTAGGTGCGTGTATCTTCACTCGTTGAAATTTTAGGTTCCTAAAGAATACACTAACCGAGGCTAAAAAAAAGTCCTGAATGAATTAAGAGTTCATTCAGGACTTTTTTAAAATTTACTTAAGTTTTCTATCAGTCAATATTATTATCAATCACACCTTAAATTTTATTTATTCCCCTTATTCAGCAAACTGTTTTTACGACTGTATAAGAAATATATGACTAATCCAATTGCTAACCATATTCCGAGGCGCAACCAATTGGTCCAACCCAAACCATAAATCATGGCACCACAAACTACAATTCCTAAAACAGGAACAAGTGGAACTAATGGAGTTTTGAATTCGCGTTTTAAATCAGGATGCTTTACGCGCATGATCCAAACGCCAATACACACTAAAATAAATGCGAACAATGTTCCGATGCTGGTCATATCGCCAACAATATCGCCGGGAATAAATGCAGCAAAGAAACCAACGAAAGCAAAAAACAACCAGTTGCTTTTGTAAGGTGTTTTAAATTTAGGATGTACCGCTGAAAATATTTTTGGCACCAGTCCATCGCGACTCATTGAATAAAATACTCGTGATTGTCCCATCAGCATTACTAAAATTACAGAAGAGAATCCGGCAAGAATGGCTACTGTTACCAACTTGGCTAACCAACCATATCCGGTCATGTAAGTTTGAATGGCATAAGCAACCGATGCTTCCTTACCCGAAGTTCTGAAATCATTAACAGAACCAACGCCTGTAAGTACATAAGCAAACAAAATATAAAGAACAGTACAAATTGCCAGCGAACCGAGAATTCCAATTGGCATATCGCGCTTCGGATTCTTTGCTTCCTGTGCTGCAGTTGATACCGCATCAAAACCAATGAATGCAAAAAACACAACGCCTGCTGCACCTAATATTCCAAGTATGCCTCCGTAATTATGATCCACTCCTGCCCCATCAGTATAAATAGTTGGATCAGGAATAAACGGTGTGTGATTCACCGGATTTATATAACTCCATCCCAATCCAATGAATAAAAGCACAATGGCAACTTTAGTAATAACAATTATTCCATTCACAAATGCAGATTCTCTCATTCCACGAATAAGCAACATTGTTAAAACCAATATGATAAACAGCGCTGGAATATTCATGATACCATGCACACCCGACATTGAAGTTTCAAACGGCGAATGATACCATTCATATGGAATGGAAACTCCGAAAAACTGATCCAAAAATTTATTTAAATATTCGCTCCAGGCAATACCGACGGTTGCCGCACCTACTGCATATTCCAACACTAAATCCCAACCGATTATCCACGCAATAAATTCTCCCATTGTAGCATATGAATAAGTGTAAGCACTGCCTGCAATTGGAATCATGCTTGCAAATTCAGCATAACACAAACCTGCAAACGCACAACCTAATCCTGCAACCATAAAACCATAAGTAACCGATGGGCCTGCATTGTTTGCAGCCGCTGCGGCAGTTCTTACAAATAACCCAGCTCCTATTATTGCTCCAATTCCTAAAGCTATAAGTGCCCAAGCACTCAATGTTCTTTTTAATGAATGCTCATGTGTTTCAGTTGTTTCCTGCATGAGCGCAGCAATTGGTTTGGTAATCCATAATTTGTATGCCATGAAAAAAAGGTTTTTGTTTTTAGGGTATGAATTAATTAACGGAAACAGAAAGAAAAAAAATTTCTACAATCGGTTTGAAAGATAAATGAATAATTGAATTGTCAAAAAAGCGAAGAAAATTCTTTACAAAAAATATGTTGGTAAAAACCATAACCTAATTTTAAAATCACTTATGAGAACAACCCATTTATGCATGAATTGAAAATTTTTAAACTCATCAATCTATTGAAATAATGATTTCGTCGACGAAAAATGGCTTCTTAAAGTTATTCAACTACCGATAACTAAATCAGCAAATACTTTTGGTTCACACTTAAAAACAATGAAGTCAACTATTTTTCTTTTGCTCTTACTAAATTTCAATAGCGGATATTCTCAATTGTATTCAGCAATTAATCATTCGCATAATTTCAATTCTTCAATAAATAATAATTCGAACAATTTTCTGCTTCACCAAAAAACCGAATCAATTTCATCCATCGGTTATTATTATGCAACAAATAAAAACATATCTGCTGTTAAAGAAATAAATAAAGAATGCATTAACAGATCTAATAAATTCAATCCTTTTCAAATGCAATCAATCAGTTTTAACTGGTCTGATTTTAAATTCTATTTTCAATTTGATGTACTTGCTTCAATGTGGTTTGTAATGCAGAATAGAAATTTTATTCCCGAACAAAAACAATTATTCAAATGATACAAGCCTTAATTATCAAAATAGTATTACTGATTATTTTATCACTTATTGTGCATGATATTAATATCATTGCCATCGGATATGAAAATGTAAAAGCACTAAAATTTCAGCTCAATAATTTCATAACAATTTTCCTAAATTTTTTCAATTCACTTTTAACTTCTAAATAAATTTTACAGATGAAAAAAAACTTAACCCTTCAATCATTTGTTTTCGCCTTTTGCCTTTTTCTTTCAACGGCTTCAAAATCGCAATCACTTTATTTTTGCGAGGCAGTTGATAAAGAAGGATACGCGGTAAACGAAAGCAACACATTTATCATTGGAAAGAATGGCGGTTATTTTGATATGCTGGTTCGCCTTCCATACGAGTTAAAAAGCTATTATGTGAATTATGATATTTACGAAGTAAGAGCCGATGGGTCAGAACAATTCAGTACAACAGTTCGTCAGGATGCGCAACCTGAATGGGAGTTTTTCTGGAAAGAAATGACTTTTTATGATGAAGGCACTTACAAAATTTATGTGTATGACGATAATGATTACCTGCTGACATCTTCAACCGTAAAAGTGAAAAAGCAGTACTGATAATTACAAAATCAATTTTTAAAAAGGCTGTTACTGCAAATCAGTGACAGCCTTTTTGTTTAGGTTAATCTTATCTGAAAAAATAGATTCACCTGACTAATATTGCACATTAGTAAAACTTTAATTCGATTTATGACCAGGTATTTTTTCCTCTTTCTAATTGTTATTACAATAGCATACGGGTGTAATAAAAATGATTTTTGCCAGGATATAACAACCACCGCTCCTTCAATAGAAGTAAATAATCTGAGAAATTATTTAACTACAAATAGCATTACAGCAACTGAAGATTCGCGTGGTTTTTTTTATGTAATTAATAATGCAGGCATTGATGATAAGCCAACGGTTTGTTCAACAATTAAAGTTAGCTACGAAGGAAAATTAGTTGACGGAACTGTATTTGACTCAGGCAATAATGTTTCCTTTTTGTTATCTGATTTAATATCGGGATGGCAGGAAGGAATTCCATTAATAAAAAAAGGCGGATCTATAACTTTATACCTGCCTCCTACATTAGGATACGGTGCTAGCGGATCCGGAAGTATTCCGGGAAGTTCAAATCTTATTTTCAACATTGATTTGCTGGAAGTTAATTAAGTTGATTCTTTTTTGTTGCCGGTTTGAAAAATCAAAACAGTGAACTACCCGATTTTTTTTGAATTTATATTCTATAGTTTTAATAAATTATTTTTCAGGTAACTATACACTTTATAAAAAAATCAAAGCGCATATTTGAACACACATGATTAACCTATTATTATCTGTTTTATTTACTACATCGCTTGGAATTATTTTAAAATTATTTGAACGGAGCAAACTGGATGTATTTCAAGCCATAGTTTTTAACTATATATCTTGTGTTATTACCGGAGCAATAGTTCAACAATCTGTTCCGGATTACATTAATTATTCAAAGCAAAGTTGGTTTGTTTATGCCGTAATACTTGGCTGCAGTTTTATTTTCTTCTTTAACATAATGGGTTACATTGTAAAACACATGGGAATCACTGTCATGTTTGTTGCGAATAAACTTTCCTTGGTCATTCCGGTCAGTGCTGCTTTTTTTATTTTCCATGAAGAAGCCACCTTCTTTAAAATTATCGGGATACTCATAGCTCTGTTAGCGGTAGTCTTTACTTCATTGAAAGAAGAAGAAAACAAACACACATTTAACATTAATCAAATGTTATGGCCCATCTTGCTATTTGCGGGAAGCGGAATGAACGATACAATTGTTAAATACGCTCAGGCCTTTCACATGCACGATGCAGATAATGCTCCTTTTAATATTACCATATTTTCAGCTGCGGCAATTTCAGGGGGCTGTATACTCATTTTTCTTCTCCTAACTAAAAAATCAATCTTGAATTTTAAAAGCATTGTTGGTGGATTGTTGTTGGGAATTCCGAATTATTTCAGTATGCACTTTTTAATTAAGGCACTTTCAATTCAGGGATATGGAAGTTCAGTTATTTTCCCTTTAAATAATATTGGAGTGGTTGCTGCCTCAGCAATTATTGCATTGCTGTTTTTTCATGAAAAATTATCGAAGTTAAATATTATTGGAATTGCACTTGCAATTTTATCTATCGTGATAATTGCTTTCTCTGCATGATTGAGAATTTTAAAACAGTTTCCAATTCATCAAAAGGGGAATTTAAAGATCGCGGAAGCAAATTTATTGCTTATTGTTATGCTGTAAGTTCATTGGAAGATGTTTCGAAGAATATTTTAATTGTAAAAAAGGCTCATCAGAAAGCCAGTCATCATTGCTATGCTTATCGTATCGGAATTGATAAAAATAATTTTCGGGCGAATGACGATGGCGAACCTTCAGGCACTGGAGGTAAACCTATACTCGGCCAGATTGATTCATTCGGGATAACTAATGTGCTGATAATTGTTGTCAGGTATTTTGGTGGCGTATTGTTAGGCGCCGGCGGTTTAATTAACGCTTATCGCGAAGCCGCAAAAGAAGCCCTTAACAAGGCAACAATTGTTGAACGGAAATTAACATATGAAGCAAAATTAAATTGCGATTTCATTCATCTGCCCGAGGTAATGAATTTATTAAAGCGATTGCACCTCAAAATTTTAAATAGTGATTTTACCGAAGGTTGTGAAATAAATATTATTGCTGATAAGGAACAATTAAAAAAACTTACAGATTTGCGAGAATTAAAAATCGAACTGAAAAATCAGGTATGATTTTATTTTACAACTGAAAATGATTTTATGAAACTATTGTTTCCGTTAACAAACCTTAAAAAATAAATCCCTGAAGAAAGTTGATCAAGATTTATCTTATAAAATGAATGGCTGTCAAAATTCATTTTCATTTTTTGGTTAATAATTCCATAGCCATTATATAATTCCACTTTGTATTCACCAATCAGATTTTCAGAGGTGATACTTAGTTGACCGGAAGCCGGATTAGGGTATAGAATTATACTTTGGTGTAAAGCTGCGGAATCAATAACGGTATTGAAAAATATTCCTGTAAAATCAGGAACTTCCGTATTTGTATCCTGAATTTCAATCGAATTAATAATAATATTCATTTGTGAAACACAACCAAGTGTATCGGTAACTGTTACTGAATAATTTCCGGCAGGTATAAAATGTAAATCCTGGGTAGTTATTCCGTTGCTCCAGTTGTAAGAAAAGGGGTGCGATGGGCCAATTGCAGTTAAATTTATGCTGCCATTTGAATCAGAAAATGTTGCATTCATATGCGTTTCGTAAAGAACCGGAGCACTTATATTGCTTACAAATATTGCTGCTGATACTGAATTTGAATTAATATCGGTTACAGTAACATAATAGGCTCCGCTTATTAAGTCAACCAAATCCTCAGTGGTACTCGAGTTGCTCCAAATAAAACTAAATGGGGCACTACCGGTATGCATTGTTAAATCAATACTGCCATTGGCTTCACCACAGTTTTCATTCATTTTTGTGAGTGTGCATGTTGGTGGTTCAAATGTGAAAACAGGATTAACCAGGTAACATTCATTTGAAAAAATAGTCAATGTATCATTAGAATTTATTCGAATGCTATCCAATTTCAAGCGATAAATTATAAGCGTATCCTGATATAAATAATGATGCACCAGGTTTTTTTTCTGATATGGATCAAGAATCATATCAAATAATTCTTCAGTTGTATCAGAACAATAATAACGATTGTATTGAAAATAATTATCCCTATAAGATCTTATTGATGAAGAATTGCTATCCAGATTTTCAGGGCATTGCTCATATAAAAATTTTGTTCGTTTAAATTGATTCGTGAGTACCGAATGAATCGAAACTCCTTCCATTCCAAATGTATCTGTAATTCCAACCGCTTCCAAAATGGTGGGAGCAATATCAATATTAAGTGCAATACTGCTGTCAATAATAGAACCCGGCTGAAACCATTCGGGATATCTGATAAACAGAGGTAGTCTCATGCATTCTTCGTATGGAAAAGATTTTCCGCGGAGAAGATGCTCTCCGAATAAGTAACCATTATCAGTAGTAAATATCACCATTGTACTATCCAGTACTCCAAAAAATTCCAGGCTATCTAAAATTCTCCCAATTGAAACTTCAACTCCATACATTAATTCGTAGTAATTTTTTATTGAGTTTTGATAAGACTGAGGAGTATTGAATGTACTGGAGCTATCATATAAATTAGAAGGAAAATTATTGTCATACGGAAACCAATTTACCGGATAACTAAAATTTAAACTATCATATTTATTTTCAAATTGCACCTGAGGATAATGCGGATAGTGTGGTGCATTATAACTTAACATCATAAAAAAAGGGGTGTCAATTCTGCTTAATAATTGAATAGCACTATCAGTAATAAAATCTGTCAAATGTTCCTGAACTGCAAAACTGGTATCAAAATAAACAACTGTATCATTAAAATAGGTAGTGGCGTTTGGAGTCCACAACCAATAATCAAATTCTGGTTTATGTTGAAAATCGCCCATCATCCACTTTCCAATCATGGCTGTATAATAACCTCGATCGTTTAATATTTTTGGGATGGTGGCTAAACTTTGATCTGGAAAATTACTGTTATTCAAGACTCCTGTGCTATGCCCATATTTTCCGGTTAACAACGAAGCCCTTCCGGGAACACATAAAGCATTGGTTGAATAATATTTAACAATTGCTCCTTCATTACCAATCCGATCAATGCCAGGCGTATGAATAAAAGTATCCTGGTTATAAATATCGATCATTTTAAAACTCATATCATCAGTAATAATTAATAAAACATTTGGCCGTGCATTTCCTGACTGTGCGCATAATTTCTGAAAATCAAACATGCCAAGAAGCACAAAAAAATATTTCAGGTAATTTATTTTCAAATTGAGTTTTTTTAAAAATCAGTTTAACTAAAAAATACAATCAAATCAAATCCTTAATTGGTGTAAACATTTCAACAAATTTCATCATTGATCCAATGTTACTTACTTTTATTTTCCCAAACATAACTGCCATTTGAGCATTTATTCTGCCCCATTCTGCATCTGCATAATTAACCTCATTGCTTTCAACAATGCATTTGGGTTCGCCGGTTAGTCCTTCATTTACTTTACAAACTCCGTCTTTTACAAGCACTGTAAAATCGCCCCCGGTTGAACCGCTTATTTTTAAATGATATAAAATATCTACTCCTTCACCTGCTCCGGGTTTTAATCGTTTTGGTAGTGATAGAATAATTTCTCTTGCTGTTTCGTAAGCCATGTTATTAAAATTTATTTTTGCAAAGAAACAAAAAAACGAAGTGTGATTTTTAAATTGAAAGTTTAACTCAGAAATAATTTGTGATTGGTTTTACTTCGTCCATAAAATATATTGTAATTCAATCTGGAATTAGTTTTTTTCACTTAGAATATTACATTTGCAACCCTTAAAAAACAAAACAAAAAGGAACCACAAAGTGGAAGAAAACCAAATTGAAAACCAAACAGCCGATACTACGGCAAAATTTCAGCGAACGCAAAATAATATGCGTTAATGGAAAAAAACTTGCTGGTGAAAACACCATGCAAGGGCTTGGCTTGTTTATATTTGTTGAAAGATGAAAGTGTGGAACACCAACAAGAACGAAAAAATTAAATTCACATGCTCAGGCG
>CANJII010000006.1 GCA_947474435.1 Chitinophagaceae bacterium | reverse complement strand
TACAACCGGAACAACTTATTTTACTAAAGACTGGAATTTAAAAGCGAGATGGAAATTATTCCAATCAATTTCATCTGATGATTTCAGAAAAAATTACAACTCAGCAGAATTTATCCGATTAAAAAAAGAAGTAAAAACTGTTTCGTTGCTTTGATAAAATTTTGTGTTTTCAGAATTAACTATTCATGAGCAACCCGTACTTCCAATTCAAAAAATTTATTATTCATCAGGAAGGCGCACCACTGAAAGTGACGACCGATGCTTGTTTGCTTGGTGCATTGATTGAAACAGAAAATGCAAAATCAATTCTCGACATCGGAACAGGAACCGGATTACTTGCATTGATGCTCGCACAAAAATCAAATGCCTCTTGCATTCTCGGCATTGAAGTAGATAAGCACTCAGCAGAATCGGCTGTTAGAAATTTTTCTTTGTCGCCATGGGAAGAAAAAATGAAAGCACTTCATGCTGATATTTTTTCGTGGAGCGAACACACTGATTCAAAATTTGATTTGATTGTTTGTAATCCTCCTTTCTTCACTTCACATAAAAAAAATGACGATGAACGAAAATCAATAGCTCGCCACAACGATTCACTATCTCACGAAAACTTATCAATCACTCTTTCCAAACATCTAACTGAAAACGGAAAAGCATTTATCATGCTTCCACCAAGCGAGATGATTGCTTTTGAAAATTATTGTTCCGTTCAGTATTTATTTCCTGAAAAAAAATTCGTGATTTCTTCTAACGAAGAAAAAGCTCCTCATCTTTTTATCATTTCATTTTCATTCCATCCCGAAAGTTTTTCGGAAGAAAAAATATTCATTCATGAAAAAGATGGAAAATATTCCGCACGATTTATGGAATTACTCGCTCCCTATTATCTGCACTTATAGTTTTTCAGAAATAAATTTTACAAAAGCAAAACTGCATACTGTCAACTGCATACTGCCTACACTCAATTATATGCAAGAAAACCGCCTACAATTCACTACAAGCAATTTGATTCTGTTGAATGCATTATGCAAGCGCTCCTTACACAGCAAATAAATTTGTTGAAATAATAAAACAGAAACTTACATCGTTTAAACAGGCATAACACAAAACATGAGCTTACTACTTCAGATTAACATGGCAGCAGATACATTAA
Organism: Chitinophagaceae bacterium; assembly: GCA_947474435.1. Taxonomy (GTDB): domain Bacteria; phylum Bacteroidota; class Bacteroidia; order Chitinophagales; family UBA10324; genus UBA10324. The sequence continues at coordinate 123,347 of CANJII010000006.1, read as the reverse complement.
AAGATACTGTCGCCGCTATTACTTCCAACCTTGTTACCACAGGCAAACCAGCTGAATCGCTCAGCTTTTTGCAGATGCTTATGAAGGGTGGTTGGGTGATGATTCCAATCGGAATTCTTTCGGTGCTTGCGCTTTATTTTACGATTGAACGGTTTCTCACTATCAGAAAAGCATCGCGCATCGATGATAATTTTATCAAGAGCATTCGTGATTATTTGGTGAATGGAAAAATGGAAGCAGCAATTGCACATTGCAAAAATCAAAACACTCCCATTGCTCGTTTGCTGTTGAAAGGAATAAAAAGAATCGGCAAACCGATTAAGGAAGTTGAATCAGCAGTGGAGAACGAAGGTAAACTGGAAATTTATCGTTTGGAAAAAAATGTGAGCTGGTTGGGAATCATTGCCGGTATTGCGCCAATGATGGGATTCGTAGGAACCATCAGTGGGGTAATAAAAATTTTCTACACCATATCCATTGAGAAAAATATTTCCATTGACATTATTGCCGGTGGTTTGTATGAGAAGATGATTACATCTGCTGCCGGATTAATTGTTGGGATTTTCGCTCACATTGCTTTCCACTATCTGAACAGCATGATTGACCGCGTGAGTTACCAACTCGAAAGCAACGCAATAGAATTTGTTGACCTCATTCAGGAACCTACATCATAATGAATCTCAGAGGAGGAAGAAGAAGTCGCCTTAGTTCGGAAGTGAGCACAAGCTCGCTCAACGACATCATGTTCATGTTACTGTTGTTCTTTTTAATTATTTCTACGATGGTAAATCCGTCAGTGATAAAACTGATTTTACCAAGAGCAACCGGCGAACAAACTGTTGCGAAAAAAATGATAAATGTTTCTGTTGATGCAAACAGAAATGTAACAATTGATGATATGCCTGTAACCATTGAAACACTGGAAGTATCATTACAGGAAAAAATAAAAACTGTTGTTGACCCATCGGTGGTTTTAAAAGTTGACCAATCGCTCAGCGTCCAGGATTTTGTTGACATACTCGACATCGGAGCAAAACTGAAAGTGCGGATGGTACTTGCTGTTCAAAATAAAAATTAAATTTTATGGCGCGTTTGTTTGAATTGGAAAACGACCGGATTGAAAAACAAAATCAGGTTAAAGGAATGATAACCTCCATTGCGATACATGGAATATTAATTATCCTTTTCTTTTTTCTCACAGGTGTTACACCTCCGATTCCGGCGTGGGACAGCGGTGGCGTGGAAATTAATTTCGGCTATATGGATGACGGCATGGGTGATGTGCAACCGATTGCCACTGAAGTTGCGCCCGTGTTGCCGCAAGCGGTAAAACCGACTACTCCTGAAAAAAATGTTGGTGATAAAATTATTTCGCAGGAAAATTCTGATGTAGTGGTCAATTCAAAAAAGAAGGACGACAACAAAAAGAAAAAAACTACAACCGTAACAGTCACACCAACAGATAAAAAAACGGAAGTAAAAAAACAGGAACAACCAAAAGCAGTTTTCAAGGGATGGACAAATACAAACAGCACCAGTGAAGGTGACGGAACTCATCCCGGCGACAAAGGACAATTGAACGGAACACCAACAGGAACTTCTTATAGTGGAACTCCGGGAATTAATGGTGGACCGGGCGGATACGGAAAAGGAATCAACTACAATCTGACCGGAAGAAAAATGATGAAGGAGCCTTCGCTTAAAAATAATTCGCAGGAAACAGGAATTGTAGTGGTGAAAATAAAAGTGAATAAGCAAGGAAAAGTTATTTCAGCGGAAGGACCTGCTCAAGGTTCAACTACCACATCAACTTATTTATTAAATCTTGCCAAGCAGGCATCATTGGCTGCGCAATTTGATGTGAACTCTGCCGCAACTGATGAACAGTTCGGAACCATCACTTATAATTTTAAGGCGAAATAGAAATTTGTCGAACTGAATTTTTCATTGGAAAAAGAAAATATTCTAAAATATTTCTTTGAATAAGTCTTTCCTCAGAATATTTGTGGCGTGAATTATCAGAAAACTCTCGATTATTTATTTTCTCAATTGCCAATGTTTCATCGCATTGGTGCAGCTGCCTACAAAGCAGATTTGAATAACACCATTGCTATCTGTAACAGTTTAAATAATCCGCAAAATAATTTCAGGAGCATTCACATTGCAGGCACAAACGGAAAAGGCTCTACCTCGCACATGCTTGCTGCTGTTTTGCAAACTGCTGGATATAGAACCGGACTCTATACCTCACCGCATTTAAAAGATTTCAGGGAGCGAATCAGAATCAATGGTGAAATGATTTCTGAAAAGAAAGTGATTGACTTCGTTAAAAAATATTCAAAGCAGTTTGAAGAAATAAAACCTTCGTTCTTCGAATGGACAGTTGGTTTGGCATTTGAATTTTTTGCAGAAGAGAAAGTGGATGTTGCTGTGATTGAAACAGGCTTAGGAGGAAGATTGGATTCAACAAACATTATCACACCGCTTCTTTCCATCATTTCCAACATCAGTTTTGATCATAAGGATTTGTTGGGTGATACACTTCAGAAAATTGCAACTGAGAAAGCAGGAATCATCAAGCAGAATATTCCGGTCGTGATTGGTGAATCACAAGATGAAACAAAAAATGTTTTCATTCATAAAGCAAAAGAACTAACTGCACCAATTGTTTTTGCTGATGAACATTTTAAAGTAAGCAAAAAAATATATTCAGAATTTCATCAAACACTTTCTGTTACATCAGAAAATAAATCAAAAGAATTCACTTTAGACCTTTCAGGAAATTATCAGCAAAAAAATATTTGTACTGTGCTTGCTGCTGTAGCAGAATTGAGAAAACAGAATTTCAAAATCTCTGATGAACAAATTCATCTCGCGCTTTCCAACACAAAACAAATTACCGGATTGCGTGGCAGATGGGAAATTTTGCAACCCCAACCACTAACCATCGCCGATGTCGGTCACAACGAAGCGGGAATTAAAGAAGTGATGGAACAAATTCATTCACTCAAAAAAGAAACTGTTCATTTTGTTCTGGGAATGGTTGGAGATAAAGACCGCAAGAATATTCTCGAACTGCTTCCAAAAAATTTCATTTACTATTTCTGTAAACCGAATATACCAAGAGGGTTGGATGAGAAAATCTTATTTGAAGAAGCAACTACAATCGGATTGAAAGGAAATTTTTTTACATCAGTTCAATCAGCTTATGATAAAGCAAAAAAAAATGCTTCCGAAAATGATTTGATTTTCATAGGCGGAAGCACTTTTGTAGTAGCAGAAATCAGTTGATTACTGCTTAATAAATTTATTAATTTTTGAAATATTATCAGGACTTGTTAATCGAATAAAATACACACCGCTGCTTAATCCACCGGTAAATAAATATTGTGACCAGTATCCTTCTTCAAATTCATTTATTTCAGAAACCAAAATTCTTCCTGCAGGGTCAATCAACTCAAGCTTATATTTTCCGGTGGTTTCAATTTGAAAAGAAATATTTAATTGGTCAGCAACCGGAATTGGAAAGAGTATCAGATGATTATTTTCTGCAAATTCGAAAACTTCATATTTCGGTGATGAGTCAATTCCAAATGATTTTGATGTGGAATAACCTGACCAGACACCATTGCAATTTGATCGAACTTTCCAGGTATAGGTGCCGGGAGCAAGATTATTAAGAACTGTGGAATAGTTGGTTGTGCTTATGTTATAGTTAACGCCGTTAAAAGTAATACGAACCTGAAATTGATTGGCAATCGTACAATTCGACCAGTTTAAAGTAGCAGAGTTTCCATTAATTATGTGATTTAGATTCGAAGGTTTTATGCATCCAAAATTTGCTGCAGTTGTATATTTTACAATAGCAATATCATAAACTGGAATACAAGAACCATTGGAAACAGTCCATTTAAATTGATTAGTCCCAACCCTTAAATTCGTGGCAAGTGAGTTAGCAATATTGGGGTTTTGAATAATAGCATGAGGCAATGTTGTACAAGTCCATGTTCCGATTCCATCTGTCACAATTGCACCATCAAGATTTACATTATTATTTCCATTGCAGGCAATCAAATCAGGTCCTGCATTTGAAATTGGTTGCGAATAAATAACCACTGATACAACTGAGGCTAAACTTTCGCACCCATTGATAATATATTTAATAAAATAATCACCCGAATTTATTGGTTGTGCATTTACAATCGCAACTGTTCGTGTATTTGCAGTAAATCCGTTTGGACCTGACCATAAATACTGTGCGCCCACTAAACTATCTGTAAACAAAGTAAACTGGCCACCCTGACAATTTGAACCACTCATGTTTGAATGTGTTGGAGATACAATATTTACTAAATTAACAAGATTAATTTTCTTACAGATTTTTGAACAAGAATCCAACGAAATCAAACAGCTATAAATTCCTAAATCATTTTGTTGAATATTATTTAATGTTAGGTTGTTAAGTGAAGAAACAAAACCGTTGGGTCTTGTCCAATAATAAGTGGCTCCTTGTACTGTTGGTGCAGTTAAAATATAGTCAGATCCTACACACAGATTAATAATTGCCAATGAATCAAATACTACCGATGAAATAGGATTGGTAGAAACAGTAACTGTATCAGAATTTATTCCCGCCCCTGACGAATCAACTGTTGTTACAAAATAATTTCCATTGGCTGAAACTGTGATCGTTTGTGTTGTATCACCGGTTGACCAATGGTTTCCAAAACTACTGCTGCTTATTAAATCAACTGCATCATTAATATTGCATTTAGGATTTTGCCCTGTAACTAAAATTGTTGGTTGCTGAAATGTGGAATAATTTATTTTCAGAAAAAATGCATCAGCATCATAACTCCCCGCTGAACCATTAACGGTTTGAATGGGGTTAACTAATAATAGATTAGTACTGGATGTAGAGCCAACAATAAATGCATTGCTGTTATTATCAACAGCTACACTTCGGGCGTGTTCAGTTCCTGCTCCTCCATAATAAGTTGAAAGCAGGCATTTTCCTGCATTTGAATATCTTAAAATAAATGCATCGTGAACACCCCCAAAAACAGATTGGGTTGCGTTAATCATGGGGAAAGCTGTGCTTAATGTATATCCGGTGGCAATTACATTTCCTGATTGATCAATTGCAATTGAATTTCCATCTTCAGTTCCTTGCCCGCCGGCATAAGTTGACCAGATTAAAACGCCATTGGCATTAAATTTAGAAATCACGGCATCGCTTGCACCACCATAAACCGGTTGCCATGCATTAAGCACTGGGTAATTATTTTTCTTTGAAGTACCTAAAACGAAGCAGTTTCCCATGGTATCAACTCCTATTCCGTTGCCATCATCATCCTTTGTACTGCCAATGTAGGTTGACCAAGCAACTGTCATATTGGGGTTTAATTTCAAAACAAAAATGTCGCTAAGCCCTTTTAAAACAGATTGAAAAGCATTTTGAACAGGAAAATTTGAACTCATAGTTGTTCCTACAACAAAAATATTATTGTTATTATCGAAAGTAATTCCAACCGGTTCGTCGTATCCACTTCCACCAAAATATGTTGATGCAATAGGAAAACCCGTACTCATACTTACTTTCATTATCACTGCATCAGCATCGCCGGCATTGTTAGCTTGCAGTGGACTAATCATGGGAAAATTTGTACTTCTTGAATACCCGGAAGCAACAAGGTACCCCAAATGACCGAGTTTAATTCTGCGAAGAGCATCCAAATTATTTCCACCATAAAAGCTTGCCCAGATTGGTAAGCCAGCCGGATTAAGTTTCAGAATAAAAAAATCATCTGTATCACTTTTTGCAGGTTGATAAGCATTGAAGGTTGGCATATCAGCGCTTCGGGTTTCCATTCCGGCAAATACATTACCTGCTGAATCAACTTCCAGTGATCTGCACACATCGGCAAGACTTCCGCCATAATAAGTTATCCAAAGTGGCTCATACGAAGGAGTAAGTTTCATTATCCATCCATCAAATGCATTGTGTTGAGGTGAAGAGTATCCATTCAGAATAGGAAAGTTGGTGCTATTGGTAAATCCTCCTGTATAAATAAATCCATCGGCACCAACAGTAATGGCCCGACCGTGTTCATCACCGTTGTAACCAAAATAAGTGGACCAAAGAATGGTTGGATCAATTATTAATTTTTCATTTTTATTATAACCGCTGACTTCAAATCCGATTTGATTATTATTTATTTTGAATGATGATTTTAATACAATCTTTGTTTCCGCTAAAAACGATATTGGTTTGCTATCCTGAATATTTCCGAATAAGGTTTCGATTTCTATGCTGCCACTTTTCGATTTTAAAATGCTGTCGGCTCCGTTATATTGAAATTTAATTTGACGGTAATCGGCTCCGGGCATTACTTCAAAATCATATTTAAAAGAGGTACGACCTTCCAGTTCTGAAAAATATAAAATCCAATTTATTCTGGGATATACATTTTCAAATTTTATTTTTTTAAAATTCTTTGCGCTAATTCCGCTTGGACATGAGGGCAAATAATAATTTGAAATCAGCGAAATCTCATCCTCAGTCTTTGCAGTAATATTTGTGTTGCAATTCAATAGTTTCAATTCAACACGAACGATTTCAATTTGGTCAGCTTCATTCTGCATTTCATTTTCATCAACAATTAATTTGTCATTATTTATTGATTGTTTTATTACATAATACAATTTGTCTTTACACAAGTAAATATTTATGCCACCCAAATTGGAATAAAAAAGAACTTCATTTTCAGCTAAATTGAATTCATTTAATAATTGCCCTTTGTTTTCAGTAAAAGAATAATTAGGCTGTGGCGATTTGTTATCAATACTACTGAAGCAAGTATTAAATAAAAACAACTGTATTATAAAAAAAGCAAGAAGATATTTTTTTTTCAACTATTTATTTATTTTTTATGATTATCTAAACTAATACACCTGCATTAGAATTACAAAAGTCATTTATTAATCCTTAATTAATTAAGGTGTGAAAATTTATTTATCAAGAAATGACACTTAAAATTTGTTGAATGGAATCTGCGGTTATTTTTGCGGCGGAGAGATGGCTGAGCGGTCGATAGCGGCGGTCTTGAAAACCGTTGAACAGCAATGTTCCAGGGGTTCGAATCCCTTTCTCTCCGCAACACGCTTATCAAAAGCATTCAAAACCCTGTAATCACTATGATTATGGGGTTTTTTGTGAATCTATTTCTCTCTTCCAATAGCAGAAGACTGAACAAACCAAGTATTTTTATTACCGGTTTTACTTACTTGTCAGGATGAAATATTTTATATGCACTATTAATAAATCCATTGCCAATATTATTGTAACTCAAGCCACCATCAATTAAAATGATTAACCTGTTTTTTAACAATTCAGCTTTGTAATCATAATTTTCTATTGGGCGTGCCTTTTCATAATACTCGCTCCAAACCGTTCTGTTGTAATCCCAGAACTTAAAATTTTTATTGAAAAAATTCTGCGGAAACTGTGAGAAAATCAATGTCCATCCAAAACTATCACCAACAAATAACACATCTGGTCTATTGCATTTTGTAGTATCTTCTTTTACAAAATAGGGATATATAAATCCGGAATCAGCAAATGGATTTAATAAATTTAGAGTACTGCTTAAGTCATTATCCTGAAATTGAGGTATTGGTGTTGAGTTGGGAATAACCAGCGTATAGGAAAATAATGGAATGTTAAATTGAGTTTGCATGTATCGGGCAATTGAGTCCATTGCTTCACAGCCTGTATAAAAACTCCAGTGAGCATTGCCTTTAAAAAAAACGGGATATTCAGCGGTTGTTTTAATTGATTTATAGTAGCTGTTAAAATCAATGAACGGAATTGAATTTCGCAGCAATGCATCGGCACAAGTTTGATACAAAGCATCGTGTTTTGACATTCTTAAATACTTGACTGGTACATTTTCAGGCATGAATGATACTTTGCTTGGCGCAAACACTACCAACAAATCAATGTTCTTTGATTTTAAAGTATCAACAATATCGGCAAGCATATCTGTTTGATTAAAAATCCATCCGCTATCAATTCCACCTGAACTATTATAACTATCAATGTATGGGAGCTCAAACAAATAATTATTTTTTCCAACTACCAAATCTGTATTCTCAGATTCATGAAACAAGGTAAATGACAGCTGATTTCTAAGTCGAACCAATGCATTTCGGTTGCTGATTTTGCTTTCAATGTATGCACTTAAACTATCCTGCAATTCTGAATTGAAAAAACTTTTCCAACTCAGTTGCGGACATACAGGTTTTATATAAGCGCCCTTTAACTCTGCAAGTTTTGAAACTGAGAAATGAAATGCTTTTTCGGCCAGTGGAAGACTTATTACTGAAATAAACAGTGAAAGAAGAATGAGTTTGAAGTTTATTTTTTTCATGGATTAAAATCTGAAATAGATAAATGGATTGAAACCCGATGATGTAATATCTGCTAACGCAAGAATGAAAAGTGAAATGGAAAGAATGACTCTGGATGATAAAATGAAATTGTTGTTTGAAATATTTAAACCCTTCCATTGCCATATCGAAATTTTATCAGAGTGAGCCGCGAACGAAAAAATAATAGCCATCAGCATGGTAAACTCAAAACGATTGGAATAAATAACTTCAGGATAACTGAACTGAAACGAAAACATTTTTTTGATAAACCCGATTGCATACGACAAATCTGTTGATCGAAAAAATACCCAACCAACCATTGCGATAATGAAAGTGAAAATGGTTCTAAGAATTTTTCCGATTGGTTTTAAAAGTTTAATCAGAAATAATTTATCCATCACAATAAAAAATCCGTGATAGGCGCCCCACACTAAAAAAGTCCATTCGGGTCCGTGCCAGAAACCGGAAATGAGAAAAACAATCCAGAGATTTAAAAACATTCTTGATACAGAAACTTTATTTCCGCCGAGTGGGATGTATAAATAGTTTTTCATCCAGCTGCTGAGTGTCATGTGCCACCGCTTCCAGAATTCAGTAATGCTTTGTGAAATGTACGGACTGTTAAAATTTTCAGGAAAGTTGAATCCCAAAAATTTTCCGATACCGATTGCCATATCAGAATAACCGGAAAAATCGAAATACAATTGAAATGTATAAGCCATAATTCCAAGCCACGCGGTTGTTGAATTTATATCAGCAGGTTGCAGTTTAAAAACATCATCAGCAACTTGACCCAGCACATTTGCAATCAAAACTTTTTTCGCCAAGCCGATGATGAAGCGATACAAACCCAACAAACGATAATCGTTATTGAGTTGATGGCGACGGTCAACTATATCATCGGCAAGAATGTGATATGTAACTATTGGCCCTGCAATCAGGTGCGAGAACATGAAAATGAACAACATGTAATCGGTAAACTTTTGAAGCGGTTTGTGTTCGCCCCGATAAATATCAATGGTGTAACTCATTTCCTGAAAAGTGAAAAACGAAATGCCGATTGGTAAAACCACTTTCGTCCATCCAACATTTTCGATATTGAACAGGTGCAGAACATCGTTCAGATTCTCAACAAAAAAATTTGCGTACTTGAAGTACAACAGCATTCCAACATTTATAATTATTGAAATGATGAGGTAAAGCTTTCGCTTTCTTCCTTCTGATTCATAAATTTTATTACCCAGAAAATAATCGACAACCAGCACCGCGAACAAAACGAAAATAAATTTTGGGGCACCCCATGCATAAAACAAAACACTTGCAATAAGTATGGTGTAGTTCTTAAATTTTACCGGAGTAAACAAATACGCAAGCAGGAATACCGGAAAGAAATAAAGCAGAAATAAACTCGAACTGAATACCAATTGCTGTTAGTTTTTTATTACATGATTTTCTTTCCTTCTAAATAATTCAATACATAATCCTTCACACCATCTTCCAAACTTGTAAATGGTTTTGAATAACCAATACCTCTCAGCTTCTCCATTTTTGCTTCAGTAAAATACTGATACTTATCGCGTATGTCGATTGGAATATCTGTCCATTCAATTTCCGGTTTAATATTTAATGCATTGAAAATGCTGTTGGCTAAATCAATGAAAGTTCGTGCTTCGCCTGTTCCGAGATTGTAAATACCATTGTGTTTTTGTTCGTTGAAAAAATGCATCAGTACATCCACCACATCTTTCACATAAATAAAATCGCGTTGTTGCATTCCGTCTTTGAATTCAGCTTTGTGCGAACGAAATAGTTTTATTTTTCCTTCATCTTTAATCTGATTGTATCCGTGAAAAATCACACTTGCCATTCTTGCTTTGTGATATTCGTTCGGACCATACACATTAAAAAATTTGAATCCGCACCAAAAAGGAGGTAACTGATTCTGCTGTAACACCCACTTATCAAATTCATTTTTCGAAACTCCGTAAGGATTCAGTGGTTGCAATGAAGCAATAATTGAATGGTCATCATCATAACCTAATTCTCCTGCTCCATATGTTGCTGCACTTGAAGCATACACAATCGGAATCTGATACTTGGCACAGCGTGTAAAAATTTCCTTTGAATAATTCAGGTTCAAATCGTTCAGCACATTGACATTGAACTCAGCAGTGTTTGTGCGTGCACCGAGATGAAAAATAAAATCAATAGAGTCGTTTTGCAAATCGAACCAATCAATAAACTCTGACCGTTGAATGATGTTAAGGAATTTTTTACCTGAGTAGTTTGCCTTTTTTCTGTCCGACGAAAAATCATCAACCAAACCAAGATTGTAATATCCGGCATCGTTCAAGCTGCGAACCAAGCATGAACCAATAAATCCGGCGGCGCCAGTAACGATTATCATTCGGCGAATGTAAATACCAGTTTTCAGTAAATCAGTAGGCTGTATACAGTTGGCTGGGTTGTCGGTCAAAAAAAATATTGTCTTAGATATTAAATCAGTCGCATAACCTCATTAATGCAAAATACTACTTACTGCTTACTGCCTACCGCCTACTGCCTGCTTTTTTTTCTGCTTACATTCGCGCCAACTAACAACATTGAAATGAAAACTCCTGCAGATTCACTTACTGTAATGACTGAACTTGTTCATCCGAACGACACTAATATTCTTGGCAACTTACATGGTGGCCGTTTGTTGTACTGGATGGATATTTGTTCGGCTATTGCTGCAACCAAACATACTCACATGACTGTTGTTACAGCATCGGTTGACAATGTTTCTTTTCAAAATCCTATTCGGTTGGCTGACCTTGTAACTATTCATGCGAAAGTTGTTCGCAGTTTTAAAACAAGCATGGAAGTTTACATTGAAGTTTTTGCCGAGAACATGCCCGAGTTGAATAAAATTAAAACGCATGAAGCCTTTTACACTTTTGTTGCGCTCGACCGTAATGGAAAACCCAAAGAAGTGGAGCCCGTTACACCTCAAACAGATCAGGAACAAAAATTATTTGACGGAGCATTGCGCCGCAGGCAGTTACGACTCATTCTTTCCGGAAGAATGAAAGTAGATGATGCTACCGAGTTGAAAGCATTGTTTGCAGGTCAATAAATTTCAACGGTAATAAAATGCTTTACTTGGGTGAGGTACTTTTCTTTGATGCTTTTATTGCATCAACAGTTTTCTTTACATCGGCATTATCAGGATCGAGAATTAAATATTTTGCATAGAATTCTAATGCTTCATTATAATTTCCTTTTAATGTATTGTAGTTACCTAAGTAGCTATAAGATTCCATCAATTCCTTTCGGTATTTTACTGTGGTAACTGAATCAATAGTTGCTTTTTCAACCAACAACAAATAATGCGGAACCGCAAAACCCTGCGCTGTTGAATCCATTTTATCTAAATTCAAATTGCTGCGCGCTCGCCATTGATATCCGATGGGCCATGCCGGACTTAATAATGTAATTTGTTTAAATGCCGAATCGGCCATCACATACAATGAATCGAAATAATATGCCCGGCCCAGTGAAAACCAATCCTGAATAATTGGTTTTACTGATTTTTTAATTTTTAAATCATAATAATATGCAGCAGTGCCATACGATTTTTTATCATAATATAATTTTGCCACATCACCCAACATTTCAGACTTGGTGCTGTCCATTTCAATCGCCTTAACAATATTTAACGCACCAAGTGAATCGCTTCCGGCTTTTAATAAAAGCTTACCATAATATTCATAATCTGAAGCAATTATTTTTTTCGTTGTGGCATTGGTAATATAATATTCAATAGCTATTAAACCATTTGTGAAATCACCGGTTTCGTAAGAGCTATAAGCAACAAGCCGGAACAAATTCATGTTTGTTGGATTGCGCATTTTTTTCTCATTTAAAATTTGCAAACATTTGGAATAATCTTTTGTCAAAAACAAAAACTGTGCATAGCGATATTGTGTTTCATCATTTTTATCGGCCAACTCAAGGTACTTTGTAAATGTTTCTTTCGCTTTATCAAACTGTCCGGTATTGAAATATAACTCAGCAAAATCGCGGTAAGCAGGGGCAAAATTTGCATCAATATTCAAAGCCTTTTCAAATGAAGTTTTTGATTGGCTGTAATTACGAGCAAGATTCCAGATCATTCCTACTCTTGCATAAGGTCTTGCGTTTGTTGGGTTCAGGTCTCCGCTCCGCTCATATGCAGTAACTGCTTCCCCACCCTTATTTAAAATTTTATAGGCATCTCCCATTAAAGAATAAATACGGTAATCTTTAATTGAAATGTTTTCGGCTTGCTTTAATAATCTGATGGCTTCTTCGGCATTCGGATTTTCAGAATTGATATATGCATCAGCAAGATAAACCGCAATGTTTATGTCCTTGTTTACATTGACTAAACTTTTTGCTTCGTCAAAATATTTTTGTGCATCAGCTACTTTGTTTTCATTGAGATAAGTTTTTCCCAACCCGGTAAAACAGGCAGCTCCCTTTGGATTTACCGTGGTTCCCTGTGTATAGGCTATTCGTGCAGAATCATTTCGCTTCAGAAAGAAATAATTATTCCCGAGATAATACCATCCCATTGCATCAGCCGGATTTGATCTGGTGTAGTTGAGAAAAATTCTTCTGGCGGTTTCATAATTTTCATTGTCAATGGCGTTTAACCCTTGTTCGATTGTTTGTGCATTCACAAATAATGTTGATGAAACCATCAATAGTGTTATAATAAATTTTATTTTCCTTTTCATTTTTTTTGTTCCTGTTTTAAAAATCTTTTTTCACTTCTATCATTCTTAATGAAAGCCTGGCAGGAATTAAACCTGCACGCCTTATGATTGTTTGTCCAATATCAGTAGTCATGAATTTTGCAAAGCCCGTGCCCAAGCCCGGCCATGATTCACCGCACACAATATATACTTCTCTGCGAAACGGATAATACCCTGAACGGATATTTGTTTCTGTCGGGTAATATTTATTGCCATCAGCATTTTTAATTGCAATGATTTTTACTTTTTCAGAAAGAGAATCCGTGTTGTACAATAAGTTGTTTATTCCGATAACACCAATTGCAGATTGGTGAGATGAAACATAGTTAATCAATTCTGCTAAACTGCGGGTTGCAAAAAAATCTGAAGGAAGATTTTTCAACAGATACAAATTTTTAAAGAACTGAATTTCCCCCGAACCATTGGAATTAAATACAACAGAAATTTTCTTGTCAGATTTCCCTTGAAATATTTCACTGATTTCGTTTACCGTGAAAACGGAATCGGAATTGTTTTTATTCATAATAAAGGCCACTGCATCAAATGCAATAAAAAAATGCAAAGGATTCAAATCCTTTTGTTTACCATATCTGATTTCATCGTCAGTTAATTTCCGGGTTGTAATTACTGCCCTGTTTTTATTATCTAAAAACTCCTGTATACCCTTTGATTCCGAAAGATTAACCAATTCAATTTTTGCTTTTGGATTTTCATTTTCAAAAATTGATGTCTCGTCTTTTAACAAAGGAAGAAATGATTCATCAACTGCAATGGAAATTACTCCGCTGTTTGGAGTATCACCAACAACTGTTTCTTCAGTTTTGTTTTTTTTTGCACTGCAGGAAAAGATTATTGCAGTTGCTATGAGAAAAAATAAATTCCGTTTCATATTAATAATATTGCCTATAAACTTTGTAAGATCTGAAAATCGCGTACAACATTAAAACACATCCGAATACTCTGTATTGTGTTGATGTGAATTGTTCCATTCTGACCGGTGGAAAAATAATAAGATAAAAAGAAGCCCCGACGAAAATCAGAATCATCAGGGCCTGCGCAAATATTACAATTTTATTCAAGACAGAATTAATTAGTCGCCGCTACCGAGTTTGAAAGTTACAGGAAGATTAAAGTAAACAGGTACTGCATTACCATTTTGTTTTCCTGGTGACCATTTCGGCATCAATTTTACAACACGCTTTGCTTCATCTGTACATCCGCCTGCTATATCACGCAATACTTTAATGTCAGAAATTTCACCGTCAGAATTAACTACAAACTGCAATACCACCTTTCCTTCAATGTTATTTTCACGCGCAGCATTTGGGTATCTGATATTTTTATTAATGAATTCGGTCATTGCTTTTTCGCCGCCGGGAAATTGAGGCATTTGCTCCACATACATAAACGGTTGTTGCTTGGTTTCAACAACAGGTGGTGCAGCGTCGTTAAAATTCACATTTGCATTCGGATCAACTTCGGTTGTTGGTCCGGGGTCAACTTTTTGTAATTCCTCAACCGGTGGTGGCACATCTTCCTGTTTCACTTCTTCATCAGGTTTAATAACCGGCGGAGTAAACTTTATAGTTTTAGGTGGAGGAGGCGGAAGATTTGGTGGAGGAGGAGGTGGTGTGTTTTTATCTATTGGAGGTGGTTCAGACAATTCAGTGTAAGAGATTTTCTTTTTTCCAACTTCCACTTCAGCTGTTTTAAATAATGATAAAACATAGGGAGTAGTAAATCCAACAATATAAATTCCCAATCCAATTAATAAGGCTAACATTAAAAAACGATCGTAGTTTTTCCGAAGTTCATAAGCGCCATATTCCTTGTTGCGCCCTTCGAAAACCATGTCGTCAAAACTTGCGGTTAAAAATTCCTTTGCTTCCATGATTTAAAATTTTATTGAAAGAGTAACCTGCTGATTGAATTCCATAAAATTATTTTGGCAACATTTCTAATTCTTCCGACGAAGGATCCAGAATAGCATATGACTTAATTCCGGTAATCTTCATTTCATCAAGCATATTCACCAGATTTTCATATTTGGATTCATCTGTTGGTTTAATGCCAATATATACTCCGTTGTAATTACCGTTTGCCTGCCAACCATTTGCTTTTTGCAACGCTAACACTTCTTCGTTTTTATCTAAAATTACTTTTCTGACTTTATTAAAGTAGGTTACTTCTACAGTTGGCTGTGTTTGGCCGTAGTAATAAAAAATCCGGTCATTCGATCCTAATAAAATTGTCATCGCTTCTGACTCACGGATTTTTGACATCTGTGTTGAGTCTTTCACCTCTTTGTCCGGCATTACAACCTGCATTGCTTTTGGCTTTGACATGGTAGTAGTAAGAATGAAAAATGTAACCAGCAAAAATCCAAGATCAACCATTGGAGTCATATCGATTCTGGTTGACATTTTTTTTGCGCGAACACCTCCCCTCTTTTTCCCTTTATGCCCATCGTCGCCACTTTGTAATTCTGCCATTGTTGTGTCGTTTTTATTTTATTGGTTCAACCGGCGCCGCTTCATCAGCGGTAATTAATCCAAACTTAGAAACTTTTCGATCGGCTAAAGTTTTAAAAACATTTTTAATTGCCGGATAATTTGATTTCGAATCTCCTTTAATTAAAATCACAGGGTTATTTCCTGCCAATCGTGCATTCACCAACCAAACTCCCAATTCATTAGAAAGATTTTGAGTAGTATCATTGGGAATTCCGGGTTGTTCAACTTTCTTTCTTTCTTCAGGACTCATGGATAAATAATTTTTCATTCCACCCATTGGAACCCCCAAACTGCTTCCGGTAGCAAATGCAGTTACTTCATCAACAGTAAAAGTGATATTATAATCTTCACCCATTTTTTGAATCAATGATCGACGAAAATTCTGATTATCCAAATCAAAAAACAATCGGCCATCATCAGCAATAGTAATTATGACCTTACCGTGCTCAGGTGGATTAGAGACAGAAGTAGAACTTGGTGTAGTAACCTGAACCGGTTCATCAGGTCGAAACTGTGTAGTAAGTATGAAAAAAGTAACCAGCAAAAAAGCCATATCCACCATTGGTGTCATATCAATGGAAACATTGCCTTTAGGCATTTTTATTTTTGACATCGCCTTTGTTTAGTTAAAGCGTGAATCGAAGGTATTGGTAATGCTGTATCCTGCTTCATCAATCATGTAAGTCAATGAATCAATCTGGTGCGAGAAGAAATTATAAGCAATAATTGCAAGTGCTGAAGTAATGATACCAGTTGCAGTATTTACCAATGCTTCAGAAATACCGACAGAAAGAGCAACCGAATCTGCAGCACCAGATGTTCCCATTGCAGCGAAAGAACGAATCATGCCAAATACAGTTCCTATCAAACCAGCCAATGTTCCAAGCGGAGCAATAGTGGCAATGAATGGTAAATTCTGTTGCAGCATTGGCAATTCAAGCGCAGTAGTTTCTTCTATTTCTTTTTGAATAGCTAACACTTTTTGTTCGTGAGTTAATTCCTTATTGTTCATCATCTCGCGATACTTGCGTAACCCGTTTTTAATGACATTTGCAACCGAACCTTTTTGCTTATCGCATTCTGCTTCGGCAGCATCAATGTTATTTTCAGTTAAATGATATTGTACCTGACGGACAAAATTTACCACATTTCCTTTTCCTTTTGCTTTCATCAATGTAAGAATTCGCTCAACCGAGAAAACCAGAACCATTAAAAGCATGGTTAAAATAATAGGAACTAAAAATCCTCCCTTGAACATGATAGCTAAAATGCTCCCTGATTTTGGATGCTCGCGCTCGGCATCAACAAAGTTGGCTGAGTTTCCCAGATAGAACTCGAATATGCAGTACGATACTGCAAAACAAGCTAAGATTACAATTAGGGGGAAAAAAGCTGCGAGGCTATTATTTTTCTTCTGCATGTTGTTTTATTTGAATTTGATTTTTTATGAGGTTCGCAAATTTAGAATTAAAATCAAGCCGTCAAAACATTCTGAAAATTATTTAACAGTTACTTTTATTTTCGGTTTTGGTGACTATTATTTTTGGTAAATAAAGTTTATTCAATTGATGTTACAACGGCATGGTTTATTGAATTGATATTTCGGTTTTTTGTTTTTACAATCGGATGACAATTGATATTAAAACCTATAATTCGTTTACTGAAGCTTGATTTTCGATTGCTTTTATATTTTCTAAATGTTACATGTTTGTAAGTTACAAGTTTGTAACATTTCTAAATGGATGGTATTAGACCGGGTAAAATACCAAGCACAATGGTGGCAATGGAAAGAAGAACCAACAAAATTGCTTCAGTATTCTTCAACTGAATAACAGTATCAGTATGTGAATTTTTGAAATACGATTCAATCACCGGTTTGAAATAATAATAGATGCTGATGAAAGAATTTACAACTGCCAGACAAACCAACAAAACATATCCGCCTTCAATGGCTGAAGTGAACAAGTAAAATTTGCCGAAGAAACCTGCAGTGAGCGGAATGCCTGAAAGTGACAACATGCTGATGGCAGTTATGAATGCAAGCGTTTTATTTTTTTGTTTCAATCCGGTGAATCCCATTGCTTCATCAGTTCCGGTTTGTGTTTGAATAATGTGAATGATAATGAATGCAGCCATTGAAGAAATGCCATAAGCAATGGAATAAAATAAAATGCCACTCGCTCCCATGTATGCAGGAGAAAGCAAGGCGAGTAACATGTAACCTGCATGTGCAATACTTGAATAAGCAAGCATGCGCTTCAAACTTTTTTGTTGTAGTGCTGTAATGTTTCCAATGAACATGGTGATGATTGAAACAACCATAATTACTCCACTCCATTCGGTACTGATTGGCGCAAAACACAAACTGAACAACCGATAGAACGCTCCGAATGAAGCAATCTTCCCTACAGTGGCGAAGAATGCTGTGATAATTGTTGGCGCACCCTGATACACATCGGGAGTCCAGAAATGAAATGGTGCGGCGGCAACTTTAAAAAGCAACCCAACCAAAATCATTAATACTCCGCAGAGTAAAAGATAATTGCTGGTTGCGCCATTCAATTTTACAAATGCAGCTATGGCTGATAAATCAAACGAAGCGGTTGCACCATAAATTAATGCGATTCCGAAAAGTAAAAATCCGGTGGAGAATGCACCCATCAGAAAATATTTCATGGCTGCTTCGTTGCTGCCGAGGTCCTTTCTTTTTAATCCGGCAAGAATGTAAAAACTGATGGATAAAATTTCAACTCCCAAAAACAGCATGAGCAGATTGGTATAAGAAACCATTACGATTGCTCCTGCCACTGAGAAAACAATGATTGAAAGAACTTCGGGAAGATGATGATCTTCATCACCCATAAAACGATTATAAAAAATAATTAACACAGCAGCCAGCACCATGCACACTGCACCGAACGCAACTGCATAATTATCCATCACCATCATGTGATTGAAAAAAGGCTGACTGGTATTCCAGTACATTGAATTGAAAACAAGCGCAGTGGCTAATCCGAGAATGGAAAGCAGCGGAGTAATTTTCCGGTAAGAAAAAATGCTTCCGAATAAATTTAAAATTCCGGTGATGGTGAGTGCGATTACTACATTCATAAAGTTGCAGTCATGTTTGAATGGTTAGCAATCAGGTTCAACAATTTTGTAACAGCAGGAGCCGAAAGATTCAATAACAGATTCGGAAAAATTCCCAATACAATTATCAGCACAACCAATTTGTAACTCATGATGGTTTCCATCATTGACAATGGTGTAATGCTTCTGCCTGCGTCGGAAACTTCTCCGAAGAAAACATTTCGGTAAAGTCGTAACATGTAAACTGCGCCAAGTATAATTGTTAATCCGGCAAACAGGGCTGCATATATATTCCATTGGTAAACTCCCATCAATAACAAGAACTCTCCAACGAAACCATTGGTCAAAGGCAACCCAACACTTCCCAACATTACAATGGCAAACACAACTGCAATTTTTTTATTTACTGACGCAATTCCTCCGAACTTATCCATCAATCGAGTACCGCTTCTTCTTTCCAATAAATCAATCAGAAAGAAAAGTGCAACTGCATTCACTCCATGATTGAACATTTGAATCATTGCACCTTGAATACCTTGCACATTCATTGAAAAAATTCCGGCGGCTATTAAACCCACATGTGCGAGCGATGAAAAAGCTATTAGTGTTTTTAAATCGTTTTGCCGCATGGCAATTACACTTCCATAAATAATTCCGCACACACATAAAATTTCTGTGAGTGTGTTCCAGTGTGCAACTGCATCAGGAGCGATTGGTAAAACGAAACGAATCAAACCATACAATCCCATTTTCAACATGATACCGGCAAGCAACATTGTGCCTGCTGTTGGAGCTGTGGTGTATGTTGAAGGCTGCCAACTGTGAAATGGAAAGATTGGAATTTTCACGGCGAATGCTAAAAAGAATCCCCAGAAAACCCATGTTTGTTGAGTTGATGAAAGATTCAGTTTATAAAATTCAGAAATTTCGAAAGTGTGATTGCCCGGAGTTTGCAAATACAAGTAGATAATTGAAACGAGCATGAATAAACTTCCCGCCAATGTGTAAATGAAAAATTTGAGCGTAACAGCAATTCTGTTTTCGCCTCCCCACAATCCGCAGATAAAATAAATGGGGATGAGCGCCACTTCGTAACTCACATAAAATAAAAATGAATCCATTGCCGTAAATGCTCCTAACATTCCGGCTTGCATTAAAAGTATCAAGGCATAAAATACACTTGAGTTTTCATTTTCCTTTTGAAGAGAAGTAACAATAATAAACGGAGTTAGAAAAGTGGTGAGCAATACCAATATCAAAGAGATACCATCAATTCCTACATGAAAATTTATTCCGAAAGATGAAATCCAGGTGCGATTGAATTCATCAAAGTATCCATTGAAGTGAAGATGAATGGCAACAATGATTGAAACCACCAACGACAAAATGGAACTTGTGAGTGCAGCATATCCTGCCGTTTTTCCTTTCAGAAATAAAACTACTACCATGAATACAACCGGAATAATCAGTAGCAATAATGTATGCATATCAGAAGTTGATTGTATTTACCAGTGAGAAAAAAAGTATCGCCACAATTCCTATCACCATCATTAAAACATAAAAACCGATGTTGCCGCTTTGCAGATTCTTTAACATGGAACTGAAAAAATAAATTGTTTGTCCGCCACCATTCACGGCTCCATCAATAACCTTTTTCTCTATTGAATGGAAAAAGAAATTACTCATGCCGTTCAACGGCTTCACAATTATTCTGTAATACAATTCATCCACATAAAATTTGTGAAGCGAAAGTTTGTACCAAAAACTCATTTTCGATTCTTCAATGCTCTTCTCAATTACTTTTTTATCGTAGCGCTTCTTAATAAACTGATAAATAAAAATGATGAACACTATTGAAACTATCATTAATCCATACTCAAACAAATGAGAAACTTCGTGCGATTGTATTCTTGTATTTCCTCCAAACACTGGAGCAAAATATTCACTGAGAAAATGTTTTCCTCCCAATGCTTCCGGTATTCCGAAGAAACCGCCAACTGCTGAAAGCACCATCAATATCATCAGTGGAACAGTCATTGATTTTGGAGATTCGTGAATGTGTTCGAGTTGATGTTTAGTTCCACGAAACTCACCGAAGAATGTGAGAAAGAACAAGCGGAACATATACAATGCAGTGAGCACTGAAGTAACAGCCAATATCACAAACAAAAACATGGAATGAGAATATGCAGCAGATAAAATTTCATCTTTCGAAAAGAAACCCGCGAACGGTGGAAAGCCTGCAATAGCCAATGTTGCAATGGCCATTGTGATGAATGTGATTGGCAAATGTTTCCGTAGCCCGCCCATCTTGCGCATGTTTTGTTCGCCGCTCATGGCGTGAATCACACTTCCTGCTCCGAGAAATAAAAGCGCTTTGAAAAATGCATGTGTCATTACATGAAACATGGCACCTGAATATGCAGTGACACCGAGGGCTACAAACATGTATCCCAATTGACTGACTGTAGAATACGCTAACACTTTTTTAATATCAGTTTGAGTGAGCGCGATAATTCCAGCCATCAAAGCGGTGAGCGCTCCAATTACTGCAACGAACTCACTTGTTGAAGGTGCAAGCGCATACATAATGTTTGAACGCGCAATCATGTATATACCTGCAGTCACCATTGTAGCTGCGTGAATGAGCGCGCTCACAGGAGTAGGCCCTGCCATTGCATCGGGTAGCCAGGTAAAGAGAGGTATCTGCGCACTTTTGCCCATAGCACCAATGAAAAGGAAAAGTGTAATGAGTGCGATGGTAGTATCGCCTGAAGAAAAACTTCTTGCACCATTAAACACCGAAATGAAATCAGAAGTACCGAAAGTTTTGAATATTAAAAATATTCCTAATAAAAATCCAAGATCTCCAATGCGGTTCATAATGAATGCCTTGTTTGCCGCGGCTGTGTAATCGTGATTCTTGTACCAGAAACCAATTAACAAATAAGAACACAACCCCACTCCTTCCCAACCAATAAACAGCATCACATAATTTGCACCGAGCACCAACACCAGCATGTTAAACATGAAAAAATTCATGTAAGCGAAAAATTTACCGAAACCTTCATCGTGACTCATGTAACCCGCTGAATAAATGTGAATGAGTAAACCAACACCTGTTACTATCAGCATCATGATTATGCTGAGGCGATCAACTAAAAATGAAAAATCAACGGAGAAATTTCCGGCAGTTATCCAGGTGAAATATGTTTTCTGAACAGCTGCTCCGCTGCGGCCGAGGTCTTCATAAAAAATTCCGGCGGCAATAATAAATGAAAGCAAAACAGAACCGCAACCAATAATTGTTGCTAGGTTTTTTGATATTTTGCCGAATCCCAAACCATTAATGATGAAACCAATTAAGGGGAGCAACGGCACTAACCATACTAATTCTGTCATCCTGTTTTTTTGTGCGCGACAAAACTAATAATACAGGTCACAGATGCAATATGATAAAACGCAGAATTATTAATTCCAATTCTAAATTATTGGCGAGGATAAAGACTCAGCATTTAAAATAATTTCTACTCCCATTTTCCCTGCAACTTCAGGGTTTTTTCTATCACATCACGAACACAACCTTTGCCTCCGCCAAATGCAGAAACATATTCGCAGATAGAAATGATTTCATTACACGCATCAGCAGGGCAACATTTTATTCCGGCAAGTTTCATCGCTTCAATATCAAGCATATCATCTCCGATATAACCCACTTCCTCAGGTTTCAGATTTTTTTGTTGAAGCCAGTGAAGGAAAGTATCTTTCTTATCGGTGATGCCTGCAAAAATTGTTTGCACGCCAAGTTTGTGTAATCTGATTTTTACACCTTCTGAATTTCCTCCTGAAATAACACACAACTCAATTCCTTTTTTTACAGCTAATTGTATGGCGTATCCATCGCGAATATTCATGGTTCGCAATTCGTTTCCATCTTCATTTATAATTAACGAACCATCAGTCAGCACGCCGTCAACATCCATAACTATGGCTTTTACTGTTTTTAGTTTTGAGAGGAAGGGATGGTTGGCCATTTATGATGATTTGATGATTAGCGGTTTTGTCATCCTGAGCTTGTCGAAGGATGCGCAAGTGCATTGACCACCCTTTCCGATTTGAGATCCGGAATGTTCCATCGACAGGTTCAGAGTGACAGCAAATTTATTTTTTTGATTTTATCTGTTCAGTAATGATAGAGTACAAATTTTTCAATTCTTTTTTATTCGAAAGAAATTTCAAATGTTTCTGAATGGTTTTATCATCTTCTCTTTTTGCCGGGCCGGTTTGACTTTTTGATGGTGCATGTTCTTTTACTTTACGAACAGTTTCTTCAATTAACGGCAATAGAATTTTATAGGAAATATTTTCCTTCTTTAGAATTTCTTCGGCAACAGAAAATAAATAATTAGAGAAATTATTTGCAAAAACAGCAGCCACATGAACTGCCAATCGTTGTTGCTGATTTACTTCAATCACTTCATCAGAGAGTGATGACGCAATTTCTTTCAGTACTGAAATAGTTTTTTTATTCACTCCTTCAATAAGTATCGGAATATTTTTAAAATCAACTTCCACTTCCCTTGAAAATGTTTGAAGAGGATAAAACACGCCGAAATTTTCTGTGCTGTTTTTTAAAACAGTCATCTCCACGCTTGCGGAACAGTGTGCAACAATTTTTCCCCTTAACGAAAGTAGTCTGGCCACTTCATTCAATGCATCATCTTTCACGGGAATAAAATATACATCGGCATCCGAATTCAATAAATTCAAATCATCAATAAAATCAATTTTATATTTAGAAATCCGCGTCTTGGATTTATCTCTCGTAAAAACCTGTGTGATAATGTGACCGGCTTCTGATAAATGATTGACTAAATGAAAACCAAGATTACCATATCCGATAATTGCAATCTTATACATTCTGATTTTTTTTATTTGCACAACGGATTTTGAATTCATACAAAAGAAAAACAGGTAATTATTTTTTTTGAAGAAAAACTGCCTTCTGCTTACTGCCTACTGAATACTGCCTACTGATTTTTTCTTTTGAAACACCCGAAACAAACTCACCAAAAATCCGGCAACAGTCATAATAATTCCCAACCAAACCAAATTGATAAATGGAAACACTTGTGCTTTCATTACAATGTATTGCTGTTCGGGTTTTATTTCGGCAATATCAATCTGCACTTTGTTCTGGTCAGGAATAATTTTTGTCAAACGAAATATTAATCCGAGTTCATCCACTTTATCATTTATACTCATTGCTTGTCCGCCTTGAATTAAATAAAGAGGTTCAACCATGTAATCTTTTCCGGTCATTGGAAATATATGAAGTTTTGCCCCAACACATAAATCGCCTTCCTCCAGATTCACTTTATCACTTTTCTCTACTTTTTCTACATTTTCCAAAACCACATAACTTTTACTTGTGAAAACAGTATCGCCTTTTGCAATCTGATGTTCAATGAATTTTTCATCATCCGTTGTTTCATCGGTATTACTTTTTTCAGGAACGGTGGTCACATGAGTATATACATCATGATCCCAATAGTGTCGAGTATCAGGACTTGAAATCAAACCCATCTTCGGATTTATCTGTGCATTCGGATGTAGAATAAACTTTTCTTTCACTTCATTGGTAGTGGTATCCAATCGCTCAAATAATACTTTGTAATAATGATTGGGTTCTGATGTTGAATCGCCAATGTAAGTTGCAAAGTAGTTGCCCATTTTTTCGCGACTGTCTTTGGGCATGTATTGATTGGTGTGCAATTCCAAATCATTAAAGTTTTTTCCATAATCGATGCCGCGATAATTTAAGCTGATGGTGTGTTTGTTTGCTGAAGATATTAAAACACCCATTAAAAAAATTCCAAAACCTAAGTGCGCAAGTGCCGGTCCGTACAAACGATGTTTTCCCTTTACAATCGTAAACATGTAATATAGATTGGCAATAATGGAAAACACTGCAGCAAACAATAATGCCACATAAGTAGGATAAGTTAAATCACCTATCCATGCAATGAGTACAGTAAAAATGACAGTGATGACTGAGATGATAATCATGCGACGATAAAATTGCTTCAGATCACTCTTGCGGAATTTCAAATACAATGCGAATGATGAAAGCAATAAAATCAGAACTGCAACCGGCAACTGATAAGAGTTGTAAGTTCCGATTGGTTCGGTTGGTGGTGCGATATTAATTTTTGATTGCGAAATCCATTTAACAAGCGGCGCATAAACCGGAATGGAAGTATAAAGTGTGATTTGAAATGCGGAGATAAATAGTATTCCCGCTCCTACAAAAATCCAGAACTCGCGTGAAGCCATTGCTTCTTCTTTTTCGGGTGCAGGAATTTTATTCCAGTTGATTACTAAAAGAATTATTGCCGGAATGGTTAATCCCAAAAGATAAAAAACCAATTGACCACTCATACCTAAATCAGTGAACGCATGCACACTGCTGTTGCCGAGAATTCCGCTGCGCGTTAAAAATGTAGAATAGAGAACAAGAATAAATGAAAGCAGAAAAAATAAAAAGGTAGAGCGCAATGAGTGACCTGATTTTTTATATGCCAGCATGGTGTGAATGCCGCCAACTAAAATTAACCATGGAACCAGCGATGCATTTTCAACCGGATCCCATGCCCAGTAACCACCGAATGTTAATGACTCATAAGCCCATGCGCCACCCATCATAATTCCGGTGCCGAGTACAGCTCCTGAAAATAATGTCCACGGCAAAACAGAATCTATCCACCCTGTAAAATCTTTTTTCCATAATGCAGCCATCGCATAAGCGAATGGAACCAATGTACTGGCAAATCCTAAAAACAAAATCGGAGGATGAATCACCATCCAGTAATTCTGCAACAGCGGATTCAATCCATTCCCATCTTTTATAAAACTTAAATAATCTACTCGTTGAAATATCGGAGCGCCTACCATTACATCACGCAACAAACTGAACGGAGTGCTTCCGACTCTGTAATCCCAGAAATAAATTCCGAGCAACATGGAAGCAATGAAAGCCTGCACCACCATAAAAATGCAAAGCACGGGTGCTTCCCATTTTTTACCTGCACGAAACAGCAAAAATGCACCGAGTAGCATATTCCACCACATCCACAAAAGAAAACTTCCCTCCTGCCCTTCCCAGAAACAGGCTAACAAATACTTCATGGGCAATTGCATGCTGCTGTGCTCCCATGCATAATGATATTCGAAGCGATGTTCATGAATGATGTAATATAACACCACCACTATTCCGGTTACCGAAATGGCCTGAACCGCAAACAACATTCGTGAAACCCGCTTCCATGACTTTTGAATGATTTCATCTTTCGATTGCGCTGAAATAAAATAAGTCAGTGCCGATAAAAGTGATGAAACAAAAACGGTAATAACAAACAACTGACCCACAATTCCCGGCCACCTTAATTCATTTTCAAATATCATTTATGTGATTGTTATTTTTTATAGTCTGTATTAAAGTCATCCCCACAGGGGAAAATTCAGGTGGGGCTTTTATGATTTCTCGGGAGTTGCATCTACTTCCTGAGTGCCATTTACATCCAACTTATCATTCTTATACTTACTCGGGCACTTCATCAAAATATGTTTGGCATCAAAAAAATCTCCGTTCATTCTGCCGGTGAGAACAATGGATTCAGAGCGCTCAAAATCCTGCGGCTTGCTGCCATGAAAAACCACTTTGCATTCATCGCCGTTTTTATCTTTCAGGTAAAAAGAAAAATAGTTCGCGTCTTTGGCGGCATCGTATTCCAATTCATGCGATTTATCTAAAGTACCCACTATCTGAAAATCTTTTCCGGTTTTTTGTTTCGCCGACGAAAAAGTTTCGTAGCTGCTGTAATCGCTCGCCATGGAAATGATAATGCCTATGGCAACTGCAATTATTCCCAAACCAATGATATGTGCTTTTTTCATTTAACCGAAATCAATTTTATCGTCGCCAAAGCTATGCGAAAGAAACCAAAAACGAATTGCTGTTTTATTAACGAACGGCTCAAATGCAAAGTGGTTTTGTTCATGAAGAAATTTTGGTCTCGCGCAAAGGCGCTGAGTTGTTAAGGCGGTAAGTTTTTGATGCTATGTATATAGCGTTATATTGGTCGCGCAATGTTTCGGTTCGTGGGGATGCGAATTGAGGCGGAAAAAACTAACTAAAAGTATGAACTGTAAAAATTTTATTCCAGTCATTGTTTTGATAATGCTATTTTCATCATGTGGATACTCTTTGCGAACAACACAAGTATTTCATACAGAATCTTCAGTTGTAAAAACTGAAGGAGACAAATACCGATATGAAGATAGTTTGGTGAGAATTGATTATGACTTATGGGCATCAGGAGGTATTTTAAATTTCAGTATTTACAATAAGACGAGTGAACCTATTTATATCAATTGGAGAAATTGCAATTTTATTTTCAATGGATATAGCAATGAATATTGGACTGATAAAGTTGTGAGTACGACAAATTCATCTACAATTTTCCGGACAGATGGATGGCAAACCGGACAAACTAAAACAACATACAATTCTTCAAATCCATATTTGATTACTGATAGTAAATATCATACTGTAAGTACTTTGACAGGAATTGAAAACAGCGTAACTGTAATACAAAAGGAAAATCCAACAAATCAGATTCCTCCTAACTCATACAATCAAATAGCTAAATTTTCCATACAGATGCCATTGCTTAAAACTACAGATTCTATCCTTGCTTATAGCAGAGCAACTACCCCGCTTATATTCAGGAACTATCTTGCTGTATCAAAAGATAAGGAATTTGTTAAACAGATTTTTATTGATAATGATTTTTGGATTTCATCTGTTCAAACTACTTATGAAAAGAAAGCAAAGTGGGATATTCCACCTAAGCTTACAAAGCGACCTACTGATTTTTATATCATCAATAAAAAATTCATTGAATACGAATTAGAATAATAATTACTTGTTATCCCGAATTTTATAATTTCTGAATTTAGGTTTACTATTAGTGATGAACATTTATTGGCTGTTTTTTATTTTCTGATACTTCCGGTTGCAAACCGGATGCTTTATTGGAGCACGGTTGCAAACCGTGCCCAGCTGGGTTGTTAAGGTGGTAAGTTTTTGATGCTATATATATAGCATTATATTGGTCGCGCAATGTTTCGGTTCGTGGGGACACGAACCAAGGTGGAAAACTAAAAAAAATTGAGAATATGTTTAATCACATAAATAAATCTGTTCTCATCTGTCATATTTATTCAGTCATATTGGGAACATTAATGTATTTTACAAACTTGGATATTGCATTTCAAAATATTTATAGTTCGATTATATCAAAAATTGTTTTTCATATACTTCCGTTTTCGATTTTATTTATTGCAGCAAGGCGATATTATTATAACTTCATAAATAGAAACAGTTACTTAAGAGGACTTGATACTTTTGATGCAACAGCAATTTTTCTTATACGGTCCATTCTAATAGCCGTACTATTTAATTTTTCTCTTTTATTTTTTGTTGAAACAAAAAAATTTATTCTAATTCAAGGTGAAATGGTTTTAATCAATTTCATGATAGGAATATTTCTCGCCCTCATGTTTTCGTTTTACTTTGAAAGAAAACACTGACTATAAAATTATCTATGATAAAAGAGTATCGAATATTTGAGGATGATGGAAAAGGTTCTTATAAAATTTTTGAGACACCCGATTTTGAGTTCTCAAATCCGGTCGAATATTATAAGGAAGTGTTTATGCGAACTCAAATTTTTTTAGAACGAGAATTATTACTGTCTAAAATTCCTAGGGAAATTTTTCCAGATCTTGATGGAATTTTATATAGGAGAGCATTAAAAAGTTGGGATGAAAAATATGAAGCGATCATAAAAACAGAAGTTCCAGATAACTTTATTTCATTATTAAAATCAGAATCGAAAGGAGAACAAGTCAAATTGCTTAAGAATGCCAGCATAATTCCTGAACAATTAATTGCGTTTATAGTTAGAGCATGGAATGAATTTGGATTTAGTTTTAGCCAGTATACTGCACATCATCATAGAAAGGGGATTGATGAAACTGCTTTACCCAAAGTTATTAATGTCAAGGGAGAAAAAGTGGAATCTATTGGTGAGACTACTTTATCAGGTGGTCAGCTCAAACAAGTTGTTGAACAAAGAAAAGTTATTGTTTCTAAATTTCTTGATAATGGTTCTAATTGGCATTGTTTGTTTTTGACTTTTAGAAGTCTCAGAAGTGAAGAAAACTGGAATGATGGTCAACCACATTTCCATTACTTATCAGACAAATTTGGAATCGACAGAGATAAAGTCGTAGGTGAATTAAAAAGTAAAGAATATCGTTTAGGGAATTTGCCCCATATTAAACTTCTCGATTATAGACAAGAAAAAATCACAAAAAAATTATGAAAGGAAAATGAGTGCGTCAGCCGCAAGAGGGATTGTACTGAAAATCCTTTTTGTGTAATCACAAAAAGATTGTAAGGAAAGCCCGACAGTTTTTTTTGTAATCAAAAAAAGATGACTTGCCCAAATCTTTGTTAATCCTTCGGAAAGTTCAGGATGACAGAGAGTGACGGAAACTGTTTTCCGCTAACTCATTTTCATTTCGCTGAACAAATAATCCTTCATGCTATCGAGCAGGCGGAAGCAACTGTTCACGCGGGTTTCGCTGAGGCAGTAGTTGCCGGGGTTGTTGTCGGCTGCGAGGTGGCCGCACTGGAGCACGCTGAAATCGTATTTGTTCAGTTGGTAGTTCTGCGCTTTGCTCAGCGTAACTAATTGTTCGAGTGTATCAGCATCGGTAAAGCTGATATTTTTTGTGCCGAGGTAGGCGCGCAGCATGCTGGTAATGGCTTCGCGGGTGAGGTGGCAAACGGTGTGTGTGACCACATCGTGTTCGGGGCGGTTGAGTTCCTGAAGGGCGGCTTCGTAATCAGTAAGCGCAACGGCTATGAGTTCCTGCGGATTTGTTTTCATTTTATTCGGGGTTAAAGTGTGGTGAGTAATTTAAGTGCATCCCATTTTTCTTTTACAAATGCTTCGGCTTTGTGCAGCAGCTCTTCGGCGAGTTCGGGATTCTGCCGTTGCAACACGGTGAAGCGGCCTTCTTTGTACATGTAATCCTGCAGGGCAATGGTGGGTTCTTTTGAATCGAGTATGAAGCGCTTGCCCACGGGCAGCATTGGGTTGTAACGATAGAGCGGCCAGTAACCTGACTTGACCGCATTTGCCTGTTGCTCGGCACCGTGACCCAAATCAAAACCATGCGCGATGCAGTGACTGTAAGCAATGATGAGCGATGTGCCGGGATAAGCTTCGGCTTCTTTTATGGCGCGTACGGTTTGTGTGTCGTTTGCACCGAGTGCAATTTGCGCCACATATACATTGCCATTGGTGATGGCGATTTGCCCGAGGTTTTTCTTCGGTGATTTTTTTCCGGAAGAAGAAAACTTCGCAATGGCTCCGATGGGTGTTGACTTGGAAGTTTGTCCGCCGGTGTTTGAATACACTTCGGTATCGAGCACGAGCACATTGAGTTTTTCGCCGGTGCTGAGTACATGGTCGAGTCCGCCGTAACCGATGTCGTAAGCCCAACCATCGCCGCCAATAATCCATACTGATTTCTTCACCAAGTTTTCGGCGAGCACGAGCAATCGTTTTGAATCGGAAGTATTTATATCAGTTAATTTTTTACTCAGCTCATTGATGTAATCGTGTTGGAGTTTTATGCCATGTTCGTTTGATTCATCGTTGGTGAGAATGTTTTCGACGAGTGTAGAACCGATTTCTGTTTCCATTTTTTTGATTAATGAAACAGCAGTATCACGGCGCTGATCGAATGCGAGTTTTATTCCCAACCCGAATTCTGCATTGTCTTCGAAGAGCGAATTTGCCCACGCAGGTCCGTGTCCTTCTTTGTTGGTTGACCATGGTGTGGTTGGCAAATTGGCTCCGTAGATGGATGAACAACCGGTTGCATTTGCGACCACCATTCTATCGCCAAACATTTGTGTGAGAATTTTCAGGTAGGGAGTTTCGCCGCAACCGGAACAGGCGCTTGAAAATTCGAACAGCGGTTGTAGAAACTGTGTGCCCTTCACGCTGGTCATGTTTACGCGCTCGCGATTTATTTCGGGCAGGTTGAAAAAGAAATCCCAGTTCATTCGTTCTTCATCAACCAATGAAAGACGGTCGTGCATGTTCACTGCTTTAGCTCCCGGATTTGTTTTGCTTTCAACGGGACAGTATTCCACGCAGAGATTGCAACCGGTGCAATCTTCCACAGCAACCTGCAGAGTGTAAACTTCTTTTTCTTTATCGAAATCCTTTCCGACAGGTGAAATGTGTTTGAATGTGGAAGGAGAATTACTCAATAAACTTTTATCATAAATTTTTGCGCGGATGGCTGCATGCGGACAAATGATTACACACTTGTTGCATTGCGTACAAAGGTCTTCGTCCCAAACCGGAACCACTGTGGCGATATTTCTTTTTTCCCATTTTGTAGTAGCTGTAGGATAAGTTCCATCAACTGGAAAAGCGCTTACCGGTAAATCATCTCCATCACCGGAAATAATTTTTTGCAAAACATTTTTTGAAAAATCTGATGCATCCTTGTTCATGTGAAATCCATAATCAACATCGCCTGTTGTTTGCGGATAATTTACTTTCTTCAGATTCTCCAATGCTTTATCAATGGCAACGAAATTTTTATTGATGACTGCTTCGCCTTTAGCGTGATAAGTTTTTGCTAATGCTTTTTTTATTTTGCTGATGGCTTCACCTTTTTCAATGATGTTTGAAATGGCGAAGAAGCAGGTTTGCAAAATGGTATTGATACGAGTGCCCAGACCTGCATCACGCGCAACCTGCGTGGCGTTGATGATGTAGAAATTTATTTTCTTTTCAATGATTTGATGTTGAAGTGTTGAAGGCAATTTGTCCCACACTTCATTTTCATCAAATGGAGAATTGAGCAGGAACGAACTTCCGATAGCAGCATTCTTCAGCATGTCCATCTTGCTCACGAAATTGAATTGATGGCACGCAACAAAATTTGCAGAGGAGATTAAGTAAGTGGAGCGAATTGGTTTCTCACCGAAACGCAAATGAGAAACTGTTGATGAACCTGATTTTTTAGAATCATACACAAAGTATCCCTGCACATAATTATCAGTTGACTCACCAATTATTTTGATGGAATTTTTATTCGCACTCACAGTTCCATCGGCTCCCAAACCAAAAAACAATCCCTGAAATTTATGCAGGTTGCCGGGCGAAAATGATTTGTCGTAATCCAAACTCAGATGAGTGACATCGTCATTGATGCCAACAGTGAAATGATTTTTAGGATTTGTTTTTTTCATTTCATTGAAAATAGAAAGCACCATTGCAGGTGTAAATTCTTTGGATGATAAACCGTAACGACCACCTGTTACTCTCGGCATTTTTTCAAAGTGCGGATTAGCGGACGATTGATTTTCAGAGAGCGCAGTTATTACATCCTGGTACAATGGTTCGCCAATGGAACCGGGTTCTTTAGTTCTATCGAGAACTGTAATTGATTTAACAGAAGTTGGAATTTCATTTATAAAATCTTCCACCGAAAACGGACGGAATAAATGCACATTCAGGTAACCGACTTTCTCACCATTGTTGTTTATGTATTCAGTTGTTTCATCAACTGCACCGATTCCTGAACCCATCATGATAATAATTCTTTCGGCCTGCGGATGACCAACATATTGAAACAAGGAATAAGAGCGACCGGTGAGCGATGCAAATTTTTTCATTGCGTCCTTTACAATCCCAGGTGTATTGGAATAATAAGTATTGCATGCTTCACGATTCTGAAAATAAGTATCAGGGTTTTGCGCGGTGCCTTTCAGTGAGGGATGCGATGGAGATAAACTTCTTTGGCGATGTTTTGAAATGCAATCATCATCAATCATTGCATGAATCAATTCATCATCAACTACAGAAATTTTTGACAACTCGTGTGAAGTTCTGAAACCATCAAACGCATGAATGAACGGAATGCGTGCCTGCAAAGTTGAAGCGTGAGATATTAGTGCGAGGTCCATTGCTTCCTGCACATTGCTTCCGAACAACATAGCAAATCCTGTGGAGCGAACCGCCATCACATCAGAATGGTCACCGAAAATAGAGAGCGCATGTGTGGCAACTGTTCGTGCTGCAACATGTAAAACAAATGGAGTGAGCTCTCCTGCAATCTTGAACATATCAGGAATCATGAGCAGCAATCCCTGTGATGATGTGAAGGTGGTGGTGAGTGCGCCACCAACCAACGAACCATGCACTGCACCGGCAGCACCACCTTCACTTTGCATTTCCTGAATGCGCGGAATTTCTCCCCAGATATTTTTTAGTCCGTGCGATGCCCATTCATCACAGTGTTCGCCCATTGTGGACGAAGGAGTGATTGGATAGATGGCGCAGACTTCACTGACCTTGTAAGCAATGTTCGCGACGGCTTCATTGCCATCCATAATTTTTAAATGCTTATCGAGCTGGTGTTGAATTTTATTTTCTTCAACAAGAGTTGCTTCGGGAGTTGCAGATGTGTTCATGATTAAAACGGGAATTATTTGTGATGGAAAAGTATCATCACCTGAATTCCTAAATCATGACATAAGTCAATAGTGAATGAAGTTGATGAATAGTAGATTTAATAAACGGCATTCAGAACAATATATGTCCGATTCAGCTACTAAATATGCTTACAGAGAACCTTTTAATTTTTATCCGATAATGTTGAAATGATATTGCATCATCAAAAGATTTTTAGCCAACACCTTTTAACGAACACTAATCAATTATGAAAAAGCAAATACTCCATTCGTTCGTCTTATTTGCAATGGTTGTCGTTGCTTTTTCATCCTGTAAAAAGTCGGCGACTGATACCAATCCTAATTTTTCATTGACCGAACTGTTGACTTCTGGTCCTTGGGAAATTACTTATTTTAATGATGGTACCAATGACCGCGCTTCAAATTTCAGCGGATACACTTTTACATTTTTGAGCAGCGGAAAAATGTATGCAGCCAATACAACTGAAACTGTAACCGGTGCATGGACCAATGAAAACAGTGCCAGTCAATTAAATATTACAATCGCAGGCAATTCGCCATTGCCATATTTGAATAAGAGCTGGATAATCAGTTCAACCGCAAATTCAACTATTATTTTGCAAGATGACAATTCAGGAAATATTTCCGAGATTCATCTGGTGAAGAAATAATATTATACAACCAACAAGATTGTTGGTTTATTTTTTTTGTAATAGAAATCTGTTTATGTGATTTACAAATTGATCAGCAGTGTGATTTGAATTTATTTTATAAGGCAAATTATTTAAAGCCCACAATAATTACCCGCATCAATTTACTTTACCTTAATGTAAAAAGTATTTCATTAGTGTTCAAACTTATTACATTTGGCCACCCGTAAACTAAACCAATCACCAACCACCCTTTCATCACGAAAGTGAGATGAACAATACCTATCACGACCTCATCCATCAGACTTTTGATTTTCCTCAGGAAGGTTTTAAAGTCGAAGACAATCAACTGTTCTTCAACGGAGTTTCACTCCAGCATCTCATTGACAAATACGGTACACCGCTTAAGTTAACTTACCTGCCGAAGATTACTTCGCAGATAAAAAAAACGAAAGCCAACTTCAACAAAGTTTTTAAAGAGTTGAAGTATCCGGGCAAATATTTTTATTGTTATTGCACCAAGAGTTCACATTTTTCTTATGTGTTGGAAGAAGCATTGAAAAGTGAAATTCATCTGGAAACTTCTTTCGCTTACGATATTGATATTGTTCGAAAAGTTTATAAAAAGGGATGGATTAACAAAAACACATTTATCATTTGCAATGGATACAAAACAAAAATGTATACCAATAGAATTGCAAAGATGATTAACGAAGGATTCAATGTGATTCCTGTTTTAGATAGCAAGGCGGAGATTGAAGCTTATCAACGAACAGTGAAAGGTGAATGCAATATCGGAATAAGAATAGCCGCTGAAGAAGAACCAACTTTCCAGTTTTATACTTCGCGATTAGGAATCAGGTGGAGAGATATTCTGGAATTTTATGTGCAACGGATTCACAACAGCAAGAAGTTTAAATTGAAGATGCTTCACTTCTTCATCAACACCGGAATAAAAGATGATGCGTATTACTGGAGTGAGTTGAATAAAGCATTGACAGTTTATTGTCAGTTGAAAAAGATTTGTCCCACTCTTGATTCGTTAAACATAGGCGGTGGTTTTCCAATCCGTAACAGTTTGGGTTTTACTTTTGATTACGATTACATGATTCGTGAAATTGTAACCCAGATTAAAAATGCATGCAAGAAAGAAAAGATAGATCCGCCAAATATTTTTACCGAATTCGGAAGTTATACTGTTGGCGAATCAGGCGCTGCGATTTACCAGGTGCTCAGTCAGAAACAACAAAACGACTCAGAGCAATGGTACATGATTGACAGCAGTTTCATCACTACTCTACCAGATACATGGGGAATTGGTCAGCGGTTTTTAATGCTGCCGATTAACAAATGGGATAATGAATATCAACGGGTAAATCTCGGGGGGCTTACTTGCGACTCGCACGATTATTATAATTCTGAAGTGCATGTGAATCAGGTTTTCCTTCCGAAGATTAACAACGGCGATCCATTGTATATTGGTTTCTTTCATACCGGTGCATATCAGGATCAACTGAGTGGTTATGGTGGAATAAAACATTGTCTAATTCCTTCTCCAAAACATGTATTGATTAACTACGATAAAAAAGGTGTTCTGAAAGATTGGTTATTTGCAAAGGAGCA
Organism: Chitinophagaceae bacterium; assembly: GCA_947474435.1. Classification (GTDB taxonomy): domain Bacteria; phylum Bacteroidota; class Bacteroidia; order Chitinophagales; family UBA10324; genus UBA10324. Next base: position 87,622 of record CANJII010000006.1, on the reverse strand, counting down.
GACTTCGCAAAGCATGCTGAAGATTTTAGGGTACTGAAAATTGTTTCGGGTTTCGGGTTTATAGTTTTGTGTAGTTGGTCTTAAAATTTTTTGTTGAAAAATTTTACTCATGAAAAAAATATTTTTCCTTTCAGTTTTTATATCAACAATAACAATTCAAACTATTAATGCACAAACAAATTGCCAGCTGAAATCCGGGGTGGCATGTTATGGTTCCGGCGAAACTGTTTTCAGTAAAGTGGATGCGCCACAATCATTTTACAGGGGAACAAGAGGATTAACAATTAATGTAACTTATACCGGAATAACTCCTGCTTCACAAGCTGCTTTTGAATATTCAAAACAAATCTGGGAGTCAATATTGAATGGAACAGTGCCAATAAAAATCAATGTTTATTTTCTGGCTTTGGGTTCGGGTGGTTTATTGGGAATCACTTTTCCCAATGGAAGAAAAAATTTTACGGGAGCATTGGTGAATGATGTGTGGTATCCGACTTCACTTGCCAATCAGTTAGCAGGAACAGAATTGAATGCTGGTGAAAGTGATTTTGATATGTACCTGAACAGTTCGGTCAATTGGTATTTCGGAACTGACGGAAATTGTCCTGCAGGGAAATATGATTTCGCATCTGTGGCATTGCATGAAATGTGTCACGGGTTTGGATTGGTTGGCTTAAGTAAAATTGATACAGCCGGTTTAGGTTCGTTTGGACTATTAACGCTTGACGATTTTGCTCCTGCATTCACTTCTTTCCCATGGCCGGAGTTAGATACGCTTCCCGGAATTTTTGATCATTACCTCATGACTTCAAATGGTGCCTTGTTATCGCAAGGTGCTTTTCAAAATCCATCAGATACACTGGCAACAATTTTTACAAGCAATCAGATTTACTGGAGCGGGATTTATGGCTTTCAGTTTAACAATAATCTGGAGCCCAAAATTTATGCACCCTCAACTTTTGCCTTAGGAAGCAGCATGGTGCATTTAGATGAAGCAACTTATCCGAACGGAAATGCGAATGAATTAATGACACCTTTTGCGACCGCGCATTCAAGCAATCACAATCCCGGCCCAATTGCCATTGCCATCTTAAAAGACATTGGTTGGAATGTTGATCCGAATTATAATGATGTGAATGAATTGCTGATTGCAGATTCCAAGTTTCAGATTTACCCAAATCCGGTTATGGATGAGTTTCGAGTTTCGGGTTTCGAGTTTCAGGTTGTAAATACAATTTCAATTTCTGATTTAACAGGGAGAATTTTATTAGAGAAAACTATTTCTGCTTCAGAAAATAAAATTGATATCAGCCAATTTAATTCAGGAATCTATTTTGCTGAGTTTAAATCAGAATCAGGTATCAGTACTTTAAAAATTGTTAAAAACTGACTTGTTATAAAACTGATTACAAAAAAATGATGTTAAATTTTGATGGCAACTGAAATCATTTACATTTGCCACTCCAAAAAAACTGGTCTGGTAGTTTAGTTGGTTAGAATGCTGCCCTGTCACGGCGGAGGTCGTGGGTTCGAGTCCCATCCAGACCGCTCGAAAACTTCAAATGAAGTTTATTTCACTGAAAGCCAATCATTTACAATGATTGGCTTTTTTATTTGTTTCACATTATTGCACTTTTTACCTGCTTTTGTTTCTCCATTGTTTCAACAACAACTGAAATTTGTTTCAACAGATGGAAAAAATCACTTTTAAATTTTACCTCAATGAATCTGGTGGGCATGGGGAGAAATATCCCGTTTATTGGAGAATGAACACGGCGAAGAATTGCTGAAAAAGGTAATCAAAGATGCGCCTTTTGAAAATAAAATCGAGACATTCGAAGAAGAGGAAATAAGTGATGATGAATTTGTAATGCTGGAAGAGCGGTGGGAAAAGTATGAGAAGAATCCTTCTTCAGGAATTTCATTGGAGGAATTTAAAAAGGAAATGAAAGAGAACCATGACTTATAAAGTCATTCCTCTTACGGAAGCATAAAATGAGTTAACAGAAACCACCTTGTTTTATAAAGAAGTTTCTCCGGAATTAGCAATTGATTTATTGAATATGTTTTATGATACGCTTTCAGTTATTGCTGAAAACCCAAAAGCATTTCAGAAAATCAGAAAAGAATATCGAAAAATTGCTTTGAAAAAATTTCCATTCAAAATTATTTTCAAAATAAGTGACACTGAAATTTTTATTGTTGCATTCAGTCATCAGAAGCGCAAACCATTTTATTGGAGCAACAGGTAAATTGTATTTCTGTTTTCCCTCGCCTCTCTCCCTTGTCACTCAAACAAAAAGTGTGAATCATGTAACTCTCCTCATTTAAAGTGTAACCGATTTGCTTTTACAAAAACAAACCTTTACACCGTTGCATGAAACACTTCTTATTACCGCTCTCGCAAAACCCATCCTCCGGTGTTCCGCTTGATGCCGCACTCTCATTCAAACCATTTTCTGATTTTCTCAAACGAAATGTCGAAGCCGAATCCACCATTGTCAAAACAAAATTCTTCAACTTCCTCATACAGAAATTCAACGAATACCCCAAACTCGATGCAGCAATAAAAATTGAAGCAGTAAATAAATACACCGAACTACTCGAACTCATTTACTCCGGCATGACCGGCATCGAGGCCGACGAAGTTTATTGGGCACTCGCCACTCCCGATTCGCGCACCGTGTTTTACGGCACCGAACCATTCTACAATTTAATCTCCACTGTAAAACCCGATGCAATCAGTAACGATGCAGGTAATGAGAACACCAACAACAATTTGCAACTCTCATTTATTTACTCACTCATTTTAGAAAATCTGTACAATTATAAATCACTCGTGAAAGCAGAACTCATTCAACCCTTTGCCGATACAGGAGAAGGAATAATGAAGTACTACAAAATGAATATTGATTCCACCTTCGTAAAAGTGGAAGCAAAGTCCTCGTTACCGAAACTCGATTTAACAGAAATGGAAATTCATGTAACCGACAACACACTCATTGCATACCTCACTAAAATTTTACCCCTCAAATTATTTTCATTCAGCGGCTTCACCGTCATCACGCTTTACAACCGTACAGATGAGTATGTTGTAAAAAAAATAAAAGACAGCATCGTCAGCAGCAACAATCCAAACAATGCAGATGAAGTAATTGCTGCATTAAAAGCATTAGCAGGCAACAGAGAAATTAATTTCAAACTGATTCCGTTCATTAAACTGAATGATAAATTTTTATTGGATTACAGTGAAACATTAATATCACAATCACTCCTGCAGAAACTGATGGAAGGGTTCCAGAAAAAATCAAAACCCATCTTCCTGAAAAACTTCGACAACGCAAATTCAGAAGAAGAATTAATTACTGAATTGCAAAAAACAAAAACAGTATCTTATGCATTGCTTCCATTGATGCACAACAATCATTTAACCGGAGCATTGGAAATTTGTGCTGAAGAAAAAGATTTGCTGACTGAAAAAACAATTGCGCGCATCAATACCACGCTTCCTGTTCTTTCGCAGTTTATGAAAAACTCCATTGACGATTTCAATTCACAAATGCCCGGAGTTGTCTATGAAAGATTCACTGCCATTCAAAAATCAGTGCAGTGGAAATTTAACGAAGCAGCTTGGCGCTACATTAAATCTAAGAAAAATTTATTGGTGACAGCACAAACTACGGCTGATGATGATGCTGATCCAGAAATAATTAATTTCAAAAGTGTGTATCCGCTTTATGGTTCCATTGATATCCGCAATTTTTCTCTCGCAAGAAGCAAGGCATTGCTCGATGATTTGCAATTGAACTTAAATCACTTGATAGAAACATTTAACAAACTCAAAGAGTTGGTGGTGAAAACACCAACAACAGCTGGTGCTATTGAAGTAATGATTTCAAAATGCAAAACTTGGTTAGAGAAATTAGTAGAAGGATTTGATGACAATGAAAATCAAAAACTGAATTTATTTTTAGAGAAAGAAGTGTTGCCACTTCTAACAGAAATTAAACAAAAAGATAATACAACATCAAGCACTATTGATAAATATCTCCCTGAGCAAAATGAAAAAACAGGAAGCACACACAAGAACAGAAGAGAATTAGAAAAATCATTACGGATGATTACCAGAGCGGTCAGCAATAATCTTGAACAGATGAACAAGGAATTTCAAAAAACATATCCGTGTTACTTCGATAAATTTCGTTCCGATGGAATTGAATACGATATCTACATTGGAGAATCCATCACCAACGATAAACATTTTGAACCCGCACATTTAAAAAGCCTTCGCATACAACAGATAAAATCAATGGCAGCTATAAACTACATTGCCACACGCTTACTGAAAGCAATGCCGAAAGAATTGCACACCACTTACCTCATCTTCATCAATGGCGAACCGATAGACATATATTTCCGCAATGATGAAAAGCGATTCGATGTTGAAGGCACTAACAACATCCGCTACCAGATGATTAAAAAAAGAATTGACAAAGTTCACTTGCTTAATTCAGAAGAGCGATTAACACAACCTGATAAAATTGCAATGGTGTACCTGAATCAGCAAGACGCTGATGAGTATGTTGGATTTATTAAAACTTTACAGGAAGAAAAAATATTAAACAACGATTTAGAATATCTTGACCTCGAAGAATTACAAGGAGTTCAAAGTTTAAAAGCATTAAGAGTTGGGATTAATAATCAGAAAACATGAAATATTTTAACAAAATGCTTGACACGGTTTGCACCCGTGCTCCTTCAATTTTTAGCGCAATTATGTTTTTATTCACTTTCAATATTTGTTTCTCACAAATTCCTGACCAGCCAACTTTCAAATTATTTCTGATTGGCGATGCCGGCGAGAGTGATTCAATCGGCGCCACACTCAAACAATTAAAAGTAAAACTCGAAGCCAACCCGAACAGCGCAGTTATTTTTTTAGGTGATAACTGTTACACCGGCTCCATACTTGGTATTGCGAGTTTAAATGTAGGTGGTTATGACGGTACTCCTCTTGCAAATGAACGGCTGATGGGGCAGCTGAATATTCTCAGGGACTACAAGGGCTCAGCTTATTTTATTCCCGGCAATCATGACTGGTTTAATAAAACAAATTTGAAAAAAGGGAAGCGACACTTGCTCGAAGAAGAAAATTTTATTGAAGACACTTTGAAAAAATTTACTTCATTAAAAAATCACAACGAAGAATTTTTTCTACCCTCGAAAGGAAACCCCGGACCTATCTCGTTGGATTTTAATGGTGGAAAAACAAGAATCATTTTTATTGATACTTACCGGTTAATCATTGAAGAATCACACATGCGTGGCAACAGAGATACAGCATTACTCAATAAATTTTATTACGACCTGAAATCGCAGCTCAATGATGCCTCTGCAAAAAAAGAAAAAATTATTGTGGTTGCGCATCATCCTATTCACGCAAAAGGAAATCACTCATTACCACTTATTTTCTGGGAGAAACTGGTGCGTCGCTTTGCTAATTCCAATGTCAATTATCCGGCATACCAAAAAACTGCGGTTCAACTCGACAGCTTACTCAAAGCACACCATCATCCCGATGTTTATTATGTGGCCGGTCACGAACACGCGTTGGAATATTTTTTCAATGATAGTTTGCACTACATTATCAGCGGAGCAGGTTGCAAAACAGATAATGTGTTGACCGAATCCTCCGACACCGAAGCCGAGTTTCTGGCCTGGAAGGAAGAAGGTTTTTTTGAAATTGATTTTTATGGTCGCTACGAAACTGTTCTGCTCTATCATCGCAAGAGCGATGAAACCGAGTTGAAAGTAAAATGTGTGGCTGGGTGTAAATGATTATTTTATTTCAATTTTTTCTGGATGCAGATATTTTGAAATTAAGCTTCATTTAAAAAAACAAAGTATAAATCTTATCGCATTAAATACATCTTTCCAATGCCGTTTTTAAAATACTGATCGGTACCGGTTTCATATTTATCAATGGCCTCATTTTTTGCATTAGCAATTACACGATAGATGTATAATCCATTTGCAAGTGCATCGCCATATTGATCGGTACCATCCCAGGCGAAGTCAGTTATGTTTCTTCCAATGTGAAGATTTCCCAATTCATCTTTAAAAATTTCGCGAACTACTTTCCCTGAAACCGTGAGAATCTGAATTTTCATAAAATCAGGAACTACTGAACCAGTTAGTGTAAATACAAATTTTGTTTGTGTTGTAAATGGATTCGGGTAATTGAGCACATTCGAAATCATTTGTTTGTTTATTACTTCAAACGAAACCTGGTAAGCATAATCACCTGAGGCATTTCCACTTCGGTCGTAACCCTGAACATATAAATGATAAATTCCATCCAACGAAAATTCAGGTTTTAAAACAGCAGCAGCATTATTGCTTTTATTTAATTGAGCTGAATCGGCAGGAATAAAAACAAACTGTGTTCCGTCGAAATTAACTTTGTGTGATGATCCATCCGGATATATAAAATGAATTCTCATCAAAGAAGTATCATTGATTAATAATTTCAGATTATTGTCTTTTAACAGAATATTAATTTCAGGTTTAGCAGAAACTATATCTGCATCCAATATCCGCACTCCATCGAATGTGACATCGAGAAATGGATTGATTAAATCTTTTGTTGATGTAAAACGCAAGGCTCCAAGATTATTAAAATGATATTGCTCTTGTTGATGATTGGTGTCAAATGGATTGGCATCCATAATTATTGAATTCAATCCGGCAAAAACACCCCCGCTAACCGGAAAATAAAATGAGGTATGCAAGGTGTCATTTGCCATCAGGCTATCCAATTTATTATAAACTAAATGTGATTGATTTGTTGCATCGGTTACATTGTATTTCATTGTTAAACTATCCATATCATAATCACTTACATTTTCAATGGCTACATCTAATTTCAAATTTTGAAAAATATTTACTGTATCATCAAACGACATAAATGCTGCCGGATTTAATGCTGCTTCCGGTACTCCCATGTAATTTATTCTCCAGCTATCTAACTGTACAGGTGTTCTGTTAGTTGTATCAATTGAACTCATTCGCATTTTCAAATAAGGATATATAGAGGCATCTATTCCGGAAATAATTGTGTCCCCTGAAATTATTTTTGGAACAAGCACACTTGAAATTCCATTTACATCAATGCCAATTAATTCTAAATTAACACTGTCGGCCCCAATTTCAATTTCATGTTTCCTCCAGTGTAACGATGTCCATTGCCTTGCCGGACCAATAAGCGGTGTTTCTAAATATCCACGATCCCATGCGCCTTGAATAACAAAACTTGTATCAATTATGGCGTCAAATGAATCTCCTATAATTTCAGTTGCAGGATAATTCGGGCTTCCTTTTTTACTGAACAAAACATAAGGAAGCGTGTGGGTAATGGTATCAAGATTTATTGCACCTAGGGAATGAAAAGCATCCTTCATTCCCTGATCCCAATATGGCATTCCTGCATCATTTATCGACATTGCCAACACATAATTTCCTTGCGGAATAGTATCAATAAAAGCTTCTATCGTTGGAAATTCAGCGGGATTATTTCCATTAAAATAAAACGCATTCAGATTTTGTGCCCAGCAATGATTGTTTCCAAATTGCCCATACCCGTTTCCCTGACTTACACTCTCCCATTGCACGCCGGTTAACGAATCAATCACTGCAAACATCAAATTTGCACTCGTGCCACAAGTCCAGTTTGCCATTCTTACATTATTAATGAAGTAGGATGGTTCGTCCCATCCTAACGGACCACCGGTATAATAATTTGTAATTCCATTATAGACTCCTACAGTTACAAAGTCATCAGCATATTTAAAGATTCTGTTTGAAGGTAGTTCAATACTTGAGAATTTATCTTGAAGATATTGGAAGTAATGAGATTGATTCCACCCCGGTGAAGAACCATTTATATAAATGAATGAGCTTTTATGCCAGCTGAATCCATTACTATAAAGTGTGTCTAATGAGGTTCTCCAGTAATAAACTGTGCTGTCTTGCAGTGTCATTGAAGGAGTCCATTTAGCCACACCGCCAATCTGATTTATTTTAATTTCGTGAAACAATGCTGAGTTAAAATTTTCGGTAGTATCAATTTGAAAAACATATTGTTTGTTCGCTGCAAAAGCATTGACCGTTGAAGCTTTGAGAGTAACATTCTGATGATTCACAATTGAAAAATCATACGGATATATTGGAATGATATCATCGCTCAGAATTAATAAATCAACCGTCAGGTTATTGTTTGTTTCAGAAGCTTCAACTATTTGATTATCTGCTTCTATTTTAATATTGAATTGGTTCAAACCTAACGCTGTAAATGCATTCGTCTTAATATGAAAAACCAAAGTATCAATAAAATAGGTTGCTTTTACTTTTTTATGAGCTACCGGATATTGTTGCCCGTTTGGAAAAATTCGGGTGATGTCAACAAAAAAACTATCCTGAATGGCCTTTCCGATATTGGTAATTACCAGGTTAAGAGCAAAAGAATCTACACCTGCCGAAACAACCCCCGGATTAAAACTTACCGATGTTGGTTCAATCACATAATCCGGTATTTCATGCGTATTCAGTTTTAGCGAAGGATCACCATTCAAACCCATTTGTTCCAGTACCGCGCGATCAACTCCGCTTGGGTTGTTATTTACAATATCGTTAATGGCATTTTTTATTACAGTACCAATTGGTTCATTATAACTTTTTGCAGATAGATTCTGATAAAAATTATTTGTATAAACATCTAAGCTATTGGAGATGGAGAAAGTGGCTGCAGCCAGAAAGGCGATGGCCCCTGCATTGGGTGCAAAAACAAATTCATCACTTAAACCGGTTCCATCATAAAACAAATTTCCAAGAAGACAACCGTTGGAAATAATCATTGGATACTTTCCATAATTTTCATAATTCTCCGGATGGTCTAAATTAAAATCAAAAGAATTGTATGAAGAATGACCGAAAAAATTGATTAATGAAACACCTGTATTGATTAACGAATCGAGGTAAGTTGAAGTAGCATTGGCAATTGGATCTGAACTTGTTTTAAAAAACGAATAAACCTTTCCGCCAAATAATGTATCTTCAATAATTGGAATATAGCTATTGAGATAATATTGAAAAATTGTTTGATCCTGTAAATTTTCGCCTCCCCCTAAATGCAAAACACGCTTCATCCAAAGTTTATCCTCAATCGTTTGAGGAGCATTTTGCGATGCTACAAACTGTTGCGCCTTTTCTAAATAATTTTTTATGTCAGTCGTATTCAATGCAGGTATTCGTCCAATAGAAACAAGAGGCGTTGGGTCGCTATTGGTTGATGTTAACAGTATATCGGCGCCGGGCCACGCCCAAGTAGGAACATAATTATGAGCCTTGCTTGCAGTTGCTACATTATAGTTATAAAATTCAATTCCTTTTCCAATCAGGAATATATATCTGGTTTGATTTGCTGCCCATGTATCATTAATAAGCCGGCTGAAATTCCGGATACTTAACGGGTGCATATCAACACCATAACTGAACTGATCGTACAACTCTTGAATGTTTGCAACAATTGCCTGATAACCGGTTTGGTTTTTAAAATCTTTGTATTGTTGAACATAATTATTGCCCGAACCATCATCAAAAAAGAACGGATGTGAAATAATTATATAATTTCCTTGATTGGTCGCATTGGAGTAATCGGTAAAAGTTTTTTGCTGCAATGTGTCAACCAACATTATGTTGGTTCCTGCTGTTTGTGCAGCTAATACTAATTCTCTCTCAACAGCGGATGATGGAAGAAGAAACTTCAAAGTGTCGTTTGAAATTACTGCTGTCAATCTTAACCCATTGGTTAAATCATAAAGAACCGGAGTAGTTGCCTGTTCATTAAAATTATAAATCTCTAAATATTTATTTGTTGCTGATGAGTTTAAAGAAAATTTCAGAATTCCGGTATTATCAAAATTGAATTGTCTCGGGTATTTCAGGCTAAAATTTGCGATACAAAAATAATCTGTTGTATAGGGTGAATTTGCAGTAGAAAAAGTAACTGTTGTGGTTCCGCCACTTATTAAATTATTTGACGAAATATTAAAATTGCCATCCAAAGTTGTAAAGTCGGAACTTGAAAAGGATTGTTGTAAAGTTCCTCCAAAGAGTACTTCCATAATATGGCTTCCATATCCTTTTGAAACCCAACTGGAATTAAATTTTGCAAGTGGTCCGGATGGAAAAGGGAATGGTGTATAAAGTGAATAATTCAAAGCAGTATGATTATAAGTATAGTCAACATAACCTTCTGAATCACTTAAATCAGAATTAAAAATTGGCTGTCCTTGAATTTCATTTTTTCCTTTACTGTAATTACTGATTGTTCGTGCCTGACCCAAAATATTTTCTGATTGATACCAGCACCATGTTTCCTTTGCCGGATGCCCGACAAGATTGTTTGCTGTTTGAGTCAATCGTAAATGCCCGGCCGCATTATTATATGTTAAAAAATAAGCAGAAGTATCGTTGAATAAACTTAAACGAACATTTGACTGCCAGTTTTTATTTGCATACATATTTGAGTCAAGTGCTCCATCGTTTTTTAATGCGTAAAATTCTATGTAATCCGTAGAACTGAAAGTTGAATTAGTTGAAACATAAATCGGAACCTCCTGCCCTCTTCCGAAAATCTGAAACTCAGAACCATTTACCGTTGCAGGAACTCCGGATTGTTGTAACACCGCATTGGTAATGCGATACAATCCATCCTGCGAAATTTTTATTTTGTAATAAGTCTGATTGTAATTGATCCATTCATTTCCATACGACTGCGCCTGCAATCGAGCTGAAAACAAAATGAACAATAAGACAGTGAGAAGTAAAACTTTTTTCATTATTGTGTTTTATTATTAAGACTTAAGCGCAATGAGAAAACATTTGAATAAAGTGAGGATGAAAAATTTCCAACATTGGTTAACGCATAATCAATCATTACTTTTTTTATGTGTAGTCCAACTCCAATGTTTGGTTGCATGGTGGTAATTTTTCCGCCGTCAATATCATTGGTGGCTTTTTGAAAATTACCAATACCGGCACGCAGATAAATTATTTTCAGGTAATTGGCTTCAATACCCAACTTCGGATCAACACTTAAAAATTTCGATGGGATTAAAACATTCTCCCTTCCATCAGTAGTCAAAACAATATTGATTTCGGGATTAATGGAAAATTTCTCTGCGATTTTATAATCATAACAAGTTGCGAGAATAAATTTCGGTGCAGTTAATTCGGTGCTGCTTGTTGGAACAATGTTTTCGGCTGATAATAATGCTTGTGCCTGTTCGTCAGTGAAAGTAAAACTCCATGCATTAAAAGTGGTGGTGATATCCTTGGCCATCAATCCGAATTTCCAGTTTCCTTTTTTGTATTGTGCTCCAACATCAGCACCAATTCCCCAACTGTGAGCCATGCCGCCAACCGTGCGGTGAATAATTTTTGCATTCACCCCCCAGGTTAAACCTTCAATGGGAGTGGTGGAAGCAAATGAACCTACGAATGCATAATCAGCTACAGAAAAAGAAGTGATGTTATCATAGTTGATACTGCCGTCGGGATTTTTTAAGAACAAAGTATTTGGTATATCATCCACTCCAAATCGAATGATGGATAAACCAATTGCTTTTGTTTTATCGGTCAGCGGTTTTGCAAATGCAGCATAATCATATTTTGCAATGCCTGCAAAATATTCGCTGTGCATGGCGCCAATCTGCATATTATCATTAATACAAAGCAATCCTGCCGGATTCCAATAACCTGATGTTACATCATCAACCGATGCAACCTGAGCACTGCTCATACCGAGGGCACGGGCGCCAACGCCGATGTTTAAAAAATCATTACTGTATTTGCGGAATTGCGCCTGCGTTTGAAAACCATACGAGCATATCAATACAAAGGCAACGGAAAAAATCCTTGATTTCATGTGTGTGTTTTTTATGTTTCGCTGTATAACGAACACATCTCTGTAAAATTACTTTTTCCTTTCAAAACAATAATTTTAGAAATGCACGGCTTGTTACGATGTGAATAGTTAAAGGTTTTGGGTTGAATTTTTTATCGAACAGAGTACTAAATGGTAAGAACAGCATTATGGTTCATATTGAAATATCAAATTTTTTAAATGAACTAATAACTGTCAGTTCCGTTGTTCGGTTTGATTTTTATTTTGCGCCACTAAATTTTTAAAAACGAAATGTCAGAAGTACTTGAGTGTTTGATTATTGGTTCCGGGCCTGCCGGATATACTGCCGCTATTTATGCTGCCCGAGCCAATTTAAAACCTGTAATGATTACCGGTTTGGAACAAGGCGGACAATTAATGAATACAACCGATGTTGAAAATTATCCGGGTTATCCGAATGGAATATTAGGGCCCGAGATGATGGAAGATTTCAGAAAGCAAGCCGAGCGGATGGGAACCGATATTCGTTTTGGTTATGTAAGCAAAGTTGATTTTACCGGGCCAATTCATAAGGTATGGATGGATGAAACAAAGGAGATACTTGCAAAAACAGTAATCATTTCAACCGGAGCAACTGCAAAATGGTTGGGAATTCCATCCGAAACAAGATTGAACGGAAGCGGTGTTTCAGCATGTGCTGTTTGCGATGGATTTTTTTACCGGAATAAACCTGTTGCCATAGTTGGTGCTGGAGATACTGCCTGCGAAGAAGCCATTTACCTGAGTAAACTTTGTACTGAAGTGCACATGATTGTTCGAAGCGAAAAAATGCGCGCCTCAAAAGTGATGCAGGACAGAGTAGCGCAAACAAAAAATATAAAAGTGTACTGGAATACATTAACCGATGAGGTGCTCGGCGATAAAGGAGTAACAGGTGCGAGATTGGCAAACAATAAAACCGGTGAAAAAACTGAAATAAAAATTGATGGATTTTTTGTAGCCATTGGTCATCAACCAAACTCAGGTCCGTTCAAAGAATTTATTAATACTGATGAACAAGGTTACATAATCACCCAACCAAATTCATCGCGCACCAATGTGGCTGGTGTATTTGCGTGTGGCGATGTGCAGGATAAAATTTATCGTCAGGCTGTAACTGCTGCCGGTTCGGGTTGCATGGCTGCGCTGGATTCAGAAAGATATTTATCGGCGCTTGGTCATTGATGCACAATGAATGAACAAAGTGTTTATGATTTTGCAGTAAATGATTTTCAGGGAAACGAAATTTCTTTAAACACCTATCGCGGAAAAGTTTTATTGATTGTGAATACAGCAAGTGCCTGCGGCTATACTCCGCAGTTTGAAAAAATGCAACTGGTGTATGAAAAATATAAAGAGAAAGGATTTGAAATTCTTGCCTTTCCATCCAATGATTTTGGTGAACAGGAACCATTGACAGATGAAGGAGTCATTCAATTCTGTAAAAACGAATACGGAATTACTTTTCCTGTTCTTGCAAAAATAAAAGTGAAAGGAACTGATGCGCATCCTTTGTATGAATACCTTTCAAATAAAAAACTGAATGGAAAAATTCAATCGAAACCACTATGGAATTTTCATAAATACTTAGTTGATAAAAACGGAAAAGTGCGCGACTACTTTATCACTCTCACAAAACCAGACAGTGTTAAAGTGACAAATAAAATTGAACAGCTTTTGAATGAAAGTCCGCTTAAAAAATAAATGTTGATGCTATATTGCAACAGTGTTTTCTAATTCAACCTACAAAAAAATATGAATAATCATAAAATAAAAATTCTTGCTTTCGGTGCGCATCCTGATGATGTGGAAATGAGTTGTGCCGGAACATTAATGAAGCACGCTGCACTCGGTCATTCATTTGGTATTGTTGATTTAACACGCGGCGAATTAGGAACAAGAGGTTCAGCTGAATTACGCGATACCGAAGCAATAAATGCAGGAAAAATTATCGGAACAACTTTTCGTGAGAACCTGAATTTCAGAGATGGATTTTTTATGAACGATGAACAACATCAACATGCAGTTATAAAAATGATTCGCAAGTACCAACCTGAAATAATTTTTGCCAATGCTGTTTCTGATCGCCATCCTGATCACGGAAAGGGAGCTGAGTTGATTCGTGATTCAGCATTTCTTTCAGGATTAATAAAAGTTGAAACCGAATTCGATGGCAAGCAACAACATGCATGGCGACCAAAAACAGTTTATCATTATATACAGGATAAAGATTTGAAACCGGATTTCCTAGTTGATGTTTCAGAATTTACTGATAAGAAAATGGAAAGCATTCTGGCTTTCAACTCCCAGTTTTTTAATCCCGATAGCATTGAACCATCTACTTATATTTCTTCACCTGATTTTTTAGATGCACTCAAGGGCCGCATGCGCCTGTGGGGAAAAATTATCGGCGCATCCTATGCTGAAGGTTTTACAGTAAATAAAATTATCGGAGTGGAAGATATATTGAGCATGAAATAAAAATATCCAAATAAACAAAACCTGGATTTTTATATACTCTAAACACTTATGAGCTTATAATTATGGAACCCCCATAATTCATTTCCGCCAAAAGCATTTTGTTCTAACCAGGTTACAATCCGGTATTTCAGTTTTTCGTGTTTGTATAAATCGCGATCGGGGAATTTATTCCCTTTGTAATCGAGTAAATCTTTCCAGTCAAATTTTTTTATCCATTCGTTCATCACTTTGGGATGTGTTTCTGAAAATATTTTTATTCTTTTCATCGGACCGTAATCAAAATAGTTTTTTTGCGAAGTATATAATTCTTCTACTTTCTTTTCGCCTTTGTGAATGGTGTCCAATGATTTCTTTTTCTTCTGCATCAATTGCGGCGGACGAACCCAGCCATAGTGATAAACTTCGGCATCAACCTTTGCCACATTCAATTTATAAGTTCCGGTGTGTTGTCGGTAATCTTTGTAATCAAAATCAGGAATCCGTCGGAATGATTGTGCCGATTCCCATGAATGAATTTCTTTATTGTTGCGAATGATTCTTATTTCTTTAGGATACCAGCCGTGCGATAAAAGATAATGGTCATAATCGCCCCAGAAATGTTTGTAGCGAAAAAGCAATCCTTCAATTCGCCTATCGTTCAGCAATTGTTCGCAACGATTGACAATGTTGTTGTGGTATTTTTCATGAATGACTTCATCGGCCTGCAGATAAAAAAGCCAATCACCGGTGCAAGCTTCTTTTGCAATATCGGTTTGATGCGCATTTTCAGTTCCTCTCGAATATTTTTCCAAATTCCACTTGGTTCGAATGATTTTTATTTTATCGGATTTGATGGATTGAATTCTTTCCAGTGAATGATCATCTGCATCATTATCTCCAATGGCAACCACAAACTCATCCACAATCGGAAGAATAGATTCAATACTTTCTTTAATCGGATAATATAATTTATCCGCATTCTTCGCCATGGTGAATCCGCTTATTTTCATCTGCGCTTTTTATTTATAAATCGCAATCAACTCCTTTCCATTGGAAGATTTATAACCGCGATACATTCCATCAGAATTAAAAGGCAACTCAACATTTCCATTTTTGTCAATGGCAATCAATCCGCCTTCGCCACCAAGTTTTACTAATTTATTATTCACAACTTCTTTGCATGCTTGTTTTAAGGTCATGCCTTTGTATTCAATCAAACACGAAATATCGTAAGCCACAACTGCGCGGATAAAAAATTCGCCATGACCGGTGCAGGATATTGCACAGGTATTATTATTCGCGTAAGTACCTGAGCCTATTATCGGACTGTCGCCAATGCGGCCGAATCTTTTGTTGGTCATTCCGCCGGTTGAAGTTGCTGCCGCAAGATTTCCATTTACATCTAATGCAACTGCTCCAACTGTCCCGAATTTTTTTTCTTTCACATTAATATTGTGGTCGAGATGAGCCCCTTCTTCATTTATCACTTCCTGCAATTGCTTGTATCGTTCATCAGTAAAAAAATAATTATCCTTCTCTAATTTTATTTTTCTCATTCGCGCAAACTGCTCTGCTCCTTTTCCTGAAAGAAACACATGTTCTGAATGTTCCATCACTTCACGCGCCAGCACAACTGGATTTCGCACCTGATTCAGGCAGGTAACTGCTCCGGCTTTTAAAGTTGAGCCATCCATAATCGCAGCATCCATTTCATGTTTCCCATTGTGAGTAAACACTGCTCCTTTACCTGCATTGAATAAAGGAAAATTTTCCAGTTCATAAACAGCTGCTTCAACAGCATCTACAGCAGTTCCACCTTCTTCTAAAATATCGTATCCAACTTCCAATGCTATAGTCAATGCCTTTTTATATAACTTTTCCTTTTCAGCAGTCATCATTTTTTTCAGAATGGTTCCTGCTCCGCCGTGAACTGCAATGGCAAATTTTTTCTTACTCATAATTTCTTTGAATTTTTTCTCATTAACACTGCATCCAATCCCTGCTTTGATTGAGTGTGATTCGGATTTAATTTTAAGGCAGTTGCAAAGCTAATTTCAGCACTGTCGAGATTGTTAATTGTAAAATATGCTCCACCGAGGTTATACCAGTATTCAGTATTAGTTGCCTCAATTGCAATTGCTTTCCGGAAATAATAAATTGATTGAGAATATTTTTTTTTATTTCCTTCACCTAATCCCATGTTAAAATATTTATCAGAAATGGCTTTAAGATTTTGATTTACATAACCTGAATTCGGTTGAAGTAATTGAGCCTCCTTCCAAACTGAAACTGCTCGCTCCAGACTATCCAGTCTTGAATAAGCAAATCCCCACAACATCAGATTGGTATAAAACTTCGGATAAATTTTTTCAGAAATTATGCAGTATTCAACAGCTCTTTTTAAATACGATTTTGTTCTTCCTTCATTCTTACAAGAATCAATTAAGGAAATATAATTTGCAGCTGCGTAAGTATTTGCTCTTGCTGAATTTGTTGAAACCAACACATCAGTCATTCCAAGTCGTGGTCCCGTGCACCATACTTCGTTGCGAGTTATAGTTTTCCATCCGGCTGGAATTGAAACAATAACTAAACAACTGATTGAAATATTTTTTTGAAGTGAAGAATTTAATTTTAATGAATTAAAAATCCTTTCTGATAAAACAACCACAGCTAAGCAAAATGCAATGGACGATTGATATAAAAACCGTTCGGTCATCGGAGCACCTATATTAAAAACAATATTAGATACGATGAACATACTTGCGAGATAAAACAGAATGCAGTAGGCAAGAATATTTTTTTTTCTCAGATTGAAAATACAAAACACAATCAATCCAACATGAATTAATACTGAAACAATAACCCACACATCATTAAAATCGCGATACGGAATTTGATTGTATGAATAATCATAAGTAAGCGGATGAGGAAAAAACAACAATTTAAAATAAAGAAGAAATACAAAAAAGATAGTTGCAAAAGTTTGAGAACTTGTTGCCAGTAAAAATGGATTATCCATTAACTCAGTTACTTTTTCATTGGAGAAACCAACAATACTTATTCTTGAATAAATATAAACGGCAACAAGTAAAAAGTATGGAGAACTCTGAATCGCAATTTTCTTAAATGAAAGAGTGCTGAAAAAATAAAGTGAAACAGGAATGATAAATATAAACATCAAACCATTTTCTTTTGAAAGCAAAGCGATAAAAAATGAAAGTCCGTTAATTAAAAGCGCAATCAGTTTTCTTTTTCCGTTTGCAACATCCAAAGCAATTAAAACGGTAATCAGTAAAAACAACAGCGATAAAATTTCATCCCTGCTTTTAATATTGGAAATTGCTTCAGTATGAACCGGATGCATCATGAATAACAAAACGGCTGCAAATGACATCAATGGTTTATTCGGCAATAAATAATTACGAATAAGTTTGAGTAAAACAAACCCGGTTACAGAGTAAAGAATTAAATTGATGAGGTGCGAAATCCAGGGAGTTTGCCCCCACAATTGATTTTCGATTGCAAATGTGATGAGGGATAAAGGCCGCCACCTCCCTCCTGCCAGATTGTAATTATTTCCAATAGTTCCGTAAAACGAATCGTGAAAAAATATATCCATGATTCCACCAAAACCATTTTTTACAAACTTATTATCCGTCCAAACCAATCCATCATCCAGTGCAAATCCATTGAGCAAGGTGTTTCCATAAAAGATAACTGTAACAACAAAAATGATTAAAGATTGCAAAGCATAATTCTCCAGCGAAAGAAATGACTTGTTTTCATTTAGTTTAATTTCAGGAATAAATTTTTCTTTCGCTTTCTTCTTTGCCATAATAATGGCACAAGATTAAAATATTTCCATACTTATTAAAAGGTTAATCTGGAACCAACTAATTGATAAGCGAATTACTTTTTTCTCACGGCATATTTCAACAAAAATTCTTCAGCATTCAGAATTTCAATATCGGAGAAATAGAAATCGCCCTTGTCTTCTGTAACAATGCACTTGCATTTTGAATGAGTGGCTGAATAATATTCCAGCCCGTCTTCAAAATCGTGAATGGATTTATTTGCATTTACTTTATTAACCGCAACTGAATCAACAGTTGTAATCTTTAATTTATCTGAAAGAATCAATAATTTTTTCCTTGCCAATTCTTTTCCGTTTTTCCTTTCAGCAAAATAATAGGTGATAGCCAAACACAATGGCGAGGTAAAAACTTCGAAGCGAGAATCGTCGCACAAACTCAGCAAGCGTGAACAATTGGTAAACAACGGATACTCGTTGCACGCAACAGCCACTAATATACTGGCATCTAAAAATACTTTCACTATTTCTTAAATTTGGTGAAATATTCTTTGCGTATGTTCTTTTTGGTGCGTGGTTTATGATTGTAAACCACCTGACCTTCGCTCACCATATTCACCCAATCAGAAACAGGCAATTCATCCAATGATTTATAACTTGAACTGGTTACTTTATTCAATAGAAATTCTGTTAGCCGTGATAAGCTGATATTGTTCGCATCAGCAAATTTTTTAGCCTTCTGAATAACAGATTCGTTAAAACTCAAAGTGATTTTTGCATCCATGTTTTTAATTTATACGACAAAGATATAATTGTTATACGACAAACAAAATATTTTTTTATTTTTTCAATCAGAAGCATAGCATGAATTTAAATTTCTACTGTTGATAATAGCGCATACTGAATCGCGTTTTACTTTCTATTAAATTTAATTTTGGTTTTCAGCATTCATGAATTTTAAGAACACTTCTTATCAATTATTTTCTAAGCAATTTATTTTGTTTGCTTTAGTTACATTTCATTATTCACTATTCACTATTCATTTTTCATCGGCGCAAACTATCTACGAGTTTCGTTCTAAGAAAATTATAAAACCTCAATCAATAAATAGTATTGATACGCTGAGCATTGTTCCGGGAAGTGTTACACTGATTAATTCCTGCAATGGCTCAACTATTTCATCAAATGATTTTATAATTAATTATTCATTGAATACTATTCAGTTACTATCAAAAGTAAAATGTGATACCATGTTGGTGCGGTATAAAGTGTATCCGTTCAATCTTTCAAAAACTATTTTTCATAAAGATTTTATCACCTTCAACAAGCGCGACAGTTTAATGAATGCGCCTTTTTATATTCCTGAAAAATTGAACGATGATATTTTTAATTTAGGAAGTGTTGATTACGATGGAAATTTTTCGCGTGGAATTTCATTCGGAAATAATCAGGACTTGGTTGTAAACAGCGCACTCAACCTGCAAATGAGCGGTCGATTAGCAGGTGATGTAATGCTTAACGCAGCAATTTCTGATAACAACATTCCAATACAGCCAGAAGGAAACACAGCGCAGTTGCAGGAGTTTGATAAAGTTTATATTCAGTTGAGTAAGAAACAATCGTCGTTAACAGTTGGTGATTTTGATTGGAAAAAACCTGAAAGTTATTTTCTGAATTATTACAAGAAACAACAAGGTGCAGCCATTCAATCAGCATACAAAATGAGTGACAAGTGGAAAGGAAAAACATTATTCAGTGCAGCAGCAGCAAAAGGAAAATACACCCGAAATCAGTTTGACGGACAGGAAGGAAATCAGGGTCCCTATAAAATGACAGGGGCAAACGGCGAAACCTTCATCATCATTTTAGCAGGAACAGAAAAAGTTTTTGTACATGGGGTTTTGATGAAGCGAGGAGAAGATGCCGATTATATTATTGATTACAATTCAGGTGAAGTGAAATTTATGCCCCGCAAACTCATCACGCAGGATTCACGAATCAGTATTGAGTTTGAATATTCTGATAAGAATTATTTCCGTTCCACTTTATCAGGTACACAACAATTGGAAAATGATAAATGGAAATTCACTTTCAATTTTTATTCTGAAGGGGATGCAAAGAATCAACCGTTGCAACAAACACTTGACACGGCACAAAAAAGAATTCTATATAATGCCGGTGATTCATTGCAAAATGCATTTGACCAAAGCATAGACAGCATTGGCTGGAATGCTGAGCGGATTCTTTACAAGAAAATTGACAGCTCAGGTTATGGAACTATTTATGTGTATTCGATAAATCCTGATAGCGCAAAATATTCATTACAATTTTCATACACTGGCGAACACAAAGGGCATTATGTGGTTGCGAGTTCTACAGCAAATGGTCGTGTATATAAATGGGTGACGCCAATACTCGGTGTGTTGCAGGGAAATTATGAACCGCTCATTCAGCTCATTGCTCCGCAGAAAACACAAATGTTTACCCTTGGCGTGAATCGAAAAATTTCAAAGTCAGGAATAATAAACATAGAAGGAGCTATCAGTAATAAAGACTTAAATCTTTTTTCTTCATTGAATGATAATAACAATCAAGGATATGCTTCAAGAATTTCTGTTGCCAATGATTTTAAATTGAAGAAGCAGGAAAAAAATGTTCCGCTGTTAAACTTAAATGCTTCGTATGAATATGCAGGCGAAACTTTTACTCCGGTTGAACGATATCGCCCGGTAGAATTTGACAGAGATTGGAATTTAACTTCGAATGACACCTCAACCGTTGAACAATTTGTTACTGCAGGGACAGGTTTGAAATTGCCGAAGAACGGAAGCGTGTTTTATAACTTATCTTTTTTCCAGCGAACGAATTTTTATTCCGGCATTCGGCATCAGCTAACTTCCAATTTGAATTTTAAAGGATGGCATTTTAATTCTCAATCGAGTATTCTTCAATCGCAAAGTTCTTATACCACTTCTCAGTTTATTCGTCCGTTGCTGGATTTGAGTTATTCCTTCAAACATTTAAAAGGAATTACACCGGGAATAAAATGGCAGCGCGAATTCAACACCATTAAAATTCTGAATACTGATTCATTAAGTGCTGCAAGTTTTTTGTGGGATGAATACACCGCATTTATAAAAACTCCGGATACCACGCGATTGCATTTTGCACTGGCAGCAAGCGAGCGCGATGATTACAAACCACAACAAAATAATTTTTCCTATTCAACTACTGCTTATACCGGTTCATTGAATGGCGAATACAATTCGAAAAAAAATATGCGCATCGCATTGGATTTAACTTATCGCGAGTTGCATGTTTCAGATACTTCAATAACCAAGCAGAAACCTGACCAGTCAATGCTTGGAAGAACCGAATGGAGTTTTGTGGTGAAGAAAGGATTCATCACATCGCAAAATGTTTATGGCGTTGGAAGTGTGCAGGAACAGAAGCAGGAATTCGCGTACTTGCTGGTACCGGCAGGACAGGGTGTTTATAGTTACGCCGGAGATTTTAATACAAATGGAGTGAAAGATTTGAATGAATTTGAAATTGCCCCCTTCACTGATTTGGCTGAGTACATAAAAGTTTTTTCGCCAACGAATGATTACATCAAAGCATATAACACGCAATTTTCATTGAGCTTTTCCATTAATCCCAAAGCTATCTGGAATAAAAAGATCGGATTAGGAAAATTTGTTTCGCGCTTTAATTCGCAATCATCCATTCAGATAAATCGTAAAATTCTTCGAAGCGATTTCAGCAATCAATTTAATCCGTTTGATTTGAATGTGGCAGATACTTCACTGGTAAGTATTACATCATCGCAAAATCATTATCTCTACTTCAATCGAAACAATTCCATCTACGGAATGGAATTAGGTTATCAGAATAATCAATCAAAAAGTTTACTGGTGAATGGATTTGAGAGTCGTGAAAACCTGGAATACTATTATCGTTTGCGATGGAATCTGACCAAGAAATTTACAACCATTCAAAAAATTTCACAATCAAAAAAATCGAACCGAAGTGAATTTTTTACAGACCGCAATTACATCATTCCATCACTATCGTATGAACCACAACTAATTTTTCAACCAAGCAGACGCTGGAGAATTTCAACCACCTATTTATATTCTCAAGGAAAAAATATTTATAATGATGCAAACGATAAAGCCACACAAAACAAAGCATCGTTGGAAGGGAAGTATAGTCTGGTTTCAAAAAGCAATCTCACCGCAAAAGTTACTTACGCAAACATTTCTTACAATGGAAAATCTGATAGTCCGGAAGGGTATGCATTGCTCCAGGGATTGCAATCAGGAAGCAATTGGTTGTGGAACTTAACCTTAGATAAAAAACTAAGCGACAAGTTAAACCTGTCGCTTAGTTATGATGGCCGTAAAACCGGAACATCAAAAATTGTGAATGTAGGAAGAGTGCAGTTGCAAGCCCTATTTTAAAGTAAAATCTTTTTTACCTATTGGGTACCCATCCTGATAAAGTTCAATCATATATTTTCCTTTTTCAAAAGTTGTTCCGTTTGCTCCCCAGTACATACAAATATTTTGAGGTTTCTGGTTATAGGTAATGGTTTGCTTTGTGGTATAAATTGTTTCTTCGCCAACATCGGCCAATTCAAACTTTCCACTACCCAATGATTGCACATTAATTACTGCGCCATTTGGACCAATCAAACGAAGAAGAAAAGTTTTGCTCCCCTGATCAGCATTTTTATTTTCGTCAACATCAAAACAAATTTTCAAGCGCTCCGATTTTTTTGCATTATCAGTTGCGACTTCCTTTCCTTTTCCTTTTCCTCTCACCCCAGTGCCTACAATATTCATGGCCTTTAATAATCCGGCCTTAACACTCAGGACTGTATTCTCCGATTTTAATTTTGTATTCGCAATAACCTGTTGGTTAAGGTCATTGCCAAGTGAATCCTTTTGAGTAATCAGGATATTTTTTTCTGCTTCCAATTGAGTAATCTGACCTTTCAAATCTGAAATTAATTTTTGAAGATCGTTGAGCTTTGCCAAATATTCCTGATCTTTCAACTTTCCTGATTTTTTAGCGGCATCAAAGGCTGCTTTCATCGTTTTTATTTCATTTTCTTTTATATTCAGAATGCTGTCTAACGATGAATTTTGACCCCGCAATCCTTCTATATCAATCATTGCGCTGTTATATTTTAAATCGAGGTCTGCAATTTTAACGCTATCCATATTTTGTTGCTGCACCATAACCTCTACCACATCTTGCTTTTGATTTAGCTTCCAGTACAGATAAATGTTCCCGGCAACTAATAACACGATAATTATTATCAGCATCATAGTACGGTTATCTGTTTTCTTGCCCGATGCTTGATTATTATTTATTTGATCACTCATAATTTATTTAAATTTTATTACTGTTTGCAAAGGTATGTTTATAGAACTGTATTCAAAACGAATTTTAACACTAAAGGTTGTGGATTTTCTATTGCACTTTCCAATAGGCAACCAATCGTATAATAAGAATTTTGTAATAGGCTATAAAGTTTATCATAAAATTCACTTCTTATTTTTTGAGGGGTGCTGTAACTTTTATCAACCTCTTTCCGCTTAACTGCAGTTCTCCCTCCGATTTATTAACCAACAAAATTTTTTAGAAATGAAAACCATTTTGATTGCCCTTTTGGCATCCATCGGAATTTTCGGGAAAACAACACCCACAGAAATTTCCGGAACCGACAACTACAATTTTACCAGTAACCAATTGAATTTTCAATTAACAATTCCAATGGAATTTAAGAACAAACTGACAATTGATGAAACAGAAAACAGTGTCATTTTTAAATATGACAATCCAACCTATCCTAATGATGTGTATTTGTTTTCAATTAATAAAGTGAATGAAAAAATATGGATGCAGGTGCAGGAAAATATTTATAACGGAGTTGTTTTATCCAACAAAGATGGTTTTATAACTTACAGTGAAAACACACGAGAAAACACTTTACGAGGGAAAAATAAAGATGAGTTTGAAAAATTGCTCGGAAGTATTAGTGAAATTGTAAAAACCTTCAAGCAAATCTGATGGCCTGTTAAATTTTGAAGTTTAATTTTTTAAACTGAAAGCCGCTCTGATTTTTTCAGATGGCTTTCAGTTTTTTTGTATTTGAATTGAAAACAATTTTTTAAATATCCTATTGCTGAAAAACTATTTTCGCCATTGAATAATTGAAGAAATGAAAGTTTTTAAATTCGGTGGTGCAAGCATAAAAGATGCGGATGGTTTCAGGAATGTGAAACGGATATTGGAATTTTATAAGCAGGATGAATTAATAATTATTATTTCTGCACTCGGAAAAACAACAAACGCACTCGAACAAATTGCAAAAGCCTACATCAATAAAACCGGTGATGCAATCGGATTACTGAATAAACTTCGTGCGCATCATTTTGAAATTTTGTCTTCCCTCCTTCCTGAAAATCATCCGGTATATGATGAACTGAATAATTCGTTTGTGGAGATTGACTGGATACTGGAAGATGAACCTTCTGACAGCTACGATTACATCTACGACCAGATAGTTTCGATTGGCGAAATGGCGAGTACAAAAATGCTGGCAGCTTTCTTAAACCATACCGGTTTGAAAGTGCAGTGGAAAGATGCGCGTGACTATATAAAAACGGATAACAATTACCGTGAAGGAAAAATTTATTGGGATAAAACAGAAAGAAACTGTACCGAAAATATTCCTGCAATTTTAAAGCAAGGATGGATGCTCACTCAGGGTTTTATTGGAGGCACTTCAGAAAACCTGACCACCACTCTCGGCCGCGAAGGTTCTGATTACTCTGCGGCTGTGTTGGCTTATTGCATAAATGCGGAAAGTGTTACGATATGGAAGGATGTGCCCGGCGTATTAAATGCCGACCCGCGTTATTTTACTGACCCGAAAAAAATAGATGAACTCTCGTACAAGGAAGCAATTGAAATGACTTTTTATGGCGCCACGGTTATTCACCCGAAAACAATGAAGCCATTGCAGAACAAAAATATTCCGTTGTATGTAAAATCATTTTTATATCCTGAATTGGAAGGAACTGTTATCAGAGAAAATGTGGTGAATGAAAATGTAATTTCTGTTTTGGTTTTAAAGCCCGAACAAATTCTCATCTCGGTTTCGCCGAAAGATTTTTCATTCATGGATGAAGAAAATCTCGAAAACATTTTCAACCTGATGGTAAAGCATCGTGTACATTTTAACATGATGCAGAATGCCGCCATTAGTTTTTCTTTCTGCGCCGATAATATTCCACAGCGCATCCATCCTTTTCTCGAAGAGCTTTCTTCTCAATATAAAATATTAACCAACGATGGATTGCAACTGCTAACCATTCGCCACTACAACGATGAGGTAATTCAGCAGCAAACTGCTAACAAAAAAATATTATTGGAGCAAAAAACGAGGCAGACTATTCAGATGGTAATTGAAATTATATAATCATAAATAGAAAAGGATTGAAATTACAAATTCACAATAATCACATGGCGAAATCATGTCCCATTTTATCGCGCTTGGTTTTTAAGTAGCGCTCGTTGTGCGGATTTACATGCATGCGGATAGGCACATTTTCTACAATCTCTAATCCATAACCTTTCAGTCCGGCGCGCTTCTTCGGGTTGTTGGTCATGAGTTTTATTTTTTGCACGCCGAGGTCGCGCAATATCTGGGCACCAATTCCATAATCACGCGCATCCATATCAAAACCCAATTCAAGATTTGCTTCCACCGTGTCCATTCCTTCTTCCTGCAACTTGTATGCTTTCAGTTTATTCAGCAAACCAATTCCTCTACCTTCTTGATTCATGTACAACACCACTCCGCTTCCTTCTTCTTCCACCATCTGCATGGCATCATGCAACTGACCACCACAATCGCAACGGCTGCTGCCAAACACATCGCCTGTTAAGCAACACGAATGCACACGCACCAAAACAGGTTCGCTCTTTTTCCACTCTCCTTTTACCAACGCGAGATGCACCTGCGATGAATCTGTTTGTGAGTAAGCATGCAGTTTAAAATTTCCCCACTCAGTTGGCATGTTCACTTCCACTTCGCGGCGAATCATGCTATCGTGTTTCAACCGGTACTCAATCAAATCTTTTATGGTAATGAGTTTAAGGTCGTGCTCTTTTGCCACTTTTATTAATTGCGGAAGGC
Source organism: Chitinophagaceae bacterium (assembly GCA_947474435.1). GTDB lineage: Bacteria > Bacteroidota > Bacteroidia > Chitinophagales > UBA10324 > UBA10324. The sequence continues at coordinate 61,129 of CANJII010000006.1, read as the reverse complement.
GAGCCATTGTTCCATCATCATTCATGATTTCAACGAGCACCGCTGCTTCTTCAAAACCTGCGAGTCGTGCAAGGTCAATGCACGCTTCGGTGTGTCCGGCTCTGCGCAACACGCCGCCGCTGCGAGCTTTCAGTGGAAAAATATGTCCGGGCCTTCCGAGTTCTTCGGGTTTTGTTTTTGAATTGATAAATGATAAAACAGTTTTACTTCTGTCGTGCGCGCTGATTCCGGTGGTGCATCCGTGACCAAGTAAATCAACTGAAACTGTAAATGGAGTTTGATGCAGCGCCGTGTTATCGCTCACCATCATTTTTAAATTCAGTTCTTCGCAACGAGCTTCAGTCAATGGTGCGCATATTAATCCGCGACCAAACTTTGACATGAAATTAATTATTTCAGGTGTTGCATTCCGTGCGGCGGTTACAAAGTCGCCTTCGTTTTCGCGGTCTTCATCATCCACCACAATTACTAATTTTCCATTGCGGATATCGTCGAGTGCTTCTTCTATTTTATTAAACATTGTTTTAATTTTTCTACTGTTCAGACCGACGCGGTTTTAAAAACCGCGTCGGTCTTTTAATTTATCTTTTTGTTGGAGTCCATGCTCCTGATTTTATTCCTTTTATGAATCTGAACCAACCGGTAAGCAAGGCAAAATTCATAGCGTAAAAATAGGCGATGAACTTCCAACCTGAATTTTTAAAACCCGATTTTTCCAATCCCAATTCAATTAATGGTGAAAGCAAAAAAAGTGATTGAATGACAAATAAAAATTTATAAAGAATAGTTCCCTTTAAAATTACCAATGGAAAAGTAAACAGAAACGCAAGTACTATAAAAAATGGTCCAAGCCATCTCAAAACTTTGTGAGAGAAAAAACAAAATGAAGTTGAGTTGAACCGCAACAATAAATTTTCGCAGTCAATGAGGTTTTGAAAATTGCCTGCTGAAATTCGCGCTTTGCGTTTGTACTCCTGTTTCCAGTCTTCTGAAACTTCTTCGTAGGCAATTGCGGTTGGTTCAGCAATGGATTTAAAATTTTGTTTTAACACATTCATGCAGATAAAAAAATCATCCACCAGAAAATTTTCAGGAATTGGTTGATACAGGTTTTTCCGTAAAGCATAAAAACCACCAAAAGGACCAATCATACTCCCGAAATTTTTTCCTTCCAGAAATTTTATTCTATTCTCGCGACTGATGTATGTTTTTTCCTGAATGGAAATTCCTTTGCCACTTGCTTTATTAATGATGTTGCCACCAACCAAACCAATTGTAGAATAAGCAAAATGAGCAATCAGTTTTTTTATCGCATCCTTATCAAATAAAATATTTGCATCAGTAAGCAGAATGATTTCACCTTTTGCTTCTTTCACCAAATCATTTAAAACGGCGGGCTTGCCTCTTCTTAGTTCATAATTTCGGGTTTCGAGTTTAGGGTTTTGAATTCTTAGCTGTTCAAGAATTTCTTTTGTTGCATCTGAAGAATAATCGTTGCCGATAATTATTTCCAGTTTGTCTTTCGAGTAATCACACTCGAAAATGTTTTTGATTTTTTCTGCAATTACTTTTTCTTCATTGAATACTGAGATAAGAATACTGATGGTTGGAAGTTGGAAGCTGGAAGTTGGAAGTTGTTTGCTTTTACTTTTTACAAGAAAAATTATTTCAAGAAGTAAAGGATATAAAATATAAGAATAGAAAAGCAACCCAACCGGAATCCAGAATAAAAATTGGAAGAATTGGGAACTCCTCATGCCTTTACAATTTCAGAATAAAAATTTAATAATTCACCAACCAAAAGACGATAATCAAATTTTTGTTCGGCTAATTTTCTGGCTTCAGTTTCAAAATTATTCCGCAGTTCACTATTTGATAAAAGCTGAATCACATAGCTGGAAAACTCAGTTGCTTCATCTGCAATAAAAATATTTTTTCCACTTTCAACCGGTAAACCTTCGGCGCCGATTGTGGTGGAAACAATTGCTTTTCCGAATGACATACCTTCCATCAACTTCACTCTTATTCCACTGCCTGCATGAATCGGGCAAATCATTACTTGTTTTGATTGAATGAATGACGAAGCATTTTCCACCTCTCCGATCATCACTACATTCTTTATTTTCTTATGCTTCCAGGCCTCAGGAAAATTTCTTCCGGCGAGATACAATTTAGCTTCAGGAATTTCTTTCAGAATCAGTTGCCAGCAGTTTTCAATGAACCATTCCAAACCCAAAAGATTCGGTCGCCAATCCATGCTGCCGATATGGAATACAGAAAACTGTTCTGCGTGTATTTCATCCTGAGCTTGTCGAAGGATGCCAGCGTTTGTATCAACTCCATGTTCGCAAACCTGCATTGGAATTTTGCATCCAAGTTTTTTAAAAGTTTCTGCATCGCATTTACTAACCGGGACAATTGCATCATATTGATTGAGCATGTTCAACTCAAATTGTTTCATGCGCTTAGCCATCAGTTGCAAATATTTTTTCTTCAACACAGAACCTGATTTTGCTTCGCGCTCCCAAATTTCAAATTCAACATTTTGCGTACGCAACACAATTTTAGCCTTCGAATATTTTCTGATAACAGATACATATTGCGAAAGATAAACTCCTTCCAACTGTACCAGATCAAAATATTTATTTTGTAATAATTGTATCAATTGCTTTTCATATTCGACAGAATAAAACCGCTCGATGTTGTAACAACTTTTCCCGAATAGATTCAGACACATTTTTCCAAGCTGAACATTGGTATTTACATCCACACTTTTTATATCGGCAACATTTTTCCAATCATTCGGTAATAATTCCGTATGGCTGAAATGTTTGCGTGTATTCATTGCAAGAATAGTCACCTGATGGTGGTGATAATGAAACCCTTTTGAATACATCCATATGCCAATCACCTCACCATCTTTCGGCGGGTAAGGAAACTTTTTACAGAGTTGAAGAATATTCATTCGGTGGCGAATGTAAATTGATGATTTGGTAATTTGATGATTTGATAATTTGAAGATAAAATACAAATGATAAAAAATAAAAAAGTAGTAGTTGTACTTCCGGCTTATAACGCTGCAGCCACATTAGAAAAAACTTATCGCGAAATTGATTTCAATATTGTGGATGAAGTAGTTTTAGTTGATGATGCCAGTAAGGATAACACGGCTGAAGTTGGTCGCAAACTTGGAATCAAGCACATCATTGTCCATGAAAAAAATAAAGGATACGGTGGAAATCAGAAAAGCTGTTACAACAAAGCACTTGAAATTGGTGCTGACATTGTAATCATGCTACACCCCGATTATCAATATACTCCGCTGCTCATTCCGGCAATGGCAAGCATCATTGCTAATGATTTATATCCGGTGGTTCTGGGTTCGCGCATTTTAGGCAAGGGCGCGTTGAAAGGCGGAATGCCAATGTATAAATATATTTTCAACCGCTTTTTAACCTTCTCACAAAACTTATTGATTGGTCAGAAACTTTCAGAATATCACACTGGATACCGTTCTTTCTCGAAAGAAGTTTTAACAAATATTAATTACATGGCCAACAATAATGATTTTGTTTTCGACAACGAAATGCTCTCTCAGATTTTTATGGCCGGTTTTGAAATTGCTGAAGTCACTTGTCCCACAAAATATTTTGAAGAAGCAAGTTCCATTAATTTCTCGCGAAGTTTAAAATATGGTCGCGGTGTGTTGCGTGTTTCGGTCCAACATTTTTTGCATAAGAAAGGGATTATGAAGAATAAGATTTATTCAAAATAGATTTTTCTTATTTAACAAAATTATTAATCCTTCGAAATCTAAAAAAGAAAAAGCCATCACACAAAATGCATGACGGCTTTCTCTCAACCTAAACCACTCCCACTTATGAGATCGTAATTTTCTTTGGGCCTTCTTTTTTTGCTTCCTCTTTTTTCGGTAGCGTGAGTTTTAAAATACCATCGGTGTATTCACCTGAAATGCTTTCCACATTTACTGTTTCAGGTAAAGTGAATGTGCGTTTGAACGAAGAAAGTTTAAACTCACGACGGGTGTAGTTTTCTGTTTCTTCTTTCACTTCCTGTTTTTGTCCAGAGGAAACTTCGAGCAAATTTCCTTCAATGTGAATATTGAAATCTTCCTTCTTGCGGCCGGGAGCACTGAATTCCAATGAATAATTCTCTTTGGTCTCTTTCACATTTACTGTAGGGAAATTTCTTCCTTCTTTAAACACTGAAACATTGGGTTGAAGGAAATCATTGAAATAATCTTCAACTGATCTTGCACCTGAAAATTTGTTTGATTTTAAATTTAAGTAAGTCATGTTATTTGTTTTTTGTTTTATGCCTCACTGATTCTCAAGCAATGTTCCATTTCAATTTTTCTGACAGAATATTCACAATATATTAAAATAACAGACTTAATGACTTGAACTGAAATCAATTCATGAAATGATTTCCGAAAAACTGCAATTTTCATTTCCAGATTTACCTGAGTTCAAAATTCTAAAAGAAAAATCAAACAATTGTTGGCGGTTTTGCGTGTTTGTATATCTTTGCCGTCCCCTAAAAAAAATCATACCTAATAATTCATGATTAACAACTACGAAACCGTCATCATCTTCTCACCTGTTTTGGGCGAAGACGACCTGAATAAAGCGGTTAAAAAGTACAAGAAACTCCTCCAGGACCATGACGCTACAATCGTCGAGGAGCGCAATTGGGGACTTAAGCAATTGGCTTATCCTATTATGGCTAAATCAAATGGCATCTACTACATCATTGAGTTTACAGTAGATACTCAGGCGATTGCCAAATTAGAAGTGGAATACAAACGCGACGAAAACATTCTTCGTTTTTTAACCACTGCTCTGGATAAGTACGGCATTGAGTACAATGACAAGCGCAGAGCAGGTCTGGTTGGAAAAGAGCGTAAGAACAGAGCAGCATCATCCACTCAAACCACCGAAGCATAAATCATGGCCTTTCCAAAAGCTAAGGGAAAAGATATTAAATATCTTGCCACCCAGAAACAGTTAGTACGCCCGAAGAAATACTGTCGTTTTAAAAAATACGGAATCAAGTACATTGATTACAAGGAGACAGAATTTCTGATGAACTTTTTGAACGAGCAAGGAAAAATTCTTCCACGCCGCCTCACCGGAAACAGTTTGAAATATCAACGCAAGGTTACGCAGGCCATTAAGCGCGCCCGTCAACTTGCATTGTTGCCTTATGTAACTGACCTTTTTAAATAGACGAAAATGGAATTGATACTCACTCAGGATGTAAATAAACTTGGTAAAGAAGGAGAAATGGTAAAGGTGCGTGCCGGTTACGGTCGCAACTTTTTAATTCCTCAGCGTCTTGCCGTGGTTGCTTCAGGTTCAGCAAGAAAGGACTTTGAAGAAAAAGTAAAACAGGAAGGTCGTCGTGAAGAAAAGATGCTAAAAGAAATCAACAAGTATGTTGAAACTTTAAAGAGCACCATATTTAAAGTTGGCGTAAAAGCAGGAACCAGCGGAAAATTATTTGGTACTGTAACTACTCACCAATTAGCGGCTTCCATTAAAGCACAGAAAAACATTAACATTGACCGGAAGAAAATTACCATTCCGGAAGAAGTTAAAACAGTTGGTACCTACACTGCAAACATTGATTTGCATAAAGATGTAAGTGTGACAATAAATTTTGAAGTAATAGCCGAATAATTTTGGTGAATAAATTTTGCTCCGTGAATTCATTTTCGCGGAGCATTTTTTTTGCCTGAAATTTCAGAAGCTGCTGATTGTTTTTTTCGCAAAGCAAAATAAGGTACAAAGACTCAGAGATTTTTTTTGACATTAATAATATTATTCTGCTTTGCTCCTTTGCGTTTTTTTGCGTGAGTCTTAAATCAATAAAGAATCTTTCAGAAATTATTTAAGAAAGAATGCAATTGTTATTTGTGTCGCATAAGCATAATGATATATTTGCGCCTCCGATTTTTGAAATAAGAAATTTGGCGAGGTAGCTCAGCTGGTTAGAGCGCAGCACTCATAATGCTGAGGTCGGGGATTCGAGCTCCCCTCTCGCTACTTTTTAATAGTTATTTGTTCATTAGTTGATTCGTTCATTGGTTGATTAGTTCATTGGTTCTATTGTTCAAATGTTCTATTGTTCAATTATTCCACTTTTAAATAGTTGATTTGTTAAAAGCCCCAGTCATTTACTTTTATGAATTTGATCTTAGTTTCTGTATTTCTAATAACTTATAACAAATAACAACTCAACTTTCCTTCCCCAATGCACATTGCTAAAAGAGTATCAGAACTGAGTGAATCTGAAACATTGCAGATGGCCAAACTCAGTCGTGAGTTAAAAGCACAGGGAAAAGATATTATAGATTTGAGTTTGGGTGAACCTGATTTTGATACGCCAGTATTTATAAAAGATGCTGCCAAGAAAGCGCTGGATGAAGGGTTCACCAAGTATTCACCTGTTGCAGGATTTCTGGATTTAAGAAAAGCGATTGCAGAAAAATTTCAACGCGATAATCAACTCACTTTTTCACCAGAGCAAATTGTAGTTTCAACAGGAGCAAAACAATCCATTGCCAATGCAGTTCTTGCTTTAATTAATCCGGGTGATGAAGTAATTGTTCCTTCTCCTTACTGGGTAAGCTATCGCGAAATGGTGAAAATGGCAGGAGGGAAATTAGTGAAAGTGAATACGCAGCTTTCCAATGAATTCAAATTAACAGGTGCTGAATTAGCTTCAGCAATAACACCGAAGAGTAAACTTTTTATTTTCTCATCACCATGTAATCCAACAGGAGCTGTTTATTCGAAAGAAGAATTGCATCAGCTTGCTTTGGTACTTGCAAAGTATCCTGAAATTGTAGTGATCAGCGACGAGATATATGAATACATTAACTTCATAGATAAACATGAAAGCATTGCACAGTTTGCTGAATTAAAAGACAGAGTAGTAATTGTAAATGGTTGTTCGAAAGGATATGCGATGACCGGGTGGCGATTAGGCTACATTGCCTCACCATTGGAAATTGCAAAAGCCTGTGAAAAAATTCAGGGGCAGTTTACTTCAGGCACTAATTCAATTGCACAACGCGCTGCTCTTGCTGCCATTACCGGAAGCTTAGCCGATACCATTTCAATGCGCAAAGCATTTAACCGCAGGAGAGAATTGGTGAAAGGATTGTTAAATAAAATTCCGGGAATAAAATGCAATAATCCTGATGGCGCTTTTTATTTCTTTCCTGACTTCAGTTTTTATTTCGGAAAAAAGTACAAACACTATGAAATAAAAAATGCTGATGACTTGTGTATGTTTTTATTGTACGAAGGAAATGTTTCAATAGTTACCGGAAGTGCTTTTGGAGATGAGAATTGCGCTCGTATTTCGTACGCAACTTCCGACGAAAAATTAATAGAAGCAATTAAACGGATTCATAACACCTTACTTCTTCTAAATTAATTTATCATTAAGGACAAAACTTATTTATTCGTTCCATCTGTTCATTGCTGATTCTTTACATTAGCACCTTCTATTCATGAAGCATTTAAAAAAGCTAATCACTACCAAATTTTCAAAGTTGCGCATTGCTGTTATTGGTGATGTTATGCTCGATAGTTATTTATATGGCAGCGTGGATAGAATTTCACCAGAAGCTCCTGTGCCTGTTGTGAGTATTTCTAAAAAAGAAGACCGCCCCGGTGGTGCAGCAAATGTTGCATTGAATTTAAAATCACTTGGAGTTACTCCAATTTTGTTTTCAGTAATAGGAAAAGATGAAGTTGGAAAAAAGTTATTGAAATTGTTAAGCAATTCAGGGATTGATACTTCAAATATTATTTCAGGAAAAACCAGAATCACCACTTCAAAAACCAGAGTGCTGAGTAAAAATCATCAGATGATTCGGTTTGATGAAGAATTGCAAAATGATATTTCTGATAACGAAGGTGATTCACTTTTTACATTAATTGCAAAAGAAATTCAATCAAAAAAAATTGATGCAGTTATTATTGAAGATTACAACAAAGGAGTTTTAACCGAATCGCTGATTGAAGTTTTAATGAATTTTTTTTCGGAGAAAAAATGTCCGGTATTAGTTGATCCGAAGAAGAATAATTTTTTCGCTTACCATGAAGCAACAGTTTTTAAACCTAACCTTCGTGAAGCAAGAGAAGCCCTTGGAAGAAACTTTGGAACATCAATAAAAGAATTGAATGAAGTTCATATTGAATTAACGAAAAAACTTTCGCATCAATATACTTTCATTACCCTTGGCGAAAAAGGCGCATATATAAATGATGGAACAACCGGAAAAATTATTCCAGCACAAATCAGAAATGTTTCAGATGTAAGCGGAGCAGGTGATACAGTGATTGCAGTTATGGCTGCTGCAATTTCAGCGGGAGCAAATTCTTTTGATGCAGCTTTCCTTTCAAATTTAGCCGGAGGAATTGTTTGTGAAAAAGCAGGAGTTGTTTCAATTGAGAAACAAAAATTGATCAAAGAGTTAAAAAGGGTTTTTGAATGAGAAAATGGTTTCTTGAAAATTTAATAGTCACTTCTGTAATTAAAATAAACAGATTGCTAAATCCGAAGCAACGAAAAAAATCTGTATTGATGATATTTCAAATTTTTTCATTAGGTGTACTTGATGTTTTCGGCTTGGCATCCTTACTTCCAATTATTCATTTGTCCACTCATCAAGAAATAATTTTTTCTAATAATTATTTACACCAGATTTATTTATTTATGAATTTTTCTTCACCTGAATTTTTTATTCTTTTCATATTTTTTATGACTGTACTTTTTTTTATAATTAAAAATATTTTAGGCGTATGGAATAATTACACACAGATAAAATTTTCATACGAAGTTGCTTCTAATTTAACATCAAGAAAACTCAAGCAGTTTTTAAAATTAGATATAATTGAAATAGTTTCTAAAAACAGTTCGGTGTTTGCATCAAATATTTCTGCCTCACCATCGGAATTGTCAGCAGGCTTAATGGTTCCGCTCTTTTCCTTTTTTTCAGAGTTAATTGTAGTTTTTCTTATTATGATCGGAATATTAATATATGATTTAAAATTGCTCATTCTTCTTGCTTTAATTTTAATTCCAACTATTACTATTTTCTATCGCCTGATTAGAAAAAGGACTTATAATATGGGCCTTAATAAAAACAATTCCCGGTATTATACATTTCAATATTTATATCAGATTATACACGGCTATATTGATGTATTACTAATGAATAAAACAGCTCACTATTCGAAGAAATTTCTTGATAAAAATAAAGAGCTAAACAATTCATTAACTTATTTATCTTTTTACGAAACAATGCCAAACCGGTTTATTGAAGTCATTGCAATTATTGCGGTATTTATGATTTTTGCTTATTCAATATTTATGCATGTTGCTGATTCTGGATTTATAGCCTTCTTAACAATTTTTGTTGCCGCTGCATACAGAATTTTACCTTCCTTCAACAGAATAATAATTTCCGTAGTCAGAATAAAATCAAATCAAGTTGTATTTGATATTTTAAAAGATATACCAATAGATTTTTCTGGTACTGATGCCCTTGTAATTGAAAGTGAAAATGAAATACCATTGCTACCTTCTTTTGAAAAATCGATTGCATTAAAGAACATTAGCTTTAATTATAAGGGCAATAAAAAACCTGCTTTAAACAAAATTTCAGTAAAAATCAATAAAGGTGAAATTGTTGGATTTATTGGAACTTCCGGTTCAGGTAAAACGACCTTGTTTAATATTCTGTTGAGATTATTAATTGAAAATGAAGGCGAATTATTAATAGATGATAAACCAATTGAAAAAGAATTATTAATCGGCTGGCGTAAGATGATTGGTTATGTTCGGCAGGATTATTTTTTAATTGATTCTTCATTTGCTGAAAATATTGCTTTTGGAATATCCCCTGAAAATATTAACATCCAAAAACTAAATGATTGTATAAAGCTGGCATCTTTAGAAGAGTTTGTAAAATCATTACCCAAAGGAATTGAAACCCAGATTGGCGAAAAAGGAAGCAAACTTTCCGGAGGTCAAAAACAGCGGATTGCAATTGCACGATCGTTATATCATGATTCGGAAATAATTTTATTTGATGAAGCTACAAGCGCTTTGGATCATGAAACTGAAAACGAAATTATTGAAACCATCAATAATCTTTTTGTTCAGAAAAAAACAATGCTCATGATTGCACACCGATATACTACACTACGAAAGTGTGATAAGATTTATGAATTGAAAGATGGAAGAATTATTGCCGTTCATACTTATGATGAACTGATAAAGCAGCGGATTCAGGTTAATTAATTATTTTTTTTGATTCAATTCTCCAATGAAAAAAATCGGATTGCTTTCTGATACACATGGTTTCATTGATGATAAAATCATATCGCATTTTAAAGAATGTGATGAAGTTTGGCACGCCGGTGATTTTGGTGCGGATGTGAATGAAGAACTGGAAAAACATTTTTTTGTTCGTGGAGTTTATGGAAACATTGACGGACAAAAAATCAGAACCAAGTATCCCGAGCACAATAAATTCAGTATTGAAGGTTTGAATATATGGATGACACACATTGGAGGTTATCCCGGCAATTATGATTGGAAAATCAGAAATGAAATTCAAAACAATCCTCCCGGTTTGTTCATTTGCGGCCACTCACATATATTAAAAGTGATGCCCGATAAAAAATTAAATCTGCTGCACATCAATCCCGGCGCTGCAGGTAAAAGCGGATTTCACATCATGCGTACCATCGTTCGTTTTCAAGTTGAAAAAGGAATAATAAAAAATTTAGAAGTGATTGAACTTGGAAAACGAGGTGCAATTGATCTGTGATTTTATTTATGAAAATAAATTTCAATCATCCGGAATATTAATTTGAATGGTGATGTTATTTTGCTCTGATAAAATTCACTACCGATTTTTTGTTTATGCTTACACCATCAACTCAACCGGATCCCATTGATAAACTCCTTACAAAAATTATGAAAGAAGCTGAACAGGAATTGAAACCAATGAAGTATGCTTCTTTTTTTCAACGAACAATTGCTCGGTTGGTTGATATGGCAATTGTTTCAGCATTAGCAATTGGCACCGGTTATCTTGCTTTTAATTTCATCAGACAAAATACTCCTGAAGACGCTGCATATATTATTGATGGATTGAAACAAGCGCTTCCTGCATTCGGAATTATGTTGTGGGTTACACTTTATTCGCCATTGATGGAAAGCACAGGTGGTACAATTGGAAAAAGAATAATCGGAATTAAAATGGTGAATGATGATGATGAACATAAAAACCCCCGATTCCTGACTTGCGCTGCGCGTGCATGGGTTTACCTGGTATTTATTATGCTCTTAGTCATTCCTGCAATTGCCAGTTGCATATTCGTTTTATTCAACGATAAAAAAATGACCTTTCACGATAAGATGTTTAATATGGTTTGTGTGAACTACAGAAAATAGTTTCGGGTATATTTTTTTTCTGAATTCACCAGTAGTTAATCGATTGTTGATATTCCTTCAGTCTTATCTTAAATCATAAATCCCCGGAAGCATCGGCAAGGGCTATTCGGTGTTCGATCTATATATTTATCACTAATTGAATTATTCAATTCTTAAAATCAAAAGTTACATTTGTTCGCACCCGACAAGGAACTTTAAATGGCTGAAATAAAAACAATAACTTTCACTCCGCTTCAAAAAATATCATTGGTCATTCCGTGTTACAATGAATCGGCGAGAGTGGCGCAAATGCTTGAAGGCTTGCGTGATTTTTCACGGAACTGGAAAAAAGATTTTGAAATAATTATTGTTGATGATGGAAGCGAGGATGATACTTCATCGTTGATTGAACAGAGTGATTTATATAAGGAACTTTCAGTACAAGGAAAATTCACATTAGTTAAACCTGGAAAAAACCAAGGTAAAGGCTTTGCGTTGAAAGAGGGTGTGATGAAGGCGACAGGTTCTCATATTCTAACTCTGGATGCTGATATGAGTACACGACCAACCGAAATCAACAATTGGTTAGCCACTCACAAACTTTCTTCCAATGAAATATTAATAGGCTCTCGCGAATTAAAAACTTCCAAAGTCACTGAACGCAAATCGCGCAACTTTATTGGTAAAATTTTTAATTTAAGTGTTCGGTTTTTTACGCCTCTGAAAAGTCACGATACACAATGCGGATTCAAGTTATATCCAACTGCTGTAGCAAAAAACTTATTCAGTAAACTTTCGACTTCAGGTTGGGCTCATGATGTTGAGTTATTGTATCACGCATATCTTGATGGAGTAAAAATTATTGAAATGCCTGTTACCTGGAAAGCAATGGAAGGCAGCAAAATTTCTGTTGGTGATGATGGTATAAAAATGTTTTTGCAGGTGATGTGGCTGTCACTAAGAATAAAATTCAATTGGTTTTTCGTTGTACCATTTTCTGAAATGAAAAATGCAGAACTCAATAAAAAAAATCAACCACTCTTTCGTTTTCTGTTTGCAACGCTATGTATATTTTTATTTTTTCTAATGACCACAGTAAGTTTTCATTATGGAATTACCGGTGACGATTTAGATCAGAAAGTTTATGGCGAGAAGGTTTTGAATTTTTATACTTCATTCGGAAAAGATACTTCGTGCTTAAATTTGAAAGTCGGCAATAAAGAAAATTTATACCTATATGGTGGTTTGTTTAGTATGATATCTGCTGCTGCAAATCGCTACATCGGTGGTTTGGATGAATACGATATGCGCCACCTTATAAATGCAATCGCAGGATTTTTCGCAATATTATTTACCGGATTGCTTGCACGAAGATTAGGTAACTGGCTCACCGGATCTCTCGCCATCGTTTTACTTGCATCGTGGCCGCAGTTTTTCGGTCAGAGCATGAACAACCCGAAGGATATTCCATTCGCACTTACTTACATTTTGACTATTTATTTTTTAGTGAAACTGGTTTCGGAACTTCCTCGACCAAGCACACGAACATGGGTAATGAGTGCCGTTAGCATTGCGCTTGCTATTAATATTCGGGTAGGTGGTTTGTTATTGATTGGAATGTTGTTCGTGTTTGTTTTTGGCACCTACATTCTTAACTCTGAAAAAAGAAAGCTGATCAACAAAACAAGCTCAATTACATATTTATTAAAGCGATTAATTTTCATTGCAATTGCAGGATACTTTGGTGGTTTATTATTCTGGCCTTATGGATTAGTAGGGCCAATGAGCAATCCGTTTATTGCGCTGAAAGAGCAAACCAATTTTGCTATGGGTATCGGAATGTTGTTTGAAGGAAAAGTAATTACTTCAAAAGAAATTCCGTGGTACTACATTCCGAAATGGTTAGAGATCACAACTCCGCTTGTGGTGCTGATTGCCGCACTTGCTCAATTAGCTCTCTGGTATTTTGCACGAAATAAATTTTCATCAACTGTTACACTACTAATAATCTTTGCAACATTATTTCCATGGGCTTATGCTGCCTATAATCAATCTCCGTTGTATGATGGATTGCGGCAATTTCTATTTATGATTCCGTTGATTGCTGTGCTTGCATCTTTAACATGGAGTTACCTGATAACAGGAATAAATCAAAAAATAATTTCTTACATCGCTGCCGTTGCATTTGTCATAGGTATTGCATTTCCACTTCGGTTTGCATTTACAAATCACCCAAACGAATATGTTTACTTCAATGAACTAATCGGAGGCATAAAAGGAGCTTATGAAAAATTCGAAACTGATTATTACATGAACAGTGTGCGCAAAACAGCAGATTGGTTTAAGCAATCTGAGATTTTTAAAAATGCCACGAAGGAGAAAAAAATATTATTGGCCACTAATGCAGCTGACCCCATCAACTGGTATTTCAGAAATGACACTGATAAAGTAACTATTGTCTACACAAAGTGGAATGCAGCCGGCAGTCCGAAAACAAGAACCGCTCGCGATTGGGATTATGGGATATATTATTCGCGCAATGTTGAACCCGGTATGTTAATCGCTGGTACCTGGCCATCTGATAAAGCAATTTATAAAAACGAAGCCGATGGTGTTCCTCTCTCGTGTGTGATTGAGCGAAAAAACAAATCTGACTTATATGGTTACCGAGAAATGCAGCGCGATAGTTTAGCAAAAGCAGAATTTTTTTTTGAAGATGCATTAAAGTATAATCCGCAAAACGAAGAAGTAACAGGTTGGATGATTCAGATAAAACTCAATCTAAAAAAAACAAATGAGGCACTGACTTATGCTCAAAAATATTTAACACTGATTCCCGATGATGATCAGGCATACATGATGCTTGGAGTTTGCTATGCATACACCGGTGATTTGAGCAATGCTGAATTCAATTTGTTAAAGGCTGTTGAAATGCGACCAACAAATTTTCAGGCGTATCAACTGCTCAGTCAGCTCTATCAGCAGAAGGGAGATAAATCAACTGCACAGAGTTATATGAATAAAGCTCAAGAGATAAAACAACAATTGCAGGAACAACAGCAACAATAATTATGGATTTAAAAGAACTTGAATCAGGAGTTAATCCGAATACGCATTGGTATTATCAATCGAAGAAATGGCCGCTGGTTCGGTTTGTGAAAAAGATATTTCGCGAGCAAAAAAGAAAAGTTGTTTTGGTTGATGTGGGTTCCGGCTCCGGATTTTTTATGTATGAATTATTAAAGCTGATGCCGGAGATGATTGATAAAGTATGGCTTGTTGATATTAATTACACCGAAGCTGAAGTGAAAGAAACCATTGGACAACAAGTAGAGAAAACCATCAACCTCCCACCTGTTATTGAACACGCGGTTGTTGTGATGATGGATGTGCTCGAACACATTGAAGATGATTTGGCAATACTGAATGAAATTAAAAAACGATGCAAAGGCAAAAATCATTTCTTTATTACTGTTCCTGCCTTCATGGATTTGTGGAGTGGGCACGATGTATATCTCGGTCACTATCGCCGATATACTTCTAAAACTTTAAATGCTTTATTGACGAATGCAAAACTTTCGAAGTATAAAATTTTCTATCTCTTTGCAGGAATATTTCCAATCGTGTGGAGCATACGCAAGCTGAATAAAAAAAGCAAGGAAACGCAAAGCAACATGAAACCATCGCACCCGATTGTGAACTCTGTTCTTCGTGCATACAATTCGTTCGAAATGAATTTCAGCAGAATGAATAAATTGTTCGGTGTGACTTGCGCCGCAGAAGGCGAGCTTTGAATTCAAAGATTGAAAATTGAAGAATTGAAAATTATTTTGCGTATTCAAATTTTTAATCTCTAATCTCCAATTTTTAATTTCAAAAAATGAAATCTCTTCATCCAAAAACACTCTCTTTTCTTTCGCAATTAAAAAAGAACAACAACAAACCGTGGTTCGATAAACACAAACCGGTGTTTGATGAGATAAGAATTCAGTTCACCGAGTTCATTGATGAATTACTGGTGGCAATGAAAAAAGTTGACTCGCAAACTGGTGTTGATTTAAAAGCGAAGGATTGTGTGTTCCGCATTTATCGTGATGTGCGTTTTGGAAAAGATAAAACTCCGTACAAGATTCATATTGCAGCAGCATTCGGTCGCGAAGGACGAAAAGGAAAATATGCGGGCTACTACTTGCACATTGAACCGGGAGGGAAAAATTTTATGGGTGGTGGAGTTTGGATGCCCGAAGCACCTGAACTGAAAAAAGTTCGCCAGGAAATTGATTACAACCTGAAAGATTTTAAAAAGATAACGGAAGCAAAGAGTTTCAAAAAAACTTTCGGTGAACTGGATGGCGAGAAAATGAAAACCATTCCGAAGGATTATGATGCAAGTAATCCTGCAATTGAAATTCTGAAACACAAGAGTTTTTTATACGGTTGCGAGTTAGATGATAAAGCAGTTCTCTCACCTTCGTTTCTGAAAAAATCTGTTTCTGTTTTCACAGAGTTGTCGCTTTTCATTCAGTTTCTGAATCGGGCGATGGATTGATAAATTTTTTTATTTTGTGTCATCAATAATGAATTTGATTCTTTATGAATTTTCAATCATTCATTTCTTCAATTAATTCTTGGGGCGATTTTAAAAATGTACTTGAAAGCAAAACCAGACTTGAAAAAGGAAAAGCTTTTGAAGAGTTAACGAAATATTATTTAAAATATAATCCGAAATATAAAACCAAACTAAAAAATGTTTGGTTACAAAATGAAGTTTCCCCATCCATATTAAAAAAATTAAACCTCCCATCAAATGACCTAGGAATAGACCTTATTGCTGAAACATTTGATGGAACATTCTGGGCGATCCAATGTAAGTACCTTCAGGAAGAAGAGCAGCGGTTATCTCACAGAGCTATTTCAACTTTCATTTCATTAAGCAATGGTATAGCTGAAAACATAACTTATTGTTTAGTCTGTACTACTGTTGATGATTATGCAAAAATTTATCAAGGCAAAAACAATATCGGTTTCTGTAATTCAGACCAATGGAGGAAACTGGACAAAGAATTTTTCGATTGGTTACGAAATTTACTTTCTGGAAAAGAGAAAAAAATAACTGCATACAAACCAAAACCTCATCAGGCAAAAGCATTAAATGAAGCAAAAGAATATTTTGTAAAGGAGAAGCATTCAAGGGGAAAATTGGTTTTTCCATGTGGTGCCGGAAAAAGTTTAACTGGCTATTGGATTACCAAAGAACTAAAATCTAAAAGCATAATTGTTGCGGTACCAAGTCTTTCATTGGTAAAACAAACCCTCGAAGTTTATTTAAGAGAATCTGTTGCTACTAAAGATACGGTTTCATGGTTATGTGTTTGTAGCGATGAAGGCATTGGCAAAAACGATGATGTAGTAATTCATACAAATGAAATTGGGGTCCCATGCGTGACTGATAAAACTTTTATTGCTGATTGGTTAAAACACAATTCAAAAGACAAAACAATTGTTTTTACAACTTACCAATCAGGTAAAGCAATTTCTGAAGCATGCAAAATTTCTAATCATGAATTTGATTTGGCAATTTTTGACGAAGCTCATAAAACGGTTGGCGAACAGGATAAATTATTCAGCCATTTATTATTTGACAAAAACATAAAAATTTCAAAACGAATTTTTATGACTGCAACTGAAAGGAGATATGCAGGTTCTTCCGATACCGTTTTAAGTATGGATGATATAAATGTTTATGGCGAAACATTTAGCCAGTTATCATTTAAAGAAGCTATAGAAATTGGAATCTTATCTGACTACAAAATTATTACACTTTTTATTTCCAATGTTGAAGTAAAAAAAATAATTGAGCAAAATACTTTTGTAAAACCAACTGGCAAGGAATGGGATAAAGAAACTGAAGCGCGAACACTTGCTTCATTAATTGCTGTTCGGAAAGCAATGATGGAATATCCGATTCATCATGCGGTTACTTTTCATTCAAGCATAAAAAAAGCTGAAGCATTTGAGCAAAGTCAATCTGTATTCAGTTCGGCTTATCCGAATTTTTCTTCGGTAAAATCATTTCATGTTTCAGGAGCAATGCCTACTTCTGTAAGAGGTAGAATAGTAGATGAATTTGCAGCAACTGAAAAGGGAATTATTACAAATGCAAAATGTCTAACTGAAGGTATTGATGTCCCAAATATTGATTGTGTATTATTTGCCGACCCGAGGAAAAGCACTATTGATATCGTTCAGGCAGTTGGCAGAGCATTAAGAAAAAAGGAAGGTAAAGAATTCGGATATGTCATTCTACCCGTGTTTACTACATC
Source organism: Chitinophagaceae bacterium (assembly GCA_947474435.1). Taxonomy (GTDB): domain Bacteria; phylum Bacteroidota; class Bacteroidia; order Chitinophagales; family UBA10324; genus UBA10324. Next base: position 43,322 of record CANJII010000006.1, on the reverse strand, counting down.
AAATAATACAGAGGAAATAATTGAAAGCGATGAATTCAAAGAAGTATTGACAACTCTCAGGGCATTAGCATCAAACGACGAACGAATCGTTGAATTTTTTAGAGACATAAGCAAGTATAAAACATCAAGCAAAAAAGAATCTTTTATTCAATTTAAAATTGATGAATTAATTGCCGAAAAAATAAATGAGGATGAATTAATTTATTCTATTGAATTAAAAGCCTGGGACAGATTAGCAAAATTAAGTTGGATGCCTTTTGAGGAGGCAAGAAATTATGTAAGACATCTAAAATTAAAGTCAGAAAACCCTGAATGGCGCCTTTATATTAAAAAGGATATTAAGCCTCATGATTTGCCGCGAAAAGTTGAATTAGTTTATAGTAAAGATTGGAAAGGATGGGGCGATTTTTTAGGTACTGGAAATATCGCACCTACACTAAAGCAATATAGGAATTATTCTGAAGCGTTAAAATTTGTTCAATCTCTAAATTTAAAATCGCAGAGAGAATGGAAAAAGTATATTAAATCTGGAATGAAGCCAATTGATATTCCTTCTAATCCAAATAGCGTTTATGAAAATAAAGGGTGGGAAAATTTAGGTGTATGGTTGGGAACAAATTCAATAGCTGCACAAAAACGGAAGTATCGAAATTATGAAGAAGCAAAATTTTTTGCTGCTCAATTAAATTTAAAATCACGAGAAGAATGGGAAACATTATCGAAATCAAAAAATTTTCCAACAGATATTCCAAAAGCTCCAATTATATATGGAAAGGAATGGAAGGGATGGGGAGATTTTCTTGGGAAAAATTGTATTGCAACTAAGGATAGAATTTTTAAACCATATGATGAAGCAAAAAAATTTATCCATTTATTGAATATTAAATCACAAATAGATTGGAAAAAATATTTGAAAGGAGAATTCCCCAACTTGCCTAAACTACCATTTGATATTCCAACAAATCCAAACAGAACCTATAAAAATTCAGGTTGGAAAAGCTATGGTGATTGGCTTGGAAATCATAAAATTGCTAATCAAAAAATTAGCTTTTTAAGTTTTGAAGTTGCAAGAAATTTTGTTCGAAATTTAAAGTTCAAATCAACAAGGGAATGGCAGCAATATTCAAAATCTAAATTGCGACCGGCCAATTTGCCTAGCAATCCCTCAAATGTGTATAAGGAAACTGGATGGAGTGACTGGTCAGATTTTTTAGGGAATAAATAACTCAACCATCAAATAAGAAGTCGGAATAAAATCAAACAGAAAATGCATGATAAAATAAATCATATCGAACTGTTTACTAAAGCACTAAAACCTTTATCTGAAATCGGATGGTATATCTCTGAAGATTTAACATTGAATGATATTTTTCTTGCAAACAATTTTCTTCAGAAAAATAAAAAAATATTGGTAGATGAGTTAATGAAAAAGCATTTCAAAAAAAACTTAAATACTACCAAGAAAAATTTGATTCATTACTACCCTGAAAGAAGTTTAATTTTATCTGAAGCATTTGAAGCGCATCGTAAAAAATTATTTTTTGCTTCAACTTCCCTCTTTTTAATTCAATCAGATGGAATTTGTAAAGAACAGCTTTATAAAAAGTCAAAAGGAAAAAAGATAGAACTAAAAAAAATAATAGAACTAAATCAAACACCTGAGCATCTGAAAATATTACTTTCATTAATAACAGAAATAAATTCAATTGATAAAAAATTTTATAAAGAAGAAATGCAAGGGTTAATATTAAACAGACATGGTGTTATGCATGGTTCTGATACAACTTTTGGTACAGAGCTAAATAGTTTAAAAGCATTATCACTATTAAGTTTTATTGGGGGGTTCTTTGAAAGGCATAAAAGAATTAAATATTCCTCCTAATTTTTTCCACAATTCATTCAGCAATCAATAGCACGGTTATATTTGTTTCCGGATGGAGAATTTCATTGTATCAGCGCGTAAGTACAGACCAGCAAGGTTCGAAGATGTTATTGGTCAGCCGCAGGTAACGCAAACATTAAAGAATGCAATCCGCAACAATCAGTTGGCGCAGGCATTTTTGTTTTGCGGTCCGCGCGGAGTGGGCAAAACAACCTGCGCGAGAATTCTTGCTAAAGTTATTAACTGCGAAAATATTTCGAAAGACATTGAAGCGTGTAACGAATGCGAGAGTTGTAAATCATTTAATCAGAATGCAACTTTTAATGTGCATGAACTGGATGCGGCATCGAACAACAGTGTGGAAGATATCCGTGCTTTGATTGAACAGGTTCGATATGCACCACAAACCGGAAAGAAAAAAATTTACATCATTGATGAGGTTCACATGCTTTCGAATCAGGCATTCAATGCATTTCTGAAAACACTGGAGGAACCACCGCCTTACGCCATTTTTATTCTCGCTACTACCGAGAAACACAAAATCATTCCGACCATATTATCGCGTTGTCAGATTTTTGATTTCAATCGGATAAGAACCGAAGACACAGCAGATTATTTATTAAACATTGCAAAGAAAGAAGAAATAAAAACCGAACCTGATGCACTTCACATCATCGCGCAAAAATCAGATGGCGCATTGCGCGATGCACTCAGCATGTTCGACCGCATCAGTATTTTCACTGATGGAAATATTACTTATCAATCGGTTCTCACCAATCTGAATATTCTGGATTACGATTACTTCTTTCGCTTCACCGATTATTTTTTGCAGGAAAGTGTTACAGATTGCCTGCTGACTTACAATGAAATTTTAGCAAAAGGTTTTGAAGGCGATAATTTTTTAAGTGGACTCGCATCGCACCTACGCAGTTTGTTAGTGAGCAAGGACAAAGAAACTTTACAGTTACTTGAAGCTTCTGCCAACTTGCGGAATCGTTATGCTGAACAATCTGCTTACACACCTGTTTCCTTTTTATTGAATGGTCTTAACATCATAAACGAATCTGAAATTCAATATCGCACCAGTCGCAATAAAAGATTGTGTGTTGAGTTGGCGATGATGAAATTGTGCTACCTGTTTCGCACCGTTAAATTTGTTCAATCAGGAGAAGAAATTTCTGAGAGTAAAAAAAAAACTGAGTCCGTAACTTTAAAGAAAGAAGAAATTTCAAAACCAGTTTCTTCACCAACTATTGTAACTGAAAAAGAAGAAAAATATAACCCGGGTTCATCCGCCTCCACACCATCATCAATAAAACCAACATACACAGGAGCAGCTGCCGGCACAGGTTTCAAAATGCCAACACTGAGCGATTTAAAAGCAACAGTTGAAAATGAAAAACCTGAAATTGTAAATGGAAAAGTTGCTGAAAAAATTATAGGCGAAGAATTAGATGAAGAGAAATTAAAATATGCTTTCAGCAAGTACTTGGAGAAATTACAGGCCGAAAGAAATTTTTCGGTTTCTGAAATATTGAAAATTTATCCTCCTGTTTTAGAAAACAAGCGAACAGTTTTAATAGTGGTTGGCACACAAAGCCACAAGCAATTATTGCTGGATGAACAGGAAATGATGGTTGCGTTTTTACAGCAGCAATTGCAGAAAAAAGTTATTGAACTCACTGTAAGAGTGGATACTGAACGCGCAAAAGCTGATAACAAAAAACGACCTTACACACCATCAGAAAAGTTTGAACACATGGTTAAAAAAAATCCAATGCTCAGGCAGTTGCGAGACGATTTAAAACTCGAAGCCGATTTCTGATTGGTAATTCCTTTTTGCAATTATTTTTGACCCTCGAATAACAAATCTAATTATGGCTGAAGTAATAAGAATGCCCCGCATGAGCGATACGATGACCGAAGGAGTGATTGTGGCGTGGCACAAAAAAGTTGGTGATAAAGTAAAGAGCGGCGACCTGATGGCTGAAATAGAAACCGACAAAGCCGTAATGGAATTCGAAAGTTTTCAGGATGGTGTTTTACTTTATATCGGTGCTGAAAAAGGCGCCGCCATTCCTGTTGATACTGTTATTGCAGTAATTGGAAAAGAAGGAGAAGATTATAAAGCTGCTCTTGCAGGAGCAGGTTCAACTGCAGAACCGGTAGCAGTTTCTAAACCTGAAGTAAAAGTTGAATCTGCTAAAGTTGAAACTGTAGGTGCTCCAACAATAGTCGCAACTTCATCAAAAGAAATTCCAGTTCCAGCATCATCAGGAAATGGAAGAGTGAAAGCTTCTCCATTAGCAAAAAAAATTGCTGCTGATTCAGGTGTAAATATTTCACAAGTATTAGGTAGTGGTGATGAAGGAAGAATTATTAAGAAAGACATTGAAGCCTATCTCTCTTCCGGAAAGTCAAAAAGTGTCCAGCCATTCGTAAATGGCGTTGAGAGTTTTGAAGAAGTTGCTGTTTCGCAAATGCGTAAAACCATTGCGCGCCGTTTGACCGAAAGCAAATTCAGTGCGCCGCATTTTTATCTGAAGATGGAAATCAGTATGGATAAATCCATGGATGCGCGAAAACAATTGAATGAATACCTCGGTGAAAAAATTTCCATCAACGATTTTGTTATCAAAGCAACAGCACTGGCCTTGCGTGCAAATCCACAGGTAAATTCTTCGTGGCTCGGTGATAAAATCCGTTACAATCATCACATACATATTGGTATGGCTGTAGCCGTTGAAGAAGGATTATTGGTTCCTGTTATAAAATTCGCCGACCAGAAATCATTCAGTCAGATTTCAACTGAAGCAAAATCATTTGGTGCAAAAGCAAAAGAGAAAAAATTACAACCTGTTGATTGGGAAGGAAACACTTTCACCATTTCTAATTTAGGAATGATGGATATTGATGATTTCACAGCGATAATTAATCCTCCAGATGCCTGCATACTCGCAGTTGGAAAAATAAAAACTGTTCCTGCGTTTGATGAGAAGGGAAATGTAAAGCCAACCAATGTGATGACTGTTACACTGAGTTGCGACCATCGCGTTGTAGATGGAGCGAAGGGCGCAAAATTTTTGCAGTCACTCAAAAAATTCCTGGAGAACCCGGTGACAATGCTGGTTTAAAATTCAGACTATCAGTAACCGATTAATTCAACACCACTTCTTTAATACAGCAAACGGGAATACTGATTCCACCTTTCAGAATAATGTTGTTATCGGTTGCCGCCCAAATAGTCGTTATCACTTCCTTGATTCCTTCTTCCGTGACAAAAACAATTTTGGCTTTCGTGTAAAAATTGTGAGACATCTGTGCTGCTCTCTGCAACGACAATTTTCTCTGCAGGCAAGCTTCAATGCAATCCAACACTTCAGAATTGATACATCGAAGGTTTGGAATTATTTCTCTTGCAATGCGTTCAGGGTTTGTAGAAATATCCATCAAATTGAAAAGTGGGTTTTGGTTCGAGGTTCTTTACGCTTTCAGTTTTTGGTAAGTTATCATCAGTTATGGTTAAGTTCAAATAATAAAATGGCTACCCCTTTACATAATTCGCCTCTATGACTTCAAAACACACTTTGGTTCTCGGCGCTTCAACAAATCCGAACCGATATTCATTTCTCGCAGCTAATAAATTATCAAGTTTTAATCACCCGATTACATTAGTTGGAATTAAAGATGGAAATGTGATTGGCGCTCCGATTCTTCATTCAATTCCATCTGAAATAAAAGTAGATACTGTAACAGTTTACCTTAGTGCGAGAAATCAAACCGGCTATTATAATGATTTGATTCAACTGAAACCGAAGCGTATTATTTTTAATCCCGGTGCTGAAAATCCTGAATTAGAAAAACTGGCAACTGAAAATGGAATTAAGGTGGAGAATGCATGCACCTTGGTTATGCTATCTACCGGCCAATACTGATTCAAATTAATTCTTTCTAATTTATTTTATGGAAATTCGCATTTTACTTTCTCTTAACAAAAATTTTTTATGATACAAAAATTAATTCTAAGTGTTGTGTTGGGTACAATTTCTGTTTCAACTCAGGCACAAAAAAAAGTGGAAGCCAAATCAGATGTAAAATCAGCAACTGTTTATTTATCTGGTGCAGAACTAAACCGGACAGCAAGTGTAACACTTGCTGCAGGAAATTCGGATGTAGTATTTACCAATCTTCCAACCAATCTGAATCAACAAACCATAAATATTTCTTCTGACGATAAATTGATTATTCAATCGGTGCAATTCAAATTGAATTACATGGACCTGAAAGAGCTTTCTGCTGAAACAAAAATGTGGAACGATTCATTAGAATCTGTGAATCTTGATTTGGAAATAATCAGCAAGAAAAAAGAATTAATTCTTATGCAGCAGTCAATGCTCGACGAGAATAAAAAAACCACGGGAGCAAACACAGGTTTGAATTTCGAAGCCGTGAAACAGTACTACGATTTTATGACCGAAAAAGAGTGGGGCTTAAAAGAGAAATGGATGGATGCGGAGCATAAAGAAAAAAAACTGAATGAAATTAAAACACGACTGAATCAGCAGCTTTATGATTTCCAGCAAAAAAAATCTGCACCATCGGGTGAGATATGGGTGCAGGTTACTTCTGATAAACCAATCAATTCAAAATTTTATATTACTTACTTAGTGAACAATGCCGGCTGGACTCCTGAATACGATGTGCGCGCAGATAAAGTAAATGCGCCTATCACACTCAACTACAAAGCTGCTATCTGGCAAACAACAGGCGAAGATTGGAAAGACATAAAACTCAAACTCTCTACCGGAAACCCAACCGCAGGCGCAGCAGGTCCGGTATTTTCTACCTGGTTTATGGATTATTATTATGGAAACAATGTCTCTTTAGAATATTTAAATGATTATGATAAAAACAGAGGGATGAAAAATGAATACGCACCATCAGCACCCATTTCAATGCAGGAAGTAGTGGTTACCGGTGCGAATAAAAAATACAAAGAGAGCGAAACAACCTCCTCATATACCAGTGTCACTCAATCAACACTTTCAACTGAATTTGAAATTAAATTATCATCAACCATTCCTTCCGGTTCTGAAGTGCATCGGGTGAACATTGGTGATTACGCATTGGAAGCTTCGTACGATTATTATTCTATTCCAAGAATTGATAAAGATGTTTTTTTGAATGCTCACATTTCCGATTGGGAGAAATTAAATCTATTACCCGGATCAGCTAATATCTTTTTTCAGGGTGCTTATGTCGGACAGAGTTATATCAATGCCAACCAAACAAACGACACAATGGGATTATCACTTGGTCGTGATAAAAATGTGATTCTCACCCGTGAAAAATTAAAAGATTTTACAAAAGAAAAATTCATTGGTGGAAAATATCGTCAGAGTGTTACTTATGAAATTAAAGTAAAGAACACCGAGCCAACTGAAATCAGTTTGGATATCATAGAGCAAGTTCCAATTTCAGCAAATGCTGAAATAAAAATCACACTCGATGATGCTGGTGGTGCTGTTTATAATGTTGAAACAGGAAAATTATTATGGAAGCAAAAATTAGCTCCTGGTGAAGAAAAGAAAATGCAATTCTCAATCACAGTAGAATTTCCGGAATCGAAGAAAGTTTATTGCCCTAGGTTTTAATGAAGTTTTTATAAAAAAATATTTGAAAAACAGAAAAGCCATTCCAAAATATTGGAATGGCTTTTCGATTTTTTATAAATAAAGATTTATTGTACTCCTAAAACTTCTATATCAAAAATCAACACTGCGTTTGGTCCAATGGTACCACCTGCACCACGAGCACCATATCCAAGAGCAGAAGGAATTAATAATGTTCCTTTTCCACCTACATTAAACAAAGCGATGCCTTCATCCCAACCAGCTATTACCTGATGCTGACCAATTGTAAATTCAAATGGTGTACGACCAGGGTTTAATGATGAATCGAACATTGTTCCGTTTGTTAATTTACCTGTGTAATTCACTGTTACTTTTTTGCCTGCTTCCACTTTTGCTCCGTCACCTTGTTTTTCAACAACATAATACAAGCCAGTTGCAGTTTTAAGAGCAGTTAATCCTTTGTCTTTAATATATTGTTGAATAATCTGATCATCAATTCCAATTTGTCCGGCTGCTTCTTTTTGTTTTGCAGCATCATAATCAGTTTGCGTCATGCAACTAATCATTCGCACACCTAACTTTAAATATGAACCAGCAGTTGCGTAAGCAGGTCGTCCGGCACCACCCTTAAACATGCTGTCAGCCGGAATAAGAAACAACATGCTATCTCCAGTTCCCATTAAGGCAAAACCCTCCATCGGATCTCCTTTGTATTGTGGTTTGTCAATTTTTAACTCCGCTCCTTCACCAATCATTTTTGAAGAAAAAACGACCGAATCACTTTCAGTAGTGTATGTTAAAAATATCTTAATCATGTACCCCATTTGGGCTTTTGCCTTTTTCTGGTCTTCGATGACTTTGTATTTCAATCCACTTGGTGTGGATTTAAAATCCTTGTACTTCGTTTGAGCATTTACTAATAGCGGAAAAAAAAGAACAAGCAGCAGAAAATGTTTTTTCATTGAAAATTTTTTTTTGTGAGTTGTGTGTTTAGAAAAAAATGTACCGAAAATTTATTTGATGTTGATTACTTCAATTTCGAAAATTAAAACAGAATTGGCAGGAATGCGTCCCGGGTATTCGCGGTCTCCGTAAGCGAGTGCTGATGGAATAAATAATTTAGCTTTTGCTCCTTTATTAAAATAAGTGAGCCCCAATTCCCATCCTTGAATTACAGAATGCTCACCTAATTTAACATTGAAAGGTTCACCTCCACCCATTTCAGAAGAATCAAAAACTTTTCCATCCAATAACATTCCGGTATATAAGACCGAAACCTGATTACCTGGTTTTGAATTTGAACCAACACCTTTTTTTTCAATTAAATAGTACAATCCTTCCTCTGTTCGCTCAGCATTCAGATTATTTGCAGCTAAATATTTTTTTATCAGTTCATCATCAATTTGTTTTTGACTTACCGATTTTTTTTCAGCAATTTTTGAATAGTCTTCCTTACTCATTATAGTATCCACCCTAATTCCAACATGAATGAATGACCCTTTACCTGCAAATGCAGGTCGCTTTGCATCACCCTTGAAGATGCTGTCGGCCGGTAAATAAAATATTGCTGAGTCTTTTGCCCCGAGTAATAAAAAAGCTTCGTTCATGTCGCCCACATTTTCAGGTTTTCCAACTGGAAACACGGTTGATTTATTCGGCGTGCTGTAAGTAGTAAAAACCACCGAATCTTTTTCGGTTTTGTAAGTGATATATGCAATCATCAGTTGGCCTTCCACAGCTTTAATTGTTGATTTATTTAATACAATTTTATACTGTAGGCCCGAATGTAATTTTATTAATCCCCCACCAGATCCTAACGCAGTAATCAAGGCTATTAATAAAACAGCAAACACAAGTATTCCTGTAAATAAGAAAAGTGATTTTTTTTTGTTCATCTTAATTTTCTAATAAGTTTAACTTTTGAGTTATTGCATTGGCATACCACCTTGTTTTTGAGGAGCATCTGAAACACCTAATACTTCAATATCAAATACGAGCCAGCTGTTTGGAGGAATACTTCCCTGACCTTGTTCTCCATATCCCATTGAAGGCGGAATTATTAATTTTCCTTTTCCACCAACTTTAAATAACGGTATTCCCTGGTCCCATCCCTTTATTACCTGACCACGACCTAAAACAAATTCGAAGGGTTCGCGACCTGGTTTTAATGATGAATCAAATACGGTTCCGTCGAACAGCGTTCCATGGTAATTTACTTTCACATTCTTACCATTTTCAGGTTGAGCTCCGCTTCCAGGATTTTCAACTTCATAATACATTCCACTTGGTAATCGTTGTGCATTCAGGTTTTTCGATTTAATATAATTTAATGCATCTGCCTCAGCTAAAGCATTTTTCTGCGCTGCAATTTCAGCCACCTTTGCGTCATAATCGGCCTGAGCAAAAACATCTACAATTTTAATATCCAGTTTTATTCTGTCACCTGTTTTTAATGGTGCTGGAAGTTGTACTCCTTTAAAAAAAGTTTCAGCAGGAATTAAACATGATGCACTATCCCCTTTTCCCATCATGGTTAAAACCTCAATCGGATCACCTTTTTCTTTTGGTGCAGCCACTTGTCCGATTTCGGCGGTACCAGCATTTTTTAACGAAAAGACAACAGAATCTTTGGTGGTTCTGATGGTTGAATAGTATTGAACATAATCACCCACTTTTGCTTTTGGCTGCTTATTGTCGGTTATGATTTTATAATCGAGACCGTTGGTTGATGTTGAATAACCTGAAACATTTTCACCACTGTTGCATGATTGAAATGAAAGTGCTGCAATTACTGATGCACAAATTGTTAATGATTTTGAAATTGCTGAAATGTTCATACGAGGTTTAAATTAAATTTTTGGGCGGCTAATATAGAAAGTAATTTCTCTTTGGTTTTAGCAACAGAAAGATCGCTCTTTCCACCTGCTGCATTCTTATGCCCACCTCCCTGAAAGTACTCTTTACACAATCGGTTAACATCAATATCTCCCTTGCTGCGAAACGAAAGTTTCACCTGATCAGGTCGTTGAATAATTATGGCAGTCATCCAAACATCGTTAATCATCATTGGATAATTCACTAAACCTTCGGTATCGCCTGTTGAAATATGATAACGACGAATATCTTCTCCTTCAATGGCAAGAATCGCTGTATGATATTCAGGTAACACAGTCATACACTTGGTCATACAAAAACCAAAAAACCGCAACCGATTTTCGCTGAAGGTTTCATAAATCTCATTGTACACTCTGGTGTGATCAACTCCTTTTTCTAACAGCACTGCTGCTATCTGATGAACTCGTGGTGTTGTCCGGGGAATTCTGAAACGATCAGTATCGGTTAATAAACCCACATATAAACAGGTGGCAATATTCGTATCAATCAGGTGTGTCATTCCCATCATTTCAATAAAATCATAAACCAATTCGCAGGTCGACGATTTTTCTACATCCCACAATTCATAATCAGCAAACGCATCGGGCTCCAGGTGATGGTCAATTAAAATTTTTGGCGCTGCTGCTTTCCCTAACAATTCTCCTAATGAATTAATGCGATACAGTTTATTAAAGTCAAGACAAAAAATTAACTCGGAATTTGCAGCCCACTCTTTAGCTGAATCGGGTTGCTGTTCAAAGTTCACCACTGTATCGTTGCCGGGCAGCCATTGTAAAAAATTAGGATAATCAGTTGGAGAAATAACTATTGGTGTGTGATTGAGTTTGCATAAAAAATGATAAAGTGCCAATGAAGAACCAAGTGCATCGCCATCGGGTTTTTGATGTGTAGTAATTACAATGTACCGTGGTGTTTGCAAAAATTCTTTCAGTTGTTCAAAGGTCATCAGCGGGTATTATTTTTTTTCAGGGCTCAAGGATAAAATATTTTTTGCTATAAAAGAGGTAATCGCATTCAGCCGTATATTTTTGCGCCTCATAAAAAATAAAATCATTAAATACATGAGCGGAAACAGAACATTCACCATGATTAAACCAGATGCGGTTGAGAAATCGGTTAGTGGTGCAATACTTAAACAAATACAGGAGGCAGGATTTAAAATCATTTCCATTAAACAAACCAAAATGAGTCCTGAACAAGCTGGTAATTTTTATTTCGTTCATCGCGAGCGCCCGTTCTATGCCGACCTTTGCGCTTTCATGAGTTCAGGCGCCATTATTCCTGCTATACTTGAAAAAGAAAATGCGGTGGACGATTTCAGAAAACTGATTGGGGCCACTAACCCTGCCAATGCCGAAGCCGGAACCATCCGTAAAAACTTTGCAGAGAGCATAGATAAAAACGCCATTCATGGCAGCGACTCAGATGAAAACGCGCAGATAGAATCAAATTTTTTCTTTTCGGAACTTGAGCGGTTTTAAATAAAAATTTTAATTGAATTCATTTTAGAAATAAAATTTCAAAAGCTGCTTCCACAAATTGAGGCAGCTTTTTAATTATTAATCCTGTCATGTAATTTCTATTCACCAGGAAACTCACTTTCTAAACAATTATTTTTTCATGCCAAACATTTATTAGGTATGAATGGATGAAGCAATTATTTTTGTCCGCTTCCCTCAAAACCAAAACCTACTGCATGAGACAACTAAAAATTACAAAATCGATTACCAACCGAGAGAGTCAATCGCTGGAGAAGTATCTTCAGGAAATAGGAAAAGTTGACCTCTTAACTGCTGAAGAAGAAGTTGATCTGGCTAAAAAGATTAAGCAAGGCGACGAACGCGCTTTGGAAAAACTGACTAAAGCGAATTTGCGTTTTGTGGTTTCGGTTGCCAAGCAATATCAGAATCAAGGGTTATCGTTGAGTGATTTAATTAACGAAGGAAATTTAGGTTTGATAAAAGCAGGTCAGCGTTTTGATGAAACCCGCGGATTTAAATTTATATCGTATGCAGTGTGGTGGATTCGTCAATCGATATTACAAGCGTTGGCTGAACAAAGTCGCATTGTTCGTTTGCCACTGAATAAAGTTGGTTCGTTGAATAAAATCAACAAAGCATTTTCTGCATTGGAACAACAATACGAACGCGAACCAAGCCCTGAAGAATTAGCAGAAGTTTTAGAAATAAATACTGAAGAAGTTGAAACAACTTTAGGTATTGCAGCCCGCCATGTATCAGTTGACGCACCATTTGTGGAGGGAGAAGATAATTCGTTGCTGGATGTTATACCAAATTCAGGCGCTACAGCCACTGATGATTCTTTGGAATACAAAGATTCGTTGCGAAAGGAAATTGATCGTTCGTTAAGTACATTAACAGACCGACAGAAGGATGTTATAAAATTATATTTCGGAATCGGTGTTGAACATCCGATGTCATTGGAAGATATTGGAGAGCGTTTCAGTTTAACCCGTGAGCGTGTAAGACAAATTAAAGATAAAGCTATAAATAAATTGAGAGGAGCCACACGCAGTAAGCTTTTAAAATCTTATCTTGGCTGAAATTTTAAACAACTCAAAATCAAAATAAAAATGAAAACACTTTCACTATCAAAAACAATTGCAGTATCACTTGGCGCATTGATTGTTTTGCTTGCAGTCGTATTTACTTTAAAAGCACAAACTCCAAATCTGAATCTCAAGGGAGGTTCTAAATTGGTATATGCCATGCAATCGCCAAATTTAATTGTTGATGCAACTGTTATTGTGAACACCATTGTCCCAACTATTTCATTCAAATGGAAAACTTCAGAAACCGTTTATGGTAAAGTAATTTTTTCCCAGGAGTCCTATAATTCAGGCAGAAAAATTTCTTCAAAATTATTGGATGATCAAAAAGGTGAAATGGGATTCTTTTGGATAAGTAAGGGAATGTTTGCCGAAATGAGTCAGGGAAAAACTTCATTCACATTGAATGGTAATGAAAAAATGGAAGGTGTTGTGAAAGCAGGAGTAGAACAAATGGAAATTAAAGTAAATGGTGTGATGAAATCGTTGGAAGTTATTCATGCCAAATCAGTTAGCACAACCGGCGGAGTAGAATTTTATGTTTTGAATGATGCAAACAATCCTCTCATCATAAAAATGAAAACAGCAGATAGTGGATTTTCATTGAAAGAAATTACTGAGTAAAAATTTTAATCACAAAAGAATTACTGACCGCCCCGAAAAATTTCGGGGCGGTTTTGTTTATAGCTTGGAATGAATTTTTTTTGTGGCCCTTAATCAGAAATAAAATCAGAATAAAATAATGTTTGAAAGTTTAAGTGAAAAACTCGAGAGTGCTTTTAAAAATATTAAAGGTGAAGGAAGATTAACTGAGCTGAATATTGCCGCAACGGTAAAAGAAATTCGCCGCGCATTGGTGGATGCCGATGTGAATTATAAAATAGCGAAAGAGTTTACTGACACAGTAAAAGATAAAGCGCTTGGCGAAAAAGTTTTAAACGCCATTAATCCAGGCCAATTAATGGTGAAGTTGGTTGCAGATGAACTGACTTCTTTGATGGGAGGAAAAACTGCTGATCTCAATCTGAAAGGAAATCCCTCAGTGATATTGATGTCGGGTTTGCAGGGTTCGGGTAAAACTACTTTCTCGGCAAAGCTTGCCAACTATTTAAAAACAAAAAGAAATAAAAGTGTACTTCTTGTGGCGTGTGATGTTTATCGCCCGGCTGCAATTGAACAATTAAAAATTCTTGCTTCACAAATTGGTGTTGAAGTTTATACTGAAGAAGGAAATAACAATCCGGTTCAGATTTCAAAAAATGCTGTTGACATCGCAAAGCAAAAAGGATTCAATGTTGTAATCATTGATACTGCCGGTCGCCTCGCTGTTGATGAGCAAATGATGAATGAAATTGCCGCCATCAAAAATTCGGTGAAGCCCGATGAAACGCTTTTTGTGGTGGATGCAATGACCGGGCAAGATGCCATCAATACTTCAAAAGCTTTTAACGAGCGATTAAATTTTGACGGAGTAGTTCTCACAAAATTAGATGGTGATACAAGAGGTGGTGCCGCTCTCTCCATTAAGTACGAAGTTAGCAAGCCGATAAAATTTGTTGGTACCGGCGAGAAGATGGAGAACATTGATTTGTTTCATCCTGATCGTATGGCTCAGCGGATTTTAGGAATGGGTGATATAGTTTCCCTCGTTGAAAAGGCACAGGAACAATACGATGAGAAGCAGGCAGAAATTCTCCAGAAAAAAATTCGCAAGAATCAATTTGACTTCACTGATTTTTTAAATCAACTGAATCAGATTAAGAAGATGGGCAACATCAAGGATTTGATGGGAATGATTCCGGGAATGGGAAAAGCAATGAAGGATATTGACCTTGATAATGATTCTTTCAAAAAGGTAGAAGCAATTATTCTTGCCATGACACCCGAAGAAAGAAGCAATCCTGATGTTTTAAATGGCAACAGACGAAAAAGGCTTTCATACGGAAGCGGAAATACCATTCAGGAAGTGAATCAGTTTATAAAGCAGTTTGATGACATGAAGAAGATGATGAAATCGTTCAATAAAATGAGTGCATCAGGGCGACCTTTTAAGGGAATGCCAACGAGGTAAGCTTTTAGGTATTAGCATTTAGGATATACAAAAGGCGCTAATAACTGATTGCTAATAACTAAAAACATTTTGTTATCATAGTTATCCGAATATCTTTGCGCTCCCGAAAAAAACGGGATAAACCTTTTAAAAATTAACCACACAAAGCAATGTCTGTAAAGATTCGTTTACAACGGATGGGTAGAAAGAAAGCTCCTTTCTATCACATCACAATCGCCGATTCTCGTTCGCCGAGAGATGGCCGCTTTATTGAAAACATCGGTAGTTACAACCCGACCACCATTCCTGCAACAATTACTCTTGATGCTGCAAAGGCATTGGACTGGATGCAGAAAGGTGCTCAGCCTACCGATACTGTTCGGCGAATACTTTCTTACAAGGGAGTGATGTTTCAAAAACACTTAACCCGCGGGGTAAAAAAAGGTGTATTGACTCAGGAAGTTGCGGACACGAAAATGGCTGCATGGACTGAAGCTCATAAAAACTCAGTGCTTGATGCTGTTAAAAAAGCAAAACCTGCACGGAAAAAGAAAAGTAAGAAAGGTGAAGCCACTGCTGCCGCACCTGCTGCCGCTGAATAAAAATTGATTCATTAAATTTCAAAAGCCATCCCTTAAAAGATGGCTTTTTATTTTACATCAAATGGAGAATGATTTAAAATTAACCCGAATTGGAAAACTATCGAAAGCAAAAGGACTGAAAGGTCATGTGCAGGCGTTTATTGAACCTGAATTTGTTTTGCGTTTGAAGAAGGTGAAAGTACTTTACCTAAAACTCAAAGAATCGAACATCCCCTACTTTGTAGATGAATATGAAATGGCTGAAACCGGTCATTCTCTTTTTTTACTGGAAGGAATTAACGACCGCACCAAAGCGGAAGCATTGCACGGCAAAGAAATTTATACAGAAGAAACCAATTTAAAAAAACCAAAAAAGTTTGATAATCTCGATTACTTAGTGGGTTACCAGCTGACAGATGAAAAACTTGGATTCATTGGTTTGGTGGATGAAGTATTTGATATGCCATCTCATCCTATAGTTCATGTTTATTATAACGACAAGTTGGTGATGATTCCATTGGTGAATGAATATAACCTGGATATTAATGACCGGAAAAAAACCATCAGTGTTTTGTTGCCTGATGGGCTGATGGATTTATAAAAATTCAGTAGTTCAATGTTATTCGATATTGGAATTTAATTTTTGATTTCCATATTCAACAAAATTAATAACCGCTTTTGCTGCTTTCATTGAAGCACCTTTTCCTCCCAATAACATTTTCAGTTCAGCATAATCATTCAAAATATTGGTTCTGTGAACTTCGTTGTTCAGTAAACTTTTTAATTCAGATTCCAAGGTTCCGCTGTTGCAATCATCCTGAATAAATTCTTTTACCGCTTCACGATTCAACACAAGATTTACAGGTGAAATCCATTTCACTTTTACCAATCGTTTTGCAATCGCATAGGTCAGTTTACTTGTTTTATAACAAACCATTTGCGGAACATTAAAAAGTGCTGCTTCCAAAGTGGCCGTTCCTGAATTTACAATTGCAGCTTTTGATTGTTTTAAAACTGCATGAGTATCGTCCCATATAATTTCGATATTCTTTCTGTTGAATTTCGAATACATTTTTTTTTCCAATGAAGAAATTCCGGCCAATACAAATTTTTCAGAATAATATTTTTCAGCAATCAATGCGAACAATGGCGCCATGGATTCTATTTCCTGTTTGCGACTTCCAGGCAATAGTGCAATTTTATCTTTTGAAACTTTCAATGAGTTAGTTTCGCTCAGCGCATCAATCAACGGATGACCGACAAATTTTACCTCATAATTATATTTTTTATAGAAATCAACTTCAAACGGAAAAATGCATAGCATTAAGTCAACACATTTTATAATGGTGTGAACACGCTTCTCGTTCCAAGCCCATAATTTCGGTGAGATATAGTAACAGGTTTTAAAATTATTTTTTTTCGCCCATTGTGCAATCCGCAAATTGAAACCCGGATAATCAACAAGAACTACTATATCCGGTTTAAATTTTAAAACATCTTTTTTACATTCAGCAAGAAGAGACGAAATTTTCCGGATATTTTTAATCACTTCCCACAAACCCATAAAAGCCGTTTCTCGATAATGATGCACAAGCTTCACTCCTGCCTGCTGCATTCGTTCGCCACCCCATCCGCGAATTTCAGCATCGTTGTCTAAATGAGTTAATGCTTTCACAAAATTTGATGCATGTAAATCACCCGATGCTTCACCTGCTATAATATAGTATCGCATTTCAGAAAATTATAAAAGATAAAGTATAAAATTGATTACAAAATCAAATGCCGCATATTTATTCTTTATCATTTATACTTTATGATTTATCAGTTGCTTAATAATCCTTCGTTGAAATAAATAATTATTCCTGCAACAATTAAAAGTGTAATACCCGCTATGCCTTTTAATGATTGATCTTTTTTTGCTTTTACATAAGAACCTGCAGGAATAACATTGGCCACTACGCTTATAATACATAAGAACTGCAACTTGAATGCACCATCCGGAATCATATTCTTTTCAAGCAGCAATGATTTTATTTCATAAAAAAGTATAAAGCAAAATATCGGATAAATTAATCCTGTTAGTAACCCAACGATAATTTTATCTTGACGAAACATATTATTTCCAAAAAGTATTGATGCGTGAAATGGCGTGATGAGCTGTTAAATCAAATTGCACGGGCACTACCGAAACAAATCCGTTTTTCAAAGCCCACTCGTCAGTATCATCACCGGGATCGCTATTTACAAATTTTCCGGTAAGCCAGTAATATTTTCTTCCACGCGGATCTAATCGCTCGTTGTAATCTTCTTCATACTTTGCTATTGCCTGCCTGCACACTCTGATTCCCTTAATTTGTTTGTGGTGCAAATCCGGAATATTCACATTGAGCAAGGTATTGGTCGGAAGTCCGTTTGCTAAAACACTTGCTGCAATTTGTTTAGCATATTTTTTAGGTGCATTAAAATCAGCATCAAAAGAATAATTCAGATAAGAAAATCCAATTGCTTTTATTCCTTCAATGCTTGCTTCCATAGCCGCCGACATGGTTCCGCTATATAATATATTGATGGATGAATTACTTCCATGATTAATTCCGCTTACACATAAATCGGGTTTTCGTTTTAATATTTTATTCACTGCCAGTTTCACACAATCAACGGGTGTTCCGCTGCATTGATAACTGTCAACATCTTCAAAAATATGGAGTGGCTCAATGCGCAATGGATCATCAAGTGTGATTGCATGCCCCATTCCTGATTGTGGTGAGTCAGGCGCCACAACCACTACTTTGCCCAATTCTCGCATTGCTTCAACCAACGCACGAATACCTGTTGATGTAATTCCATCATCATTAGTAATTAATATGAGTGGTTTGTTGGAAGAAGATTTCGAAACTGCTTTAGCTGCCATAATTTATTAGTAGCGCAAATCTAAATTTTTTATTGACGGATGCTTGGCGAGAAATAAATTTCATGATTAATAAAATGGTTGAAATAAAAAAACCTCATTACAAATTTGTAATGAGGTTAAAAAATATTTTCTATTTAGTTATCTCAATAGTGTAACATTTCCTTTAAAATTGTGTGGCACTCCCGTAACCGCAGCTTTACAATTAAATATAAAAACATAAACACCTATTTCCTGTGCCACTCCATTATATGTTCCATCCCAACCTGTTGCATAGGCATTGTTGCTTTGGTAAATCAATTCGCCCCATCGGTTATAAATTCTGAAATCGGAATCTTCTACTACTCCTTTAATTAATGGATGGAAATAATCATTAATCCCATCACCGTTGGGAGTAAAGGCTGTTGGAATATTTACATTGGGGACAAAAATTATTCTGACAATTATTGAATCTACTGTCTTGCATCCATTAGGTGAAAAAACGGTGCAGTAATAGGTAGTAGTTGTTGTTGGTGAAGCAAGAGGAGACAAAACAGCGGGATCACTTAAGCCATCAACCGGAAACCATGAGAAAGTAGCTCCAATTACATCAATAGAAACTGAAATAATTGTTGATGTTCCATAAATAATGCTTGTGTCGGCTGGGTTGGTGGTTAATACAGGATCAGAAAATATTGTTATTGTTTGCATAATTGTATCGGCGCAACCGTTGGCCGTATGCACAATTAGTTGAACTGTATAATTACCTGCGTTCGAATAAGTATGTGAAGGGTCTTGTGCTGTAGATGTATCTCCATCGCCAAAAGTCCACAACCATTCATTTATATCCCCATAAGTAGAAATTGATAAATCATGAAAATTTAATGGTGTACGAGTACATCCATCAGGTGCCAACATTCCTGCGGTTAAATTCGGATATACATACACAATTGCAGTTCCGGTATCGTTGCACATTGCAATTGGAGAATACACGATCAAGGTTAAGGTATATATACCTGTATCTGTAAAAGTATAGGTAGGAAATTGCACATTTGAAGTATCATCAGTAATGTTAGGAACACCAAAATCCCAATGGTATCCGGTAATATTTCCTGTGCTATTGTTTTGAAAACTAAAATTAAAGCCGGAACAATTATTTAATAATGATGGTAATGAAGCAACAACTGTTGGTTGGCAATCAACTACATTAAATTGAAAATCGCGCAGATGTCTTCCAAGAAAAACGCCATTGCGGAATTCGTTTACGCAAATGCCTACTACAAACTGTCCTAACACTGTTGGTGTAATAGTTAACAACCCTGTTGCTGGGTCAATTGATAAAGGTGGTAATCCATCCATTGGATTTGAATATGTATATGGAGAAGCATATGGTACACCGGTGTATGGTGGCGGACTGGTAGTCACTGGTTGGTTATCTGTTTCAGCTCCACTATATGGCTGACATAATTCATAAACTAATTCGTCTCCATCTGCATCAATAGCTGAATGGTCAAATATTAGAGGCTGATTGGCGCAAATAACAATTGGAGGATAATTTTTAAAATACGCACTGTTATTACAAAGCGTTAAACAGGCATCATTTATTTCGCAAGTATATGTGGCTCCAACAGAACCGGGATTAACTATGTTTAATATCGAACTATTTCGGCAACACCTCTGATATGTAAGCAAGTACCCTCCAACTGAAGGTAGTAAAGTCCGATAAAAAACATAAGTGCCTTCTTCTACACAAATATCCGGTGGAACAGTTAAACAAGGGCTTGGTGAATTTGGAGGAATTATGGTATCTGTCACAAAATATGCATCGAAATTTTCGTAAGAATTATCAATTAATTTATATAATGTGAAATGTGCCGGACTATCAAGAGGTGGAACACCGTTGTAACAATCACGATAAATTTTTACAGTGAATTCATATAAATTATTTCCGAGACACTTGTAAGAAATATCTCCTCCGATAATATGGGTTGCATATGACGAGACACTTGTCAGGAGAATGATTATAACGAAGAAAATCTTTTTCATGAATAATTATTTAGTACGAAATTATCAGCAAAATCAAATTTAAGAAATCTGTTATTAAATTATTATCTGAGTAAAGTTGTGTTTCCTTTAAAATTAAAAGGTGTTCCTGTTTTTAATCCTGTGCATTTGAATTCATAAACATAGACACCCAATTCCTGTGGCATTCCTTTATATGTTCCATCCCAACCGGCACCATACCCATCACTGCTTTCGAAAACCAATTGGCCCCATCGATTGTAAATACGGAATTCAACATTGGCCACAGCCCCCATAATCAACGGATGAAAATAATCATTTGCTCCATCGTTATTTGGTGAAAAAGCATTGGTCATGTTAATTACCGGTTCAAACACTACAAACACTATTACAGTATCATAAGCCTTACATCCATTGGGAGTTGTAAATGTTACATAATAAGTAGTGGTAACAGTGGCAGTCACTATTGGGTTAGAAATATTTGTTGCACTTAATCCATCAGCTGGCGACCATGAATAATCAATACCACCGGTGGCTATTAAATTTCCGCTTGTTCCATAAATGATAGTGGTATCATCAGATAAACCTGTTTGTGTTGGAAGCTTTACAGTTACGACCAAAGAATCAATTACAGGAATAGGACAGGTTGTGGAATCATAACCTGTAACTGTATAGGTCGTTGTTGATGATGGGAAGGCAACTGTGATTTGCTGATCAGGTTGAAAAACAGAATTTGAAGGAGACCAAAAATAAGAGGTACAACCAAAGGCACTTATCCCTGCTGTATCGCCCTTACAAATTTCCACATCACCGCCTGCTGTAATGTTTGGTAAAGGAAGTACGGTTATTAAAATGTTATCATTATCAATGCAAGATCCTGCAGAGGCAACTAAAGTGTATTGAGTTGTATTTGTTGGACTTGCCAGCGGATTTGCAATGGTTGAATTACTTAAACCACTTGAAGGCGACCATAAATATTGTGCTCCACCTGAACCATTTAATTGTACCGATGAACCCGGACAAATGATGGTATCTATTCCTGCATTCGCTACAACAGTATCAAAAACTAAAATAACTATCGAATCAACACCAATGCACCCATTATTATTTGTTGCCGTTAGGTAATAAGTTGTATTTAAATCAGGGTCAACAACTGGTGATTGCCCGCTTGTTGTCGAAATATTATAGTTTGGTGTCCATTGATAGGAAATACCTCCTATAACTACCCCGTTTAATTGTAAAACATCCATAATACAAATAGCAGTATCGCCGGGATCAATTGATACTTCCGGTGTGGGGCGAACCAAAATTGTTTCAGTAATTGTATCGGTACATCCATAATTTGTAACCACAATTAAATGAACAGTGTATGTACCGGAATCAAGATAAGTATAATTTGGATTTTGTTGATTGGAAAAACTTCCATTACCGAAATTCCAATTCCACGAATTAATAATTCCAAAAGTTGTACTTGATGTATCTGTAAAATGGATTGGAATAAATTGACACCCATCGGGTGCTATCATTCCGGCAAATAAATTTGGATAAACATAAACAGTTGCTGTTGCAGTATCGCCACATGTTGACCCCGGATTTACAATTAATGTAACTGTATAAACTCCGGTATCAGAATAAGTATAGGATGGAAATTGAAGATTTGAAGTGTCAGTAGTAATAGTTGTATCTCCAAAATCCCAGTGATAAGTTATTCCTCCAAAACTATTATTATCGAATTGAAAATAATATCCGGTGCAGTTATTTATTAATGTGGGAATCGAAGCAACGACAGAAACCTGACAGTTCACCACATTAAATTGAAAATCGCGAAGGTGAAATCCAAGATAAACACCGTTGCGATATTCCTTTACACAAATACCAACTACAAATTGTCCTGTGCTGGTAGGTGTAATTGTTAAAAGTCCGGTAGCTGAATTAATAACCAAGGGTGGCGATCCATCCATCGGATTCAGGTAAGTATATGGGCTAACATAAGATACACCAGTGTATGGTGGATTACTTGCCTGTGTTGGGGCCGGTGCTGCGGAAGATGCACCTAAGAATGGTTGGCATAATTCATAAACTAAACTATCGCCATCAGGGTCAATTGCAGAATGATCAAAACTCAAAGGTTGACTTGCACAAATTACTATTGGCGGATAATTAAGAAAGTAAGCACTGTTATTATTAAAAGCCAAACATGAATCATTTAAATCAGCAGTATAAGTTGCGCCCTGAGTACTTGGCGAACTTAGGTTTATAATAGAAGGATTACGACAACAACGCTGGTAAACTACTTTATAACCTCCGGGAGATGGAGGTAACGACACCTGAAAAATGTAAGTACCTTCTTCAACACAAATGTTAGGAGGAATAGTTAAACAGATATCCGGAGAAATAACCGGAATTATGCTATCAGTTAAAAGTGATACAGCTGGATTACTAATAACTACATTGCTTGAATTAAAAACAGTGAAATAGGCCGGGTTATCCAATGCTGCCCCACCACTTAAACAGTCGCGATAAATTTTTACTGTAAATTCATATAAATTTCCACCAAGGCTCTTATAGGAAATTTCACCTCCAATAATATGTGTTGCATAAGATGAAAGGCTGCATAAAGAAATTATTAAACTAAAAAAAATCCTTTTCATTGATTTCTATTTAACAGGAACGAAAGGTAAGAATGATTGTGAACCTGCAGCACAAAGCATTTAAAAAATTAAATAGCGTATTACTGATTCAAGAAAATAAACAGCATAAAAAATTTATGGCTAAAAAATTAATTTAAGTTTTCGTCTCGCAATTCATAATTTAACATTCAATAAAATCAAAACAACATGAAACATCTCTTTACATTATTGTTTTTATTTATTTCCAATAGTGTTTATTGCCAATCTGAAACCGATAATTGGTTCTTCGGATTATATGCGGGAATAAATTTCAGCACTGGTACACCTATATCATTAACCGGAAGTGTAATGGCAACAACTGAAGGTACTGCAGTAATAAGTGATGCTGCTGGCAATCTTCTTTTTTATTCAGATGGAATTACGGTTTGGAATAGCATGCATTTGCCAATGCCAAATGGCACCGGATTATTGGGTGATGTATCGGCCACTCAGTCAGCCTTAATTATAAAAAAACCGCTGAGTACAAATTTGTATTTCCTGTTTACTGTTGACGATACTGGAGGTGTTGATGGCTTTCATTATTCAATTGTCGATATGAATTTACAAGGTGGATTGGGTGATGTTACAGCCGAGAAAAATATTTTTATTCAAAACAATGTCACAGAAAAATTATGTGCAGTTACTGCTTCAAATGATACTGATGTTTGGGTGATGGTGCATGATTGGGGTAGCGATGCATTCTATGCCTATTTGTTAACTGACACCGGTTTTAATTTCACTCCTGTAATTACCAATGCTGGAAGTGTGCATGATGCATCATCTATACAAAATTCTGTTGGCTACATGAAGTTTTCTCCTGATGGAAATAAACTGGCGGCAGCAATAGGTTATCAGGATATGGCTGAAGTTTTTGATTTCGATAATCAAGCGGGAATCGTTTCAGATGCAATTACATTTAATATTGGTGAACATTGTTATGGAATTGAATTTTCTTCAAACAGTTCAAAGCTCTATCTCACGCATTATTCAAACAGCACTCAGAATTTTTATTTAGATCAGTTTGATTTATCAGCCGGAACCGATTCAGCAATAATTGCATCGCAGGATAATATTGTTGTTTTTTTCGACCCCGATAATGTGCGCGCATTGCAGTTAGCAAAGACTGGAAAAATTTATGTGGCAAAAAGCGGAACACCTTTTTTGGGTGTAATTAATGAACCGAATTTAGCAGGAGCACTTTGTTATTATGCTGATAATGTCATTAACATTGATGCCGGTGGCTTTGGAAATTTGTGCATGTTAGGTTTCCCGAATTTTGTGGCTTCATATTTAAGAATGCCCGCGCCGGTTTCTTCGTTCGGTGTTTCTGATAATTCAATTTGCATTGGCAATTGTATTTATTTTTCCGACTCTTCGCAAAATAATCCAACACAGTGGCAATGGATTTTTACTGGTGCTAATCCTGATACATCCTCATTACAAAATCCCGGACCAATTTGTTATAACACTTCAGGAAATTATGATGTCACTTTAATTACATTCAATGCTGCAGGTTCTGATACTATTATATCACAAACTTTTATAAATGTTTTTGCATCCTCCACTCCACCCGTTATTACACAAACCGATAGTTTGCTTCATTGTTCCACCGGAATAACTTTTCAATGGTATCTTGATTCAGGAGCCATTTCAGGTGCAACCAATCAGGATTACATAGCCACTCAAAACGGAAATTATTATGTTGTTATCACCAACGATGATGGTTGTAAAAGTTCATCAACCGTACTTGCTTATTTTCCATCAGTTATAAATGAATTGAATTTTAAGGGGATAAATATTTTTCCGAATCCGGTTGAAAATCAGTTGACCATTCTCAATAAAAATTTAACAGTAAACACAATTACAATAAAAGATGTATTGGGAAGAATTGTTCAAAGCACAAATCTGAATTTGCTTGATGATTCAATAATTCTTGATGTTCAGTTTTTAAATGAAGGAGTTTATTTTATTGAACTGAAAACTGATAAAGAAATATTCACTCAGAAATTTGTGAAGAGATAACGCTGAAGAAGTCAAATGTCAATTGTGAATTGTGAAAAAGTCAGTAATAATTTCATCATTCACAATTGACCATTCAAACTTACGATTCATTCAAAAAAGAATAACGATAATCAACAGGTGAAACAAAAGTTTCTTTAATGCTTCGTGGAGAAACCCATCGCAATAAATTAATGGCGCTGCCTGCTTTATCATTTGTGCCTGATGCTCTGGCACCTCCGAATGGTTGCTGACCAACTACTGCTCCTGTTGGTTTATCATTTATGTAAAAATTACCAGCAGCATGACCTAAACTTTTTGTTGCCACATCAATGGCACTTCTGTCGCGTGAAATAATACTTCCGGTTAATGCGTAAGCAGAAGTGTTGTCAACAATGTTTAATGTTTCTTCAAATTTATTTTCATCGTAAACATAAATCGAAAGCACGGGGCCAAACAACTCATCGCACATGGTTACATAATTCGGATTTTCAGTTTGTATAACAGTTGGCTGAATAAAATATCCTTCGGCCTTATTGTAATTTCCTCCTGCTATAATTTTTGCTTCGCTTGATGCTTTTGCATTGTCAATGTATCCTGAAAGTTTATCGAAAGATTTTTCATCAATCACAGCATTTATGTAATTGGTAAAATCTTCGGTGCTTCCCATTTTCATGCTTCTGATATCAGCAACCATTCTTTCTGAAACTTCTTTCCACAAATTAGATGGAATGTAAGCGCGAGATGCAGCTGAACATTTTTGCCCCTGGTATTCAAATGCACCGCGACTCAATGCAGTGGCAACAGCTGCTGCATCGGCGCTTGGATGAACCATTACAAAATCCTTTCCGCCGGTCTCCCCCACTATTCTCGGATAGGTTTTATAGCGCGAAATATTTGTTCCAATTGTTTTCCAGAAACCTTGAAAAACTTCGGTTGAACCCGTAAAATGAATACCGGCAAAGTCTTTATGTCCGAAAATAATATCTCCTGTAACAGGGCCGGGAGTGTACACGAGATTAATAACACCATCGGGCAAACCTGCTTCGCGCAATACTTCCATAATTACATAAGCAGAATAAATCTGAGCGTTTGCACATTTCCAAACAACAGTATTTCCCATCATGGCCATGCATGTTGGAAGATTTCCGGCAATGGCGGTGAAGTTGAATGGGGTAATTGCAAATGTGAATCCTTCCAGTGGGCGATGTTCAGTTCTGTTCCAAATGCCTTTTGATGATTGTGGTTGCTGCGAATAAATCTCAGTCATGAATTGCACATTGAACCGTAGAAAATCTATCAGTTCACAAGCCGCATCTATCTCTGCCTGAAAAGCATTTTTTGATTGACACAACATTGTTGCTGCATTAATCTTTGCCCGATAAGGGCCGGCCAATAAATCTGCCGCTTTTAAAAATATGGCGGCGCGGCTTTCCCAAGGCATGTGCTCCCAATTGTGTTTTGCCTTTAGTGATGCATCAATGGCATTGTTTACATGCATTGCTTCGCCTTTATGATAAGTGCCTAATAAATGTTTGATCTCGTGAGGCGGTCGCATCTCTCCGGTTTTGCCTGTGCGAATTTCTTTTCCGCCAATAATCATTGGAAGGTCCAGTGTAGTTGATTTAAAATTTTTCAATGCGGCTTTCAGCGCCAGTTTTTCAGCCGAACCCGGTGCATAATTCAATACCGTTTCATTCAATGCTACCGGAACTTTATAAAATCCATTACTCATTTGTTCAAATTATTTTGAGCGACAAATGTAATAGTTAGTTGGTCGCCCAAATCCTAAAATGCATTTTGTTAAAAAAAATAAACCTGTTCAATTTATTAAAAACGAATATTTATTTTAAAAAAAATTCCATTTCTTTTTATTGAATAAGTAAGTAAATAATAAATTGAAATGGTTTAATGCATTCACTCCATTTACATTTGACACATCAAAAAAAAATAAAAATCACCCAACCATTTCAATAATAAATTCCGTTTATTTTTAATAAGCACGAATCTTCAAAACAAAAACTTTTAATATGAAAAACACCGGCAATCTTTTCCAAACAATAAAAATCAAATTGAGTAAATCAATTCTGCTTATTGTTTTTTTAATTTCAATCAGTTTGTACAGCAATGCACAACTATCTAATCTCTCATTTAATTTAATACAACAACCTTGTAACAACGATGGTATTTTAGAAGTGCAGACTTCAACGCTTACACCTCCAATCACTCTTTATTATTATTTAGGAGGCGTTTCTACCACTGTTGTAATTAATACCACATCAGATACAATATTCAATTATTCCGGTGGTTCGTTTTATGTTAGTGGCACTGATGGTTTTGGAGTTTCATGTTATGGTTATTTCATCGGTTCTCCTCCATTTACTTATGTGGTTACTTCTACAGCTGCTATATGTCCGGCACTTGGAACTGCTGATGTTGCAATTACCGGCGGAACAGCACCGTTTTTAGTTCAATGGAGCGACATCATTAATGGAAATATTGTGGCGACAGGTACTCCTGCTAATCTGCCGGCAGGTACTTATGATGTTTTAATAACTGACGCTAACGGATGTGTATTTGGTTCTTATGCCAATAGTGATACTGCTGTGTATATATATAATCAGTCACCGATTGGTTTTAATATAGCAACAACTGGAGCAAATTGTACAAATGGGACAGCCACAGTAAATGCGTTATCCGGTGGTGTTGCCCCTTATTCCTATATCTGGTCAAATGGAGCAAACAGTCCTTCCATTTCAGGTTTACAAATGGGTCAGATTGTAGTTACAGTTACTGATGCACAAGGTTGTTATACTGTAAATTACGGGTACATACAACAATCAATTACAATTGGAGCCAACCCTACTGTTACACCAGCCACCTGTTTGCAAAACGATGGAAGCGCTATTGCTTTCGGTTCGGGTGGAACTTCTCCATATAGTTATTTATGGAGCAATGGTC
The DNA here is from genome assembly GCA_947474435.1 of Chitinophagaceae bacterium. Taxonomy (GTDB): domain Bacteria; phylum Bacteroidota; class Bacteroidia; order Chitinophagales; family UBA10324; genus UBA10324. The sequence continues at coordinate 15,175 of CANJII010000006.1, read as the reverse complement.
AACAAACACAAACCGTAACAGGTTTAACTGCCGGTTTCTACATGGTAACTGTAACTGATGCTAATAATTGTATTGGACAAGCTTATGCAAATGTTACAGCAAGCACTCCGATTACAGCAACATATTCAAGTACTCCAAGTTCATGTACCTCACCCACCGGATCTGCAACTGTAGCAATTACCGGTGGAACAACACCATATACAATAAACTGGATAACTTATCCTCCGCAATCTGGTTTAACAGCCACGAATCTTTCACCGGGCAATTATGGTTTTCATATTACTGATGCCGTTGGTTGCGTGCGAACCGGAAGTGCAACTGTGAATCCTATCAGCATTATCACTGCAAATGTTTCAACCGGAAATGCCATGTGCCCATTGTCAAATGGAAGTGCGGGTATAATGATTACCTCCGGAGCAGCTCCCTTTACTTTTTCATGGAGCAATGGAGCAACAACCTCTTCAATAAACAATGTAAGTGCTGGTGGATACAGTTGTATGATTAGTGATAACCTCGGATGTTCAATTACAAAGTATGCATCCATTCAAATTTCAAGTCCTGTAAATGTTGGTCTTGCAACAACTCCTGCGTCGTGCATATTCAGTGCCGACGGAAACATTGTTGCCATTGCAAACGGCGGAACATTACCTTATTCCTATTCGTGGAGCAATGGTGAAACAACCAATTTAGCTTCGGGACTTTCATCAGGATATTACAGTGTTTATGTAACCGATGCCAATGGATGCGGCGATCATGCCTGGACAAATCTTGGATACAATGCAGCAAACAATAGTTGTTATTGCACCATTACAGGAACAGTATATGAAGATTTAAACGGCAATTGCACAATGGATGGAAGTGAGGTTGGCATTGAAAACATTATGATTCATGCAACCGGATTGGGTTATACTTTCACCAATGCAAGCGGAGTTTATTCATTCATTGCTCCATCCGGAACTTATACTTTGTCGGAATCAGTACAGTATTATTATCCGCTGGCTGGCTGCCAAAGCAATGCTGTACCGGTAACTGTAACTGCAGCATCAGGATGTGTTTCAACTGTTGATTTTGCCAATGTGATTAATCCGATTCATGATGTACAGATTTCTACTGTGAATTATACTCCTCCGATTCCGGGAAATATTTTTAATCAAACAGTTGTTGTATCAAACAACGGAACATTAACCGAATCGGCCATCAATATGGGTTATGTGCACGATGGTCAGCTTGCTTTTAATACTGTTACTCCCGCATTATTTACTCAGCAAAATGCCGGAAGCTATCCGAATTGGTATAGCATTACTTCAGCATTTCCATCATTAACACCATCAAGCGATCAGCAGTTTAATGTGGAGTATAATGTGGCTACCAACATTCCTTTGGGAACTTCAATATTATTTAAAGATACGGTTGCTTACAGTTCGCCAATTGCAAATTGGTTAAATGATTATACACCCTGGAACAATGTAAATTATTTTAACAATACCGTTGTAGGTTCATGGGACCCGAATTTTAAAGAAGTGAATCCACGCGGCACCGGTGCTCCCGGGTACATCACAATCAACGATTCGGTTTTGAATTACACCATCCATTTTCAAAACACCGGAACTTATGCCGCTCAAAAAGTGGTGTTGATTGATACACTTGATTCAAACCTCGACATTACTTCATTAAAACCTTATTGGTCAAATCATAATTTTGTAACTGAAGTTTCAGAAGGTGGAATTGTAAAATTTACTTTCAACAATATTAATTTACCTGATAGTGCGAGCAATCCACTTGGCAGCATTGGTATTATCATGTATTCAATCAATCAAAAACCAAATCTTGCAATCGGTACTGAAATAACCAATTCAGCATCTATCTATTTCGATTACAATGCTCCTGTAAAAACAAATACTGTTTTAAATACCATTCAGGATCCGGAATCAGTAAATGAAATAAATACAAAAGTTGTTTTTGATTTAATGGTTTATCCAAACCCTGCCATGCAAACTGTTTCGCTATTGGTGAACAGCAGCAACGCAAGCCCGAATGCAGAAGTAAAATTCTTTAACATATTGGGAAGCCCTGTGCTATCGCAAACTGTGAAGTTAACATCAGGAAAAAATGTATTGAGTGCCGATGTGAGTTCACTTGCTGCCGGAATGTACTTTATTGAAATTACCAATGGTGATAATAAGGCAATGAAAAAAATCAGTGTAATAAAATAGGTCAACTGTTTTTTGAAATTTACTGAGGTCGTTTCGATGCAATCGAAACGACCTCGTTTTTTATACAGTGGATTGTCAAAATGATTTAACACCAAGTCTTATGTGAAATAATTGCTCGGGCATTTTAGTGTTGGCACAATTACTAAATCACTCAGAAAATACAACCGCAAAAAAACAGTACCACTCACATTTCCATTTCTTAAAATAATTTGCATTTAATACATCACTTACATTTGCATACTCAAAATAATTCTCATGGCCTTATCAACTAAAGATCAAAAGATAAAAGACTTTGACATCAACGCGCCGGCAGCAGCCGAAGCAAATTTATTCGGGTTACCATTTACCGAACAGGAATCTGACATTGTCATTCTCCCTGTACCGTGGGAAGTTACAGTCTCGTATCGTGGCGGAACAGCAAAAGCACCCGACGCAATTAAGCAGGCAAGTTTGCAGGTCGATTTGTTTGATGCTGATGTTGCTGATGCGTGGAAAAACGGAATCTGCCTTTTACCAATCAATAAAAAATGGAAACAAACAAGCAAGCAATTAAGAAAAAAAGCTGAGCGGGTCATTGAATTATTAAGTAACGGAACTTCAGAAAAAAATAAAGAAGTAAAAAAATTAACAAAAGAAATTAACGAAGCCGGAACAAAATTAAAGAGCTGGATAAAAAACGAAATGCTTACTCAACTGAACAACAGAAAATTACCTGCATTACTTGGTGGCGACCACAGCACTCCGCTTGGTTTTATGGAAGCATTGGCCGAAAAAAATCCGTCGTTCGGAATTTTACAGATTGATGCGCATTGTGATTTGCGTCAGGCGTATGAAGGTTTCACCTACTCACATGCATCTATCATGTACAATGCATTGCAAATAAAACAGGTGAGCAAACTGGTGCAGGTTGGCATCCGCGATTTTTGTCAGCAGGAAATGGATGTTGCAAAAAAAGAAGGCGACCGGGTAAAAATATTTTTCGACCGCGATATGAAGCGCAGCCTGTTCGAAGGGTTCAGCTGGAAAGATATATGCGATGCAATAATCAACGCGTTGCCCGAAAAAGTATATGTGAGTTTTGATATTGATGGATTGGAAGCATCGTTGTGCCCGAACACCGGAACTCCGGTTGCCGGAGGTTTACAATATGAACAAGCAGTTTACCTGCTTTGGAAATTAGCAATATCAGGAAAAACAATTATCGGATTTGATTTGAATGAAGTAGCTCCTGGTAAGGATGAATGGGATGCAAATGTGGGCGCACGCTTGCTTTACAAACTTTGCAATCTCATGGCTTTGAGTCAAACACAAAAGAAGGATTCAAAATCAGCCAACGAAAAAAAGTGGGAAGTAGAAAAAGAACAAGCTGATTAATGCTTGATAACAATCATGAAAATTTTCAAACAAATTTCATGAAATTCACAGCGTAAGAAGTGAAATGTATAATGTAACAACAAGCTATAAGAGGGTTAAATTCCACCGTGTCTCCGCACAACACAAACCATCTCTATTGGAAGACACTGTGGTGGATAAATGAATAACCTATGAAAAAAATAACAACTTTCGTTTTATTGCTTCTTGCCTTTAACAGTCAAGCGCAAAACTTTGAATGGAGACCGATTGTTCCGGGAATTGATTGTGATGATTCGGTAGTCATTAAGTGTTTGGTCAGAAAACTTGTGGTCGATACACAAAGAAATGTACTTTGGATGATTGGTTTATTTGATGGTGCCGGAGGTATAATAAGCCCCAATGCAATAGGATTTGACGGAACTGATTTTATTGCTTTTCCTGGTGTTATGGATTCATTTATTGCTGTTCATATCCGTGATGGTATCATGTATAATGGTGACTTGATTGTAGGCGGCAGCGATAATAATGTTTATAAATATGATTTTAACACCTTGCAGCACTCCATCATAGGAACTTTTAGTAATGATGTATTATGCCTTAGTGAATACAACGGAGATTTAATTGCCGGTGGAGGATTTTATAATGGAGTGGCAAAATGGAACGGCAGCCAGTGGGATACTCTGGGAGGGGGATTATGGGGTAGTTCACATATTGTGTATGATCTTGAAAATTACAATGGAAAATTATATGCAGGAGGTGCTTTTGAATACGCAGGAGATACTGATGCGTGGAATATTGCATCATGGGATGGAAGCACTTGGCAAAATTTATGTTCAAGTGGTGGAAGTTATGGAACTGATGATTTAGATGGAAATCATGGTGCGGCAGTTATACATGACATGGAAGTATTCGACAACAAATTATACATCACCGGTCAGTTCGAAAAAGTGTGCGGCGATACAACCTACCTTGCTTACTGGGATGATACTACTTGGCATGGAACGAGTTACGGTGGCGAGGGGGTTATGTTAATTTCTGTAAATAATAGATTAATTATTAAAAGTTTAACAGGAGGTCCATATTTATATTACACAGATAATGTAACAACAACCGGTGTCGATACAGGCTTTGCAGGAGGAGATATTGATGAAGCAGTTTTTCAAAACACACTTTATGCTGGTGGTGGATTCAGTAACTCCGGAGCTACCCTAACTTTTAGAATTGCAAGATTGATGGATATAGGGAATGGGATAAATGGCATAGGTAATGCAAGTGGAATTAAGATTTATCCAAACCCTGCGCAATCAGAAATAACAATTGAAACGAGCGATAAAACTTCAGTACAAATTATTGTAAAAGATTTATTAGGCAGGGAGCTACTCGCAGTAAATTCTAATTCGTCAAAAACAACAATGGATATAAGTGCATTGAGTGCCGGAGTTTATTTGTTACAGGTGCAGAGTAAGAATGGGAGTATTCAGATAGCTAAGTTCATTAATGAGTAAGCATAAATCTCAAAAAAGAACAAGGAGATTGAACCCGGCACAACAACAAACTGTTTACTTCGTTAAAGATTTTGGCTTACGAATTGAATTAAAGGATGAAGCTTAAATTTGCTGTCATGAAAAACTTAATAAAAGTCTTTCTGTTTTTTTTCTGTGTTGCCGCCGATTTTATTTATGTAAAAGCTCAAATGGGTGGCAGCGCTTATGTTCCGGTAATTATTGTTGCCCACGATTCGTTTCCGATACTCACACTTCCTGAAATCGTAGTGGTTTCAAAACGAACTTTTACTTCTTCGTTTGAACAAAATAAATTTCTTTCATTAAAGAAAAATATTCTGATTGTATATCCTTATGCAAAAAAAGCGGGAGAAATATTTAATGAGGTGCAACAGGAGCTCACCAACAAAGACAGCCGTCGCGACCGGAAAAAATTTCTGAAACAAAAGGAAAAAGAACTGGATGAACAGTTTCAGGATAAATTAAAAGACCTGACTACCGTACAGGGAGCCATATTGGTTAAACTGATAGCACGGGAAACCGGACAGAACTGTTACGAGTTGATCAAAGAATTTAAAAATCCAATGTCCGCTTTTTTCTGGCAGAGCGCCGGTAGTTTATGGGGCTACGATTTAAAAGTTGCCTACGACCCGCAACAGGATAAAGACATTGAATTAATTGTTCGCGGTATCGAAAACAACTTTTAATTACCGAACCGCCTGAGGTAATTCTTTTATCAGGTTTTCAAAATCCTGTTTCATCATGCAATCGAAATGACCTTTCGGGCATTTATCAAATCCGATTTTAGAACAAGGCCGACAGCTCAGATTTTTCACTTCATGTAAAAATGAATTGTTTTTATACTCTGATAAATATTTTGCCTTGCTGCCGAAATAAGGATACATACCAAACGCAGGAACTGTGCTTCCCCAATACGAATGAATCTTCTTTTTAAATGCCGCAGCAATGTGCATCATTGAAGTATCATGAGTAATTACAATTTTCGATTGCTTAATTAAAGAAGCAGATTGGTTGAGATTAAATTTTCCGCAGGCATTAAAAACTTTAAACGGAAATAATTTTTCCAATTCGTTTCCTGTTTGAAAATCTTCTTTTCCCCCGATAACTATAAACGGCACCTGAACTTTCTCACACAATTCCTTCAGTTTTTCAAACGGAAGTTTTTTTGTTGCATGTTGCGCACCTATCACAAGGGCTGCATATCCGTGCATGTGTGTGAGTGGGAAATCATGCAATTGAAGTTCATCCTTCTTTGGAATAAAGTAGTCGAGCCCTTCGCCATCATCCACCACTTTTATTTTTTTTGCTGTGTCAATTAACCTTTGAACAATGTGCTTATCGGGCAGCAGATTAATTTTCAGATTCACTAAAATCCATTTCCTGATATTCAATTTATTCAACGAGCCTACAGGTTTTGCCAAATGCCACTTTACACGAAATGTTCTGAGATTATTATGCAGATCAATAATGAAATCAAAATTTTCGGCTTCCAATTCCTTTAATGTTTTTGACAAATCACCATCCATCAAATGAACTTTATCGATGTATGGATTTGATTCCAGCAGAATTGAAAATGCTTTTTTTGTCAGGTAGTGCAATTCAACATGGGGTAATTGTTTTTTAATGCACCTGATTACCGGACTTGTTAATACAATATCGCCAATGGAACTGAACCGGATAATCAAAACTTTTTTTACCTGCACTTCTGTATGTAAGATATTTAAAATGTTTTTAGGAATTCAATTTTCAAATATGCTTTAAAACTCTTTATATTGCCAACAAACTTATGAAACTCATCCGAAAGAATTTGTGTAAACATATCATTCGCTTCTCAGCGATTGTATTTCTGCTCGGATTTTCATTTATTTCAAAAGCACAGGACCCTACTTTTTCTCAATACTATTTCAATCAATTGTATGTGAATCCTGCATTTACCGGAATCAATTCAGGCTTGCGTGCCGGAATTAATTACAGAGCATTGTGGCCACGGATTCCAAGTAAATTTCCAACCTATTCATTGGCAATTGATGCGCAGGATTTAAGTTTAAGCAGCGGCATTGGGTTAAATGCCTGGAGCGATACTGAAGGTGAAGGATATTTGCGGACTCAATGTATCAGCGGGCTTTATTCGTACCGCATTATTCTTTCTCCCAAGAACTGGGTTTTTCAGGCCGGGTTTAAAACCTCCATCATGAATAAAAAAATTGACTGGTCAAAACTGGTTTTCAGTGATCAGTTGCATCCGTTGTTTGGAATTACCGGGCCAACCAATAATCCAACTCCCTATGCCCAGTCTCGAACATTTGTTGACTTTTCAGTTGGTGCATTGATAAAAGGAAATCATCGTAACCGCTTAAAAAACCTGATTGCCACTTATACTTTCGGAGTTGCATTGCATCATGTTACTAAACCTGACGAAAGCATAACCGGGCAAGCATCACGCTTACCGCAAAATCTGGTTTTACATGCAGGTGCTGTAATACCGGTTCGGTATGAAGTAAAACGATACAAGATTTTACTTGCACCTTCTATTATGTGGGAACATCAAACCACCATGCGGGAATTTAATTTTTCCTTTAATGTATTGATGAAACCAATGTTTGCGGGGCTGAGCTACAGAAATCAAACCCCCTTATTATTTGACATAAAAAGATCTGACGCCATTATTGTTAATGTTGGATTTGCCGGCGATCAGAATAAAGAATCTATTGTTTATAAATTCGGTTACAGTTATGATTTAACTATCAGTGATTTGCGTTCCAATACACAGGGAACACATGAGTTAGCTCTCATTGTTGAGTTTCGCGATTTTAAATTCAACAATCGGTCGAATCCCAAAAAGAAAATGGAGTGCCCCAATTTCTGATTTTCAATTATTGTTACAAGAAAATCACAAGGCTATATTCAATTTAGTTTGGAATTTACTGATTCCATGCCATGAAATATTTCATGATAAAAATCACAAAAAACTTATTATCAATTTAGATTCAATCTAAATTGCATTTATACATTTGCATTTCAAAAAAAAGATATCATGCGATTCAAAATACTTCCAATCATTTATCTGTTTATCACAACAAATCAAGTAAGTGCACAGGATAGAGTTTTCACCAATACCTATCAAACCAATGTGCTGCCAGCGGGAGTAAAAGATTTAGAATACCAATTGAAATGGAATACCGGTCGAACCGATTATTACAGCGCTTTTGAACAGCGGGTGGAGTTTGAAGTCGGGATAGGAAAAAACATTCAAACATCATTGTATCTCAATTTTAACAGCAAAACATTATTTAATGGCACTTCAAAAACCATAGTGCACGATAACCGGTTAGGTTTCAGTTCAGAATTTAAATGGAAGCTGAGCGATCCCACCATAAATAAAATTGGAACAGCATTGTATGCCGAGGTTGGAAGCAATGGTGAAGAATGGGAACTGGAAGGAAAATTATTATTCGACAAACAAATAAATAATCATTTGTTCGCGCTCAACATTGTGGAAGAAACCGAAATGGAATTTGTTTTTGAAAATGATAAACTAAAACGATTGATGGAATATCCTGTTAGCATTGCGTTCGGTTACATGTTTTCAGTAAGCGATCATGTTGGATTTGGAGTAGAAGCAAAAAATTTTAATGATATATCGCCCGATGAAGGATGGGAAAGCAGTTTACTTTATGCCGGCCCTGCCTTTAATTTCAGTGGCGATGGTTGGTTTATTAATTTATCGTGCCTTCCGCAAATCAGAAATTTAAAAATGACTGATGAGTTTCCATTGAATATGGATTTAACCGAACATGAGCAATTTGAATCGAGAATAATCATTTCATTTAATCTTTAGCATTCTGATAAATCTCTTCATCAATTATTATATTAATTCTGGAAAATTACATTTGCCGCTTTTAAAATTCAGCCACATCATTCAATGAAAAAATATTTTCTTCTTTCAGTAATTGCAATCAGTGTTGTTGCGTGTTCAAAAAAAACAAATCCAACTTCAGGTTCCGGAACTACATCTCAATATGCAGTGATGGATGAAAAAGCAACCAAGGGAATGAACCTGGAAACAAAGTATTGCACCTCATGTCACAAATTTCGTGTTCCCTATAATTTTACTAAATCAAAATGGGATAAAGTATTACCGACCATGTATAAAAAAGCAAAGATGACTGATTCCACTCAGCAACAATTGGTTAAATATTTTATTTATAATAATCTTCAAAAACCTGCTTCATCAAAATAAAATATTGAGATTAACAGCGGTAATTAATGCTTCGGTTCTCTGAATGCAAGATAAACCCTTGAGTGTTCTATGATGGCGCCACTGCGATTGGTATAAAAATTAAAATCGTCTTTTACTTCACTAAGTTTCCCTATTAAATTCCATTCCTGTTCTTTCAGTTTAGCTGATGATTCAAGTGCTTTTGCTTTGAACTCAGTATTTCGTTTATCAACTATGGCGTTCAACTCGTCAATGGTTTTTTGGTCTTTCACCCAAACTTTATTCAACCCTTCCACCGACAATAATGCTTGTATGGAACGGTTTTTATCAAAAAAATATTTCTTAAAAATAAGCGAAGCCCGTTGCGGGTATTCAGTACCGGTTAATATCAATATGCTTTCGATTGGTGGTTTAGTTTCCATTTGCTGATTAGTGCTTGTTTCGGTTGTGTTATTAAATCGGGTGCAATGTACGATCCTTAAAACAGTCAGCATTAATTTTCAATTAATTTCTAAATTCCATATTTTAAATTATCGGTTAAAGAAATTGAAAAATATCATAAATATAAAAGTGCTATTTAAGCTGCTAATACGATTGTTTTTAATATGTTGATTGTTTTAAGAGCATGACTTTAATTTGCACTTTAAATCAGGTTTTAAAATATTCACAATTTCATAAAATCAATGGCAAAATTACAGGCAGCACCACGAATTTTAAAAGATGGATTTTATATCGAAGTGTGCTCATTAGGTTCAAAGAATGGTATTAAAATTTCAACCATCAATAAAGAAGAAATGCTGAAAGCCAAAAAGCTTTATGAGCAAAACAAGTATGTAATAATTTTAGGTGAACACCGAAATGGAAAATGGCTTTCTGAAAAAATTCTGCCTGAAGATTTACATGATCACGGAAGAAAGAAAAAATGATTATCGTTTCAAATTGTGAGTCGTATTCAATTTAGATTATAATTTATTTTTAACAGATCATTTATTTTGAAATTGTTTTTTTATTACTGAATTTATCAATATACAGTTCAGGTTTTCTGTTCTGATTCTGAAATAATAATTCCTGACTATATAAAAAAAAAAGAGGCCGTTCATTGCTGAACAGCCTCTGATGCGATTTAGTGTTCTACCGTATTACTTGCTCACGGTTAAGCGTTTTGTTTCAATGTATTCGTTTGAACGAACAGTTATGAAGTACATTCCATCAATTACAGATTCAGGTAATTTAATTTCATATTTCAACTTACCTGCATTCAGGTTAATTGAGGTTGTATAAATCAATTGACCTAAAACATTAGTGATTGAAATTGTTGCTTCATCATTACAGTTACAACCGTTATTTAACTCAACAGTTACATTGTCATTCGCAGGATTAGGGAAAATGCTGATTGTTTTTGCTGAGTTGTTATCTTCATCTTCCATTCTTGCACTTATCAATGTAAAGTGTTGTATGCTTGAATTACTGAATGCACTTACATCATTTGAAGAGGAACATTTTGCACGCAATTGCCAATCGTAAGTTGCACCTGAAATCAGATTAAGAATTGTTTTTTGAGTAACTGAACCAGCAGCTCCAACATTCGACCAGGTAGTGGTTCCATGCACACGGTAACGGATTCTGTAACTCGTGGCATTTGGTACCGGACTCCAATGAACTCGTGCTGAAGTTGAAGTGATATTATCAACATACAATCCTGTTGGCGTTGCACAGTATGGTGCAGTGGTAAAGTTTGGAGTAGTTGCAACCCATCCGGAAACATCAGTTTGTGCAGCATTGCACAGTGTCATAATCTCCCATTCGTAAGCAGTATTACACTGGAGGTTTTGAATTGTTTTTTGATGTGCCGGAGCAAGAACACCAGTATTCACCCATGTAGTAGTTCCTACCGGACGGCGACGAATTTTGTATCCATAAGCACCTGGAACGGCATCCCAATGAAGAACAGCTGTTGACGAGGTTACATTGGTTACTGTAAAATTTGTTGGTGCCTGACAAGGTGGTGGTGGCAATGTGATACAATCCACATAAGCACCTGCAACAGCAGTACATCCGCTAGCATCTGTAACTGTTACATAGTATTGACCAGGGCAAAGACCAGCAGCAGTTGAACCGTATGGCGAATTATTCGACCATGAATAAGAGTATGGTCCTTCACCACCTGTTGGGAATGCATTGATTGCTCCTGTGCAATGGCACAAGTGTTCGCAATTACTGTTACTGGTATCCATAACAATCACAATCGGATCGTGTTGTGTGATGTTAATGTTTGCAATGGCAAAACATCCGTTTACATCAGTCACAGTTACACTGTAATCACCGGCGCATAAATTCATCAGATGAATTCCGGAAGCACCATTGCTCCAATTGTAAGCGAATGGCATTGTACCGCCAATCACAGTTAAATCAATTGTTCCATCGCACTCACCAAAGCATTGGTTGTTTGAGTGTTCGTAGGTCAATTGCATATTACACAAAGGAGGAGTGCAATCCACAGCAACCGGTAACACTGCAGGGCAACCATTAATATCAGTTACAGTTACCAGGTAAGTACCTGAAGCGACACCTGCAAGGTTCTGATCGGTAGTTCCATTGCTCCATAAGAAATCAAATGGTGCAGTTCCGCCTGTAACAGTCAGGAACACATTTGCATTTGCAATTCCACATGTGGCATTGCTGTGAGTTTCTGATAAACTGATGGCAGGAGTTCCGCTTACATAAATTGATTTAGTAGCAGTGCAACCATTTGCATCAGTTACAATCAAAGTATAATCACCTGAAGCAATAGATGAAAGATCTTGAGTAGTTGCACCATTCACCCAATCATAAGAGTAAGGAGCAGTACCACCTGTAACAGTTACATCAATGCCACCATTCGCATTATTACAACTTGCGTTGGTAACAGTATGTGTGATAACAATAGCTGCAGGTTGTGTAATCACCACATAATTCAATCCTGAACAGTGAGCGGCATCGTAAACTGTTACAGTATATGTTCCGGCAGCAAGGTTGCTTAGGTCTTCAGTTGTTGCGCCATTGCTCCAGCTATAAGTGTAAGGAATAATTCCACCTGTAACAGTTAAGTTGGATGAACCATCGTTACCACTTGGGCAATGAACATTGGTTGAAGAAATTTCAGTATGAATATGGCTTACATGTATAACCACAGTATCTGTAACAGAACAAACAGTGGTGAACGAAATATCATCCAATCCAAAATCATTTCCGGAAGCAATGGTATTTCCATTGATGATTTTAATGTTAGCTCCCGTGTTAGTTCCCGAGTTCCAAACTGCATAGAATTGAATCCAGTTATTAATGGTAGCAGGTGCAACAAGGTTTGGTCCGATTGGTGATCCGTTAATTGTGAATTCCAATTCAGCAGGAGATTGCTCAACCAATGTGCTGATTTGTGCAGAGAAATAATAATCAGTGTTAGGTGTAACACTTACTACTTCGCCCCACACTTTAGTTCCAGGTGTAACAGATCCATTTACAATCATCAGGTTTCCGGTTCCGGATGGATATCCGCTTCCGAAGAAACTTGGGTGATAATAATTAGGATCAGGACCTACTGCGTATTTTCCTTCAGGCCACAAACCTGTTCCTGAAGAATAACCACCGCTATAAGGAGTATTGACAAAAGCATAATCAGAAGTAAATCCTGTATTACCAGCTTCGAAATTACCATTGGTAACCAGTTCACCACTTGAATTTGAAATGGTAAGCGTGTAAGTAGTTGTAACAGTTGGAGAAGCAACCGGATTGTAAACCGATGCATTATCCAGACTTGCAGCAGGTGTCCACAAATAAATATTTCCACCGGATGCAGACAACTGCACAGAGTTACCTGCGCAAATAGTTTGGTTATCACCGGCATCAGCACTTCCCGGCCCAGTTACAATGTAATAAGCAGTAGCAGTGCAACCATTGGCATCGTAAACTGTTACATAGAATGTTTCTACGCCAATGTTATTTAAATCCTGAGTGGTTGCGCCATTGCTCCACATATAAGTGTAAGGCGATGTACCTCCGATTACAGATAAATCAATCCATCCGTTTTCGTTTCCATTGCAAGAAGCATTTTGCGTTTGTGCACTTACTTCAATTGCACTTGGTTCTCCAATAGTAACAGAAGTTGTTGCTGAACATTGTGTGTCATCAGTAACTGTTACAGTATAAGTACCGGCACTCAATCCGCTGATGTCTTCAGTAGTTGCACCGTTGCTCCAGTTGTATTCGTAGAATCCGATACCATGTGATGCAGTCAGGTCAATTGAACCTTCATTACCATCATGACATAAAATCCAACCGTTCTGAACAGCATTCGCTTCAATGTGGCTGATGTAAACATGAATTTTTACCAATGAATCGCAACCATGAACTGTAAAATAATGATGTTCGTAATTACCGGTTTCAAGTGCTAGCATCCAAGGCAATTGATATTGACCACAAGCAACAACAGGATCCAACTGGTTAACTACATCGTGGTTAATTGTTAAGTGCAAAGTATCAACCGAAGGACATTCAGATTGATTGTAATATGGATAAGTGAACACACCTGTAACAGTGTAATCCGTTCCATGCCAGTTGTAGGTTTCACAAGCAGCATGTGTTTCTGTATTGTGTGTTCCATTGTTGATAGTCAAATGCAATGTGTCAACAGAAGGGCAGCCATCACCGTTTTCGTAAGGATGCGTGAATGTTCCGCTTACTGTGTAATCAATTCCATTCCAGTTATAACTTTCACATGCTGTATGAGTTTCTGCATTATGTGTTCCGTAGTTGATGGTTAAATGAAGAGTATCAACTGAACTACATTCAACCTGATTCTCATAAGTATTAATGAATGTTCCGCTTGTATTGTATGTGATTCCATTCCAAGAAAAACTCTCACACGCCGTATGAGTTTCAGCATTATTAGTTCCATTAGTGATAGTCAAATGAAGAGTATCAACCGAAGGACAACCACTTTGATTTTCGTAAGGATGAGTGAAAGTTCCGCTTACTGTATAATCAATTCCATTCCATGAATATGATTCACATGCAGTATGAGTTTCTGCATTGTGTGTTCCGTAGTTGATGGTTAAATGAAGAGTATCAACTGAAGGACAACCATCACCATTTTCGTAAGGGTGAGTGAATGTTCCGCTTACAGTGTAATCAATTCCGTTCCATGAATAAGATTCACATGCTGTGTGTGTTTCTACATTGTGAGTTCCGTAGTTGATAGTCAAATGAAGAGTATCAACCGAAGGACAACCACTTTGATTTTCATAAGGGTGAGTGAAGGTTCCACTTACTGTGTAGTTAATTCCGTTCCATGAATAAGATTCACATGCTGTGTGTGTTTCTGCATTGTGTGTTCCGTAGTTGATTGTTAAATGAAGAGTATCTACAGAAGGACAATCAGCACCATTTTCGTAAGGGTGTGTGAAGGTTCCGCCTACTGTGTAATCAATTCCGTTCCAGTTGTAGCTTTCGCATGCAGTGTGAGTTTCTGCATTATGTGTTCCGTAGTTGATGGTTAAATGAAGAGTATCAACTGAAGGACAACCATTACCATTTTCGTAAGGGTGTGTAAATGTTCCGCTTACTGTGTAATCAATTCCGTTCCAGTTATAGCTTTCACATGCTGTATGAGTTTCTGCATTGTGAGTTCCGTAATTGATGGTTAAATGAAGAGTATCAACTGAAGGACAACCATTGCCGTTTTCATAAGGGTGTGTGAAAATTCCGCTTACGGTATAATCAATTCCATTCCATGAATATGATTCACATGCAGTATGAGTTTCTGCATTATGTGTTCCGTAGTTAATGGTTAAATGAAGAGTATCAACTGATGGACAACCATTGCCATTTTC
>CANJII010000005.1 GCA_947474435.1 Chitinophagaceae bacterium | reverse complement strand
CCCTTGCCGTCGCCTATGACAGAATCTTACACACACAACATGTTAAAAAGGGTGGTCAGTTTGAACCGGATTCTGCTGGTCAGTTTGCTCCGGTTTTCAGTGGTCAGTTTAAATCGGTTTCAGGTGGTCAGTATCACCGGATTTTCCAACAAGAGAAGGAAACAAATGTTTTCATCGGATATGTAGATGATGAATATCTTAAAGGATTAGAAGAACAACTTAAAACTAAAACCTTCTCTGAAATTCTTAAGGAGGCAATAATTTCAGGAACATAATCATCGCATAAACACATTCAGTAACTTCGACAGAAAGGCTGTTCCAGCTATTGTCGCAACATTTTCCATATTGGATTTTCAATCAACAAGCGTTACAATACCAGTGAGGATTGGAGGGACAGGAATAGTGTCAAACTCATAAAATGTTGTGTAGAATGTTGTGTAGCTGTTTTAGTAAAACATGAAAGCCTTGATATACAAGGCTTTACGGAGTTTACTGTGATCCGGATTGGAATCGAACCAATGACCCACAGCTTAGAAGGCTGTTGCTCTATCCCCTGAGCTACCGGACCTGAATTTTTTAGCGCCGCAAATATATTAAAGCAAGTCAATGCTTTATTTCAAATATTAATAGTCGAAATTATTATGATAACATGTCCTTTTTTCAAACAACTTTATTCGCGCAAGAACTGCTGGCAAAAGCTTCGGGTTTTGCTTTGAATGCGAAACCCATTCCGAGAATATATCCCATGGCTTCGCGTAGTGCGAGGTTCGATTCAAAATTCGGATTGGTATTTATATCAGCATGCACTTCCATATCCACATCATATTTATCAAACAGATTGCATAAATCATAAGCCACACGAACTGAACGCGATACTTCTTCGAGCATTCTTTCTTTAATGGAATACTTAATAGATGTGCGGTCGTTATTGATGAACATAAATCCACCACGCTTTTCACGAAGAAAAACTATCACACTCGCAAATTCGGTCAAAGCTCCACGCACCTGTGAATCGGTTCCGATACAAACTTTTAATTTATTGCCCAATCCTGATTCGTAAATAATTGCCTGTTCAACAGCTTTTGCTATTGGCATTTTAATTTTATCGCCATTAAATTTTCTCCACAGCATGATTTTTTGCGTTTGTTAAAGTTATCTTCAAAACATTCAAATCACCAATTTTGATTTATCAACGAATCATAATCATTAGAATTTGGCAGTTTTGAATTGGTGGCTATATTTGCCGTCCGCAAAAAAATTAATCGCAAATGAAAGCAGGCATTCACCCAGAAAATTATCGTTTTGTTATATTTAAGGATATGTCGAATAACGACATGTTCATGAGCCGAAGCTGTGTACAGACAAAGGAAACTGTACAGTGGGAAGATGGAAAGGAATATCCTTTAATCAAGCTTGAAATATCAAACACTTCGCATCCGTTTTTTACCGGCAAAATGAAATTGATTGATACTGCCGGTCGTATTGATAAATTCAATAAGCGTTACGCTAAGAAATAATTATCATACCAAAACCAATTTTGAAAAAGTCCTTCGAAAACTCGGAGGACTTTTTTTATTTTGTTATGTATCAGGATTCGCACCCCGACGATTACATCGGGAGAAACTCCACTCAGAGTTGACAGAAGAGAAAATAATTTATGCTTTCCCCAATCGGTTCAATCCAGCCTTTGCTTTTTGGTCAAGTGAATTTTTATAATCCGTATTTTTCATAGCAAGGCACTTGTGAAAATATTCTGAGGCTTTTTCTTTTAATCCTTGCTCTTCATAAATTAACCCCAATTGAAGAGCAGCATTTGCTGCGAAGTAATATGGATATTTTTCTCCTCTTGTAATGGTGGAATGATAAAACTGAATAGCCTTATCTATTTCTCCTTTTTCGTGATAAATACGAGCAGCACGATAGGTGAATTCAATTTTATCTTTAATTGCAAGGAAATCATCAGTTGATTTTCCGACGAGCAATGCAAGTGCTTTATCATAATATCCACCATCCTGTTGCAGTCTGACTTTTAATAAAAACGGATTCGGTGCAACGCCCGATTCTGATTCAACCTGTGCTTGTTTATCAGAGTCGGTTAATTCCGCTCCTTTTAGTTTACATAAACTTAAATTGTACTTGTAATTCGTATCATCGTTTTTTAATAAATAATACCAGCCGAGTTTCTGGTAAGCATCCTTCAGGTAATTTCTCCCTTGAAATTCTTTAATAAATTTTTCCAATGGAATATTTGCATCGGGGTCTAACCTATCCATCTTGCACATGCCCAATAAATATTCAATGTAATAGAATTTCATGTAGCCCTCCGATTTCGGAGCTAACTTAAAAGTTTCAATTGCCACATCGTTATACCCATTTTTCACTGCCATGTGGCCGCGAACAAAATTGGCGAGCAGGTCTGTTTTATAATCCGGATATTCAGGAGCAGTTACAATTTGCCACGAAGTTTGCGGACTGTTTAAAATCAACATCTGCAAATTCGCCATGATATAATTTGTTTCACGAGTAAAAAGGAACGGAATTTTTTTTCCGTGATCAAGAACTTCATTCAATTCTCCTATACCCTGTGAAATGGTTCCGGTAAATCCTAAAAATGATGCTGCCCACTTATAACTATCAGGCACAGTTCCAATGAGTGAATGAATTAACCCGAGACTTTTTTTATTGGCTACGAATGAGGGAAATTTTTTATCGTTCTCCTGTAAATATTTATATGCTTTTTTTATTTCAAAAAATGCAGTGTAATAATCTTCAAATTTCAGATGAACAAAGGCCCACTGCATATTCACCTCAGCCTGGGTGTATAAATACCATGGTGAATCTTTTTTACCCGAAGATAATTTCGTGAGCCGCTTGTCTTTATTCCCCTGTGTTTTAACCAACTCATTTGCATCTTCATTAATCGCGAGCGAAAAAAAGTCAGCATAGTTTTCAATAAAATATGGAATCAGATTATCCGGATTTTTTATTTTTTCTTCCGCTAAATATTTTCTGGCTTCATCAAACTTCAAACTCATCATGCTGTAATAAGCAAGCTGGCAGGTTTTATCGAATGTATAATTAGTCTCAGCAAAAACTGAAAACGAAAACAACACCATCATCAATGCGATGAATAAATGTTTTAAAGCTGTCAGTTTTATTATGTGTTTCATTTGCCTTATAAAAAATCAGCCCTGCAAGAGGGCTGATCCGTTTATTATTAAAAGACTCTATTGTCGTTTAGTTTCCAAGAACCTCGTCGACCAAAATTCGTCCGCAATGTTCACACAAAATAATTTTTTTGTGTTGGCGGATTTCCATTTGCTGCTGAGGTGGAATGGCGTTAAAGCAACCGCCGCATGACCCACGCTGAACTGTTACCAGCCCCATTCCGTTTTTATAATTTGTGCGGATTTTATGGTAAGCATGCAACAGGCGGTCTTCAATTTTTGATTCAGCCTCCTTTGATTTTTTCAACAAAGCTTTTTCTTCAGCTTCAGTTTCCTCAACAATGTTATCAAGGTCGGCTTTCTTCTGTTTCAATTCTTTTTCTCTTGCCTTAATGGTTTTTTCGCATTCGGCAATCGAAGTTTTTTTGAAATCAATCTGTGCATTCGCTTCGCGTATTCGTTTGTCGTCTAACTGAATTTCGAGTTTCTGCATTTCCATTTCCTTGCTCAATGCTTCAAACTCACGATTGTTTTTCACATTGTTCTGTTGCTTCTGATATTTTTTTATCAGCGCTTCAGATTCTTTCTGAGCAACTTTTTTGTTGGCAATGGTTGTTTCAAGTTCCTTGATTTCATCATCGTACTTGGCAACACGGGTTTTCAGTCCGGTTACTTCATCTTCAAGGTCGCGTACTTCCATTGGAAGTTCACCTTTCAGAATGTGGATTTCATCAATTTTTGAATCAATTTTCTGCAATTTGTAAAGGTAACGGAGTCGTTCTTCTACCGAAATGTCAGAACCTTTAATCATTTCTTTTGCTTTCGACATCAATGAAAATATTTAATTGGATTTGAGTTGGTTTTTGAAAAAAGAGTGGCAAATGTAGGCAAATATTCGTTTAATAATTGCGCAAAAATTAAAGGGGTAAATTGCTCCGATTCATAGTGGCCGATATCGCAAATCAGCACCTTGCCCTCCGCATCAAAAAACTGGTGGTATTTATAATCGGCAGTGATAAAAGCCTGAGCGCCACTATTAATTGCATCGTTGAGCAAAAAACTTCCCGCTCCACCACAAACTGCAACCCGCGTAATTTTTTTATTCAGAAAATTTGTGTGACGAATCATTGGCGTTTGCATTGTCAGTTGAATGTGTTGCAGGAAATTTATTTCATCAAATGCAACCGGCAGTTCCCCAATCAACCCTGCACCAACATCCTGATAAAAATTATCTAACTGAACAATATCATAAGCGACTTCTTCATATGGATGAGAATCAATAAGTGCTTTTACGATTTGCTTTTCATTCCACAATGGAAGAATAACTTCCACTTTCATTTCTTCCTCACGATGCCTGATTCCATGACTGCCCACATGTGGATTGGTTCCTTCACCGGCATTAAAAGTTCCGAATCCTTCCGCATTAAAACTGCATTCAGAATAATTGCCAATGTGGCCGGCTCCGGCTGAGAATAGGGCGTTGCGAACAACTTCAGCATGTTCACCCGGAACAAAAGTGTAAAGTTTTTTCAGTAGGTTTTTTTTCGGAGAAAGAATTTTAGTGTTTATCAATCCAAGCTTATCGGCAATAATTTTATTCACTCCGGTCCGCACATTATCGAGGTTGGTGTGCGCGGCATAAATTGCTATGTCATTTTTTATTGCTTTAATAATGGTGCGCTCAACATAATTTTTTCCATTAATTTTTTTCAATCCATTGAACACAATCGGATGATGCGCAATTATCAGATTGCAATTGTTGGCTATAGCTTCATCAATAACTTCTTCTGTGCTATCCAAAGTCAGCATTGCCGCTTTAATTTCCATTTCCGGATTTCCGGTTATTAATCCTGCATTGTCATAACTCTCCTGCAATTGCAATGGAGCAAATTGCTCGAGTACTTTTATTATCTCGTTGAGTTTCATTGAGAATATTTTTGGGCGAAATTAGTAGCTGTTCAGTTATGAAATCAAAACATGCTTTGAATTACTTTCGCCTCCCACTTTATGCGCAAGATTTTACTCCTTCCTTTTTCAATTTTATATGCAATAGGAATTGGCATTCGGAATTTTCTTTTCGATAAAAAAATAAACAAGAGTATTGAATTCGATCTACCCGTTATTGGCGTTGGAAATTTAGCCGTGGGCGGACAAGGAAAAACACCATTGGTGGAATACTTACTTGAACTGACAAATGAGATTTTTAAAACCGGAGTTTTAAGTCGTGGCTATAAACGGAAAACGAAAGGATTTAAAATGGTTGAGAAGAATTCGACTGCAAGTGATTGCGGTGATGAACCGTTGCAAATAAAAATAAAATTTCAGGAAGCAATGGTCAGTGTTTGTGAAGACCGCGCAACCGGGATTCCATTGATGCTGGCTGTGGATGAACTGGATTTAATATTATTAGATGATGCATTTCAGCATCGTTGGGTGAAACCCGGATTGAATATTTTGCTAAGTGATTTTAATACTCCGTTTTTTAACGATGCGCTTTTACCTGCAGGAAATTTACGGGAAAATAAAAATGCTTATCGGCGTGCAGATGTAATCATTTTTACCAGGTGCCGTTCTTATCCCGACCAATCAGTTCGCAAAAATTATTTGAAAAATATTCCCGGCATTGATGCATCAAAAGTTTTTTTTGCCGGATTGGAATATGGAAATCTTGTTCAGTTTTTCACTGGTAAAAAAAAACAATTACCAATAAATGATTTTAAAAATGTTTTGCTTGTTTGTGGAATTGCAAAACCAAAATATCTGACAGATTATTTGAATTCAAAGGGAATAAAATTTCAATCGCTCCTGTTTAGCGACCATCACGATTTCACAGAAGGTGATTTGAAAAATATTGTTTCGGCATATGAAAAACTCAATGATGTAAATGCAGTTATCATTACCACCGAAAAAGATGCTATGCGATTATTGAAATTTAAAAACAATTCAGCCTTACCGCAAAATCATTTATATACTTTACCAATTAAAATGAAATTTCAACCCGAAGAAAAAATTCGTTTCGATAAAATTATTTTTGATTTTGTTCGCACTCAACTTCATCAACACAATTAGCATGGAAAATTTATTAGAGAAAATAGAAGATGCATCGAAGTTCATTCTTGCAAAAAGCAATTTCATTCCGGAAGTGTGTATCATTCTTGGAAGTGGATTGGCTGAATTAGTAAATCAATTGAAAGTTCAGGCAACAATAGATTACAAAGACATTCCGCACTTTCCTGTATCCACTGTTATTGGGCATCCCGGAAAATTAATTCTGGGCGAACTGAGCGGAAAAAAAGTTGCGGTGATGCAGGGTCGTTTTCATTTTTATGAAGGCTATACCATGCAGGAAGTTGCGTTTCCAACTCGAGTAATGAAAGCATGTGGCGCACAAACCTTGATTGTAACAAATGCTGCGGGTGGATTAAATCCTGCAATAAGAGTTGGTGAGTTAATGGTGATAAATGACCACATTAATTTGCAACCAATGAATCCGTTGCTCGGAAAAAATCATGAATCACTCGGTCCTCGCTTTCCTGACCAGCATGCGATTTATGATAAAGTGTTGATTGAAAAAGCAAAATCGATTGCTGCGAAAAATAATATTGTTTGTCACGAAGGAGTTTATGTGGGCGTGCCCGGACCAACTTTTGAAACTCCGGCAGAATATAAATACATGCGTTTGATTGGTGGCGATGCAGTGGGTATGAGTACTGTTCCGGAAGTGATAGTTGGCAATCATGGCGGAATGAAAATTTTTGGAATCAGTGTTATTACTGATGAAGGAAATCCTGTAACTCCGCAAAAAATTTCGCATCAGGAAGTTGTTGCAGCTGCCAGAGAAGCCGAACCAAGAATGTCATTAATCATTCGGGAATTAGTTGGAGTATTGTAAAAATTATAAATGGTAAGAAAACTATTTTTCATCTTTCTGTTTCTGAATATCATAAGCGATAAATCATTTGCCATTGGTGATGATTCTGCTTATCATCGTTACAATCCGAATTGGACAAAATTTTTTCATCCGCACGACCGTCAATATTTAAGAGTGATTGATACGAGTATCATACTCTTGCACGATTATGATTTGATGCAACAACAATTTGGCTGGATGAATCTGGGCATCAACGCAACTCCGGGCTTCAGAACCATTTATCATTCGCAATACGAAACCGGATTAAAATGGGGAATGACTGAAAGCGTAGAACCCTATTTAATGACTCCTGAAAAATTGCATTTCTATAATACTGTAAAACCCTTCACCCATTTATTTTTTACAACAGGCAGTAAAAACGAACAACAACTTATCGGAACACATACTCAGAACTTCGGACGAAACACAAACATCGGTGTGGAGTTTTTGCGGCAGGGAGTTCCGGGTTTGTATGCACAACAACATTCCAATGTTTTTGATGTAGATGTGTTTGCTGATGTACGCACAAAAAATCAGCGCTACCAGATTTCACCCTATTTAATTATCAATCGCCTCAAATGGGAATTGAATGGTGGTGTGAATGAAGACAGTGTTTTTACCAATCCGATTCTCATTGATAAATCTTTGGCAAATGCTTATTTAAACAACGCTTCAGCAACTCTTCGCGGAAATCATTATGGTGCTTATCACTCTTACTGCTGGGGAAATAAGTATGTAACAAAAATTAACGACACCACTTTTCAGCAACAATTTAATTCATCTGTTCGCCTGCAACATCACATTGATTATTCAAAATATGGTTACAGCTATTCTGATGATTCAACTGACTTTCCGTTTTATTACAACACACATTTTGTAAGTATCGACAGCACTTTCGATACTTCTTCTTATTCCAATTTGCACAATGAAATTTCTTTGAAGTGGGAAGATGTAAAGCGCAGGGATTCATCTGCTAATAATATAGCAAATAGAAAATTTCCGTTTCGCCTTTATATATCACATGATTTACATCGGTTCACCTATCACTCTTCTGCAATTGCAAATGAATTCCAAGGTGGATTTGAATTACATTCAAATTTTGTAAATAAAAAATCGCCGTTTGCACCTTTTTATTTTTATGCAAATGCAAATATTGGGGCAATAAGAACTGGAGATTTTGAATATCATTTGAATACCTATTTTTCTTTTGTTTCCAATTCATATAAATCAGTTTATATTAATTTCCAATCGAACAGAACTCCTGCTAATTGGATAACGAATCATTATTATTCTAATCATTATTTCTGGAATAATTCATTCACTCCATCAACAGAATCATTTGTTGAAATTGCATTTACTGATTATGGACATTATGTGAACGCAGGAATAAAATATGTCATAAACCAAAATCCGATTTACTATTCTGTAACAGCCGAACCTGCACAATTCAATGGAACATTAAATGGCTGGTGTATTTATGTTTCAAAGAATTTCAAGTTCGGAAAAATTCATCTGGATAATGAAGTTGGAATTAATCTTTTGAATGAAATAGTATTCCGTTATCCAACTTATGTTGGTCGGCACTCATTGTACTTCGCTGGAAATCTTTTCAAAAATGCTCTCGGACTTTGTACCGGTGTTGAAGTAAATTATATAAGTGATTATTACGCGCCGGCTTTCAATCCTACCATGCTTACTTATTATCAGCAGAATAATGAGTTGATGAAGTATTATCCTGTTGCCGATTTATTTATCAACCTGAAAGTGAAATCGGCAAGAATATTTTTAAGATTGGAAAACTTAGACCAACATTTATTTTCTCCAGGATATTTTACTGCACCGACTTATCCTGCTGCCGACAGAGGTTTTAAATTTGGTGTAAGCTGGATGTTCTGGAATTAGGAGCCTCACCCTTAATCCCTCTCCTAAGGAGAGGGAAACTGACGCGATAATTTTGCCAAATTGGAGTTGTAATTTGAAAAGAAAAACTCTGCGCCTTTGCGTTGGAGTTTATCCCGATGTAATCATCGGGACGGTTAAGTTTTTATTAATATTTCCGTTTGGTTTTTTCATCTTCTGTCTCATTAATCTTGCTCAGCAAAACCAATTGAGCGCAGCACGATGAAGTGGCTGTACACAAAACACGATACACACTTTTTAAATCAGAAGTAAATTCTATAGTGGCATAATAATTTTCGGCTCCAGCATAATTCAAAACATAATCTATTTGAGTTCCGCTTTCATCCTGCAATTCCAGACCGCAACCTTTAATTCCGCTTTTGCAAACCAATACCAATACATATTGATAATCTCCTTCGGTTTCAATGTTAATCATTGAAGTTTTTCCGGCAGTTATTTCAACAGTTTTTTTCAAATCAGTTTCATAATCTCCGTTTAAACTCAGAGTGGAATTCAATTGATTTTGAGCAATTGGGTCCAAACAATTTTGAGCAAATGAATTAGTACTGAAAAAAAATATCGCAACAATTAATAAATATTTCATCAGGTTTTCTGGTGTTTCTTTTTCGCTGCGGGAAATAAAACATTATTTAAAATCAAACGATAGCCCGGTGAATTTGGATGCAATGCTAAATCAGTTGGCGGGTCGTAAACCATGTGCTGATAATCTTCCGGGTCATGACCTCCATAAAAAGTCCACATGCCCTTTCCGAAATTTCCATGAATGTATCGCGCCATTTTAAAAGGTTTGTATTCGCCCATAATCAACACATCAGATTTAATGTACTGCTCACGAAAATCTGTTGTTTGCCCCATGAAACCTTTAATTGTTTTTGTATGGTCCTGACACAACATAGTAGGAACCGGGTCATACTTAGCTGAGAAATCAAACAACGAAAAATAATCATCGTCCATTTTTGGTCGCGGATTGGTTGCATCAATGTTGCTGAACTCATATTCCATCGGGTTGGTTACGATGTTGAAATTTTCGAACGCAAAACAATTATTGAAATTTAATTTTTTCTGCGCATCAGTTTCCATTGGGTCACCGTCAAAAACACTTCCGCATATATCAACACCTTCAGCAGCGAGCGCAATGTCATATGAATCTGTTGCCGAACACATGGCAAATAAAAATCCACCACCTGCAACATAGTTTCTGATGTTTTTTGCAACAGCCAGTTTTAGTTGCGAAACTTTTTGAAAGCCCCACTTCTTGGCTGATTCCTGCTGTGTTTTTTCATCATCCTTGTACCATTGTTGTGTTCCGAACTGCGCATAAAATTTTCCATACTGCCCTGTAAAATCTTCGTGGTGTAGATGTAGCCAATCATATAACGGCAGTTTTCCTTCCATCACATCATCATCATAAACGAGGTCGTACGGAATTTCAGCATAAGTTAAAACCATGGTCACTGCATCGTCCCACGGCAATTTATTTTTTGGTGAATACACCGCAATCTTCGGAGCCTTTTCTAATTTCACTATATCCTCATTCACTTCCGGGTTTGCAATTTCAGCCATGATGCTTTGATACTTTGCTTCCGGTACCACTTCATAATTTACTCCGCGTACCACACATTCATCTTCAAATATTTTGGTATAAGGAAAAGCAAAACTTCCACCCCTGTAATTCAACATCCAATCAACAGTAATATCATGTTTCAAAACCCAGTAAGCAATTCCGTAAGCTTTCAGATGCTGGGCCTGCTTTGAATCCATCGGAATTAAAATCAAGGACGCAAACGAAACCTGAGAAATAAAAAGGAGAGAAATTATTGAAGCAAATATTTTTTTACTCATGATTAATTTTTTGAAATCTATGACTTCGTGAATCTTCGATTTCACGAATGTAAATTTAATTGAACCATCACCGTCTTACAAAAATCTTTCCGAGTAACGATTGTGGGTAAAAAACAATTGCTTCGGTAAAACAATTTGTTGTGAGTAATCAAAATTTCTTCAATACGATTTTCATTTACTTTTGAAACCCACAACCACATGTCGCGCAATCCAAATACTGAACCCGAAAAAGAGTTGCTTACTGCAGCGGAAAAAGAAATTGAAAAAGTTCTTCGACCTGCTGAGTTCAAAGAATTTATGGGGCAACCGCAAATCGTTGACAACCTGAAAGTTTTTATAAAAGCAGCAAAGCAGCGCGGCGAAGCGCTCGACCATGTGTTGTTACACGGACCTCCGGGTTTAGGTAAAACAACTTTGAGTCACATAATTGCACACGAGTTAGGTGTGAATATTAAAATCACATCCGGTCCTGTGTTGGAAAAACCTGCCGACCTTGCGGGGCTGCTCACTAATCTCGGTGAGCGTGATGTTTTATTCATTGATGAAATTCATCGCCTGTCAACAGTTGTTGAGGAATATTTGTATTCGGCAATGGAAGATTACAAGATTGATATAATGCTCGACAGCGGACCCAATGCACGAAGCATTCAATTGAATTTAAATCCGTTTACATTGGTGGGAGCTACAACCCGTTCAGGTTTATTGTCATCACCATTGCGTTCGCGTTTTGGTATCACATCACGATTGGAATATTATACTGCTGAAGTATTAAATAAAATTATTGACCGCTCTTCTGAGATTTTAAACACCCCGATTGCTAAAGATGCGGTGATGGAAATTGCAGGTCGTAGCCGCGGCACTCCGCGCATTGCAAATGCATTATTAAGACGAGTAAGAGATTTTGCACAAGTGAAAGGCAATGGAAAAATTGATTTGGAAATTGCGAAGTATGGATTGAAAGCACTGAATGTGGATGAGCATGGTTTGGATGAAATGGATAACAGAATTCTCTCCTGCATCATTGATAAATTTAAAGGCGGCCCTGTTGGCATTACAACTATTGCAACCGCATGCGGCGAAGAAGCCGGAACAATAGAAGAAGTATATGAACCATTCCTGATTCAGGAAGGATATTTAAAACGCACACCTCGCGGTCGCGAAGCCACGGATAAATCATATCGTCACTTAAATAAAAAACCACCAGGAAGTGTAGGTGGAGTTTTATTTGAAATTGAGAATTAATCATCTGTTTTCTTTTAAATTTTTATTAATCGAATTTCTTTTTTAGACGCTGAAAATATTTTTCAATGTACCTGACACTGATTGTACTGATTGCAATTGTCAGAATAAGTGCTGTAATCATTTGAAACCAAATTGTATGTTCATTCAATTTGAAAAAATATATCACCATGTAAATCGCTGTCATGTGGTAGATATAAATTCCGTAACTGATTTTTCCAAGCCACGATAAAATTTTTATTCTCCCCATTTTAAAGACTGAATGGGTGGAATAATTCTGTTCGAGAATAACGAAACCAAAAAATAAAGTGGTAATGATTTTCATAACAATTGCATTAATGAAAGGAATTGCAGCATGAATATCATCGAAGAAAAAAATAAAAATTATACACAAAGAGTAAATAATGAATATTGAAATCTTTGAAATCAGATTCAGGGTTTTGCTAATGATATCGAAATGAGCTGAACAAACCCACGCTAACAAACTTCCGAACGATAAATAACTGAGAACACTCAGAGTATGATAATGTGGAACAGAAGTTCCATCATTCCAATGTTGTAAATAAAAGAGGTAAGATACAGCAATGAACAACAACTGCATCTGCGGAAAATATTTTTTATAAGCTAGCAAAAAAAGAGCAGGTGACAATAAATAAAATTGTTCTTCAACCGCAACACTCCATTGTAACCCAAGCAAACCATTTACAGGAGCATTATGATACATCACATCAAAATTGGCTAAGAACAACGAGAAGAAAACAGGATTCGAGACTTCGTGAAATGAAATTCCTCTGCTATTCAGCAACACCGGATAAATAATAAATCCGATAATTAATGAGATGTAGTAAATTGGAAAAATGCGCAGCACTCTGCGTATGTAAAAATTTTTAATGCTGAATTTGCCATTTAGTTTTTGTTCATCAAACATTAGATAGGTAATCAGAAAACCACTGAGTACAAAAAAGAACCGAACTGATAATGGTCCACCATAATGATTGAATGAAATAATTTTTTGTACTCTATCGTAAAAAATTCCATCCGGAAAATGCAGCCACAAGGTGAAATGATATAAAACCACACATAGTGCGGCAATGGCTCTTAAACTATCAAGGTTTTCAAAATAAGTCTTTTGTCTCAACATGAAACCGTTTGCATCAGAATGCAAGTATGATGAAAATAAAATTACCGTTTCAATCCAATCATTTCATACTGAAGTTCCTTTTAAAAGCATTTTCTAAATGTCAAATTCACTTTCGGGAAACTTTACCTTTAAAACAATAAATGCTTAAAAAATCACAATGAAGAAATAACAAATGTGTTTTCAACTTTTGGTTTTCGGAGTTAAAATAGAAATTTCAAAATGTTATTTGTTCACCTTTCCTTTAATTAAATATCCCAACCGGAAAGTTACGAGGTTATTAAAAAGACCATTATTAAGATAAGGACTATCATCAGAAATTCCCATTGAAATAACAGAATAGGAATACAAAATATTAATCATCCAGTGCTTACTCAACTGGTATGATCCCCCACCCTTCAATTCAATATCAGTATTATTAATTTTTCTTATATGCGAATAATTTAAATATGGATTATAATTAACAATCTCTTCATTAAAATATACCAATTCATTAATTCCAACTCCGGCACAAAGCGTTACTTTTTTATTGTCATGGTAATTTAACATTAACGGAACCTCAACATAATCCAGTTTTAAAAAATATTGTCTTGGCACACCTTGTTGCCATTTTGTTTGACTTCCTTTTTGGCTATATCCAATTTCCATTGACACTCCTAAGTGTTCACCAAAAGGGTATTCAACCGCAACGGCCAGATTTGAACCTAACTTATAAAAACCTGCAATTTTATCTCCATCAACCTGAGTACCGTTTATGCCAATATAAAATCCGCCTTTAAATTGTGCGTATGAAAATTGAAATAAAAAAATACAACTGATGCTGAAAAGAATTTTTCTGAACATGAGTCAAACTTAATTCAGCACAGGCAGTACGCCAAACTGAATTGTTTATTAACAAACTAACAATCGTATAATTTGGTTTGCAGTAACACGCACTCTCGTTCTATCTTTGAATCATTCAAAAAAGACATGTTCAAATACACACCGCAATCACTTCAGAAAATTGAAAATATTTTAAAGGAATCAAAATATGTGATTCGTTATGAAAAAGGTTCGTTCAAATCAGGATACTGTGTGCTTCAGGATCGCAGAGTAATAGTAGTAAATAAATATTTCGATCTTGAATCGCGCATCAATTCTTTTTTAGAAATGATTCCTGAACTCGATATTGATTTCTCACAACTTGATGAGAAGGAAGCCAATTTTGTTTTAAATCTTCAACAGACAAAACTGGCAGTGTGAAAATCACTTTTCTCGGCACAGGAACTTCACAGGGCGTTCCGGTTATCAGTTGCCCTTGCCGGGTTTGCGCTTCAACAAATAAAAAAGACAATCGACTTCGATCATCAGTGATGATTGAGCATGAAGGAAAAGTTTTTGTGGTGGATAGCGGTCCCGATTTTCGGCAGCAGCTATTGCGCGAAAATGTGACGCGGTTAGATGCGCTCATCTTCACACACAGTCATAAAGACCACACAGCAGGCATGGACGATATTCGAGCATTCAATTTTTTCATGAAGAAGCCGATGGAAGTTTATGCAACAGATTTTACTCAGCAAAAATTGCGTGAAGAATTTCCATACATTTTTGATAAAAGTGATTATCCGGGAATTCCAGAACTGAATTTTCATTCGATAAATGGTGACACCAATTTTTACATTGAAGGTTTAGAAATAATTCCGATAAAAGTTTTGCATTATAAAATGCCTGTGCTCGGTTTCCGGTTTGGAGATTTTACATATATCACCGATGCCAATAAAATACCGGTTGAGGAGAAGAAAAAAATTTACGGAACAAAATATTTAGTGCTGAATGCATTGCGAACCGAAAAACATATTTCGCATTTCACTTTAGATGAAGCCATTGAAGTGGCAAAAGAATTTAAAGCCGAAACCACTTACCTCACGCACATCAGTCATCAGTTAGGATTGTACAATGAGGTGAGTGCGCATTTGCCCAAAGGAATTGTATTGAGTTATGATGGGTTGAAGGTTAGTTTGTGATTGTTTTTTTGTTCACAAGTGAATAAATATACTTATTTCCCTTCCACCATCATCTCTTCCACATATTTAAAAATCTCATCCCTGCCAATTTGTGTTTCGGCTGAAGAAATAAATATAGGTGGTAAATTTTCCCACGATTCAGATAGGCGCTCTTCAAACATTTTTTTATGTGAAGCAATCACATCCTTACCAACCTTATCGGCCTTTGTAAAAATAATGGAGAACGGAATTTGCCACTCGCCAAACTGATTGATAAAATCCAGATCAATTTTAAGTGGTTCGTGCCGCGCATCAATCAGCACAAAAGTATTGAGCAGTTGTTCGCGTTGCTGCAAAAAATCAGCAATCATTTTTTTCCATGTGTGTTTTTCTTTTTTCGATACTGCAGCAAAACCATAACCGGGTAAGTCAACAAAATAAAATCCATCATTAATCAGAAAGTGATTGATGGATTGTGTTTTCCCCGGCCGCCCTGAAACTTTCACTAAATCTTTTTTACTCAGCAGCATGTTTATGAGTGATGATTTGCCCACATTACTTCTCCCGATAAAAGCAAACTCCGGCAATTTTCCCGGCGGGCATTGCTCCACTGTTTTAAAACTTCCTTTAAATATTGCTGACTTAATAATCATGAACTGAAAAAATTTGATTGGCGAATGTAGATGGAATGAAAGTAATTTGCGCCCGATGAATAAGCAAGTGCTTCCATACACCGAATCTTCGCTTGGAAAAAAAGAACAGGTGGCGCAAATGTTTAACAACATTGCATCGCGTTACGATTTGATGAACACCATTTTATCGTTCGGTATTTATAATATCTGGAAACGGAAATTAGTGAGAGAACTGAATCAAGAAAACCCAAAACTGATTTTAGATGTTGCAACCGGAACGGCTGACATTGCAATCGCCTTATTGAAATTAAATCCGGATAAAATTATTGGCGCTGATATTTCAAAAGAGATGATTGTTTATGGAGAAAAGAAAATTGAACAACTGAACCTGCAGCAAAAAATAGAATTGCAAATTGCAGATGCGGAACAATTACCGTTTGCCGACAATAAATTTGATGCAGTAACCGTTGCTTACGGAGTTCGGAATTTTGCTCACCTTGAAATTGGTTTAAAGGAAATGTTTCGTGTGCTGAAGCCCAATGGAAAAGTAGTGATACTGGAATTCAGTAAACCGCGAAATAAAATCATAAATGGATTTTTTAATTTTTACTTCAACAGGATTTGTCCGCTGATCGGAAGTTGGATTACAGGTGATAAATCAGCATACACTTACCTTCCGCAATCGGTAAAAGTTTTTCCGGATGGAAAACAGTTTGAAAATATTTTGCAGTCAATTGGTTTTGTAAAAACAAAATGCACCACACTATCATTCGGAATCGCCACTTTATATTCAGGATACAAATCCTGATATTGTGTCTGTTGCTTTCTTCTTCCTTGAAAGTAAATGCGCAATATTCTATCAGAGAACACGATGATCAAAACATGTCGCGCAAATTTCATTTTGGCGTGGCACTCGGTTATAACAAAAGCGATTATAAAATAACGCTGGATTCAAATTTCATTGTTCAGAAAAATATTCTGAATGTTCAACCAATCAAAGGGCCAGGATTTAATTTGGGAATTGTAACCGATTATCACATTGGCAGGTACTTCGATCTGCGCTTAATTCCTGCACTGTCATTCGGCGAAAAAAATATTAAGTACACTCAAAAGGATAGTACGCTACCTGTATTTAAAAAAATTGAAAGCGTGTATCTTGAATTTCCTTTTCTGTTAAAATATAAATCAAAACCATACAAGAACTCGCGCATGTATGTAATCTCCGGATTTAAATACAGCATTGATATGCAATCTAACGCCACTGCCCGTCGTGCTGAAAATTTAATTAAGGTGAAGAAAGATGATTATTTGTTTGAATATGGAATCGGGATAGAACTGCACATGCCCATGGCAATTATTGCCCCCGAAATCAAAATATCGTATGGTTTAACCAATGTATTGCAGAATGATGATGTACTTATTTATTCTTCAGTGCTGAGTAGGTTAAGAACGCGCACCATACTTTTTACTATTCATCTTGAAGGATAAAAATTCAATCTGCCTAAGCGCAAGTTCCAAAAAATTGAAAATATTATTTTAATGAATCGGCATTCGCCTGAATCTGTTTGAATAGTTCGTCGGGCGATTTCCCCAAATTATCCAATTCCAGTTTTACATCGTGCGACATTTTTTCATTTTCATTTCCATACTTACTTAAATACAATTCATATTTTTCTTTTGCCTTTGTATAATCATTTAAAAGGTTCGCATAAATAAATCCTTCCATAAAAACACTCATCCCGCATTCTTTTGCATCCGGAAAATCTATTAACAATCTGTCTAAAACTGTTACTGCATTTTTATATTCTCCCTGACTTTGATATATACGAGCTTCTTCAAATAAATATTTTGAAGCCAGACTGTCTTTCGGAAACTTGCTGATAAAATCATTGATGTTTAAAATCAGTCTGTCCAACTGTTTTGCATCAGCCTTTACAGCAAGCGAATGAGTAATACTGTCAAGTTGCAGATTAATCAGTTCCGATAACTTTTCCTTTTTACCACATGAACTTGCAGTGAGCACGCACAAAGCCGAAAGCAGAATCAGTAAATTTCTCATTAATTAAAAGTGATTAAAAATAATTGTGTGGGCAAAAATAATTGAACAACCCAAACTCCAATCTTTATTCATGTACACAAAAATGTTGATGTTCAGTTTACTTTTTAAAAACACCTCAAAGACAAACAACCAGTATTTCATTTTCAAAAAATAATTATTTTCAGTAAACCGTTTACTTCATAAATAATTGCAGTTATTTTTCGTGCACTAAAACCCCAAAAAAATGCGAACACTAAAATTTATCGGACTCGGCCTGCTGGGCATGGTAGTTCTGTTGCTTGTCATTTCTTTTTTTCTCCCCTCAAAAGTTCATGTGGAAAGAAGCATGGTAATCAATTCAAAACCTGAAACTGTTTATTCACTAATTAACGATTTGAAAAAATGGCAATTATGGTTGCCATGGTACCAGATGGATACAACCGCAAAAATTACCTATGGCGATACTTCTGAAGGAGTTGGAGCGTATTATTCGTGGATTTCGGAAAACAGTAATGTAGGAACCGGAAACATTAAAATTACAAAGAGCACTCCATTCACATTTATTGAAACAAAAATGAATTTTATGGGGAGTGGTAATTCTGTTGTCAGTTTTGCTTTGGAAGATGCAGATCAAAAAACAAAACTGACCTGGAACATGGATTCTGATGCAGGTATGAATCCGTTAAAAAGATTATTCGGATTTTTTTTGGTTGATAAAATGCTCGGACCAATTTTCGAAAGTGGCTTAAAAAACCTAGACAGTGCTGCTGCCTTGGTTCCAGGTATTCCAGAAGTTGTTTATACCATTGAAACATCCTCTGTGCCCTCAACACCTTGTTTAACAATTCTTGATTCAGCTGACATGTCGAACACAAACGAAATCGGACAGAAATATGGTATGATGTATCACGAAATAGGAGAATACATGGCAAAACACAACTTGAAAATGGCAGGAGCTCCTTTCGGTATTATGGTAAAAATGGATGGCGCAAAATATATTTGGGAAGCGGCTATTCCGACAGATAAACTGGGCAAATCTGATGGAAGAATTACTGCAAAAAATTCTTATTCGGGTGATGTGGCTGTTGTAAAATATTTTGGTTCATATGAAAAAACACATTCTGCTTACGAAGCAGCTTTTAAATGGATTGGAAACAACGGTAAATCGCCGAATGGAAATCCTTGGGAAGTTTATGTTACTGATCCAGGTATGGAAAAAGATACAGCGAAGTGGGAAACTGATATTTATGTTCCGATAAAATAATCAGTTGTTTAATTTTTCTTAAAGCCATCTCAATAACATGAGTTGGCTTTTTTATTTTCTGAATTCATTCTTTAAAGTATCCTTGCAATGAAATTGATATGGAAATATTCTTTTGTCCCGAAATAATTAATGGAATTTCAATTCTCAGTGAAGAAGAATCATATCACTGTGTGAAAGTGCTTCGCCATATTGAAGGTGATGAAATCAGTTTGATTGATGGAGCCGGAAATTTTTACACTGCAAAAATCACTTCTGCACATAAAACGCATTGTGGATTTGAAGTGATAAAAAAATGGAAGGAGGATAATAGTTCCTGTGTAAAAATCCATTTAGCAATCTCTCCAACAAAAAACAATGACCGCATTGAGTGGTTGCTTGAAAAAGCAGTTGAGATTGGAGTGAATGAAATTTCTTTTATTGAATGTGAACACAGCGAACGACGGAAAATAAATATGGAAAGATTGAATCGCATTTGTATAAGCGCTATGAAGCAAAGTATGCGAGCCACACTTGCGAAACTAAATGAACTAATTTCGATTAAGGAATTCCTAAATCAAAAATCTGAAATCAAAAATCAAAAATTCATTTGTCATTTAGGAGAAAATAAAACTCAACTCTCATCAGTTTATCAGAAGGGAAACCATGCAACAATTTTAATCGGACCTGAAGGAGATTTTTCAAATGATGAATTGAAGGTTGCTGTCGAATCAGGTTTTAAAGAAGTGATTCTTGGAAATAACAGATTAAGAACCGAGACTGCAGCGCTTGTTGCAATTGTTCAACTAAATTTACTGAATCAATGAATCTAAAAATCTTTTTTCTCTCTCTTATTATTTCCGGAATTTCATTCACATCATTTGCACCTACTCCAACAGTTCAATTCGTTTTATTAAAATACAGTGGTGGTGGCGATTGGTATAATGATGTTCATTCGCTTCGTAACCTCGCGCGGTTTTGTAATCAGAACATCGGAACTAATATCAATGAAGAATATGCGACGGTTGAACCCGGATCTCCTGATATTTTTAATTATCCGTTTGTTTATATGACAGGCCACGGCAATGTTGTTTTCAGTATGGAGGATGCTAAAAATCTTCGGACCTATTTAACCGGCGGAGGATTTCTTCTTATCAATGATGATTACGGCATTGATCCTTTCATCAGAAAAGAAATGAAAAAAGTTTTTCCTGAATTGGATTTTGTTGAATTGCCGTTCTCTCATCCGGTCTATCACCAGAAGTATAATTTTCCGAACGGCTTACCGAAAGTTCACGAACACGATGAAAAAATTCCTCAAGGATTTGGATTGATTTACCAAGGACGATTGGTTGCCTTTTACAATTTCGAATGCGACCTTGGCGATGGTTGGGATGATGTTCACAGTGATCCAATTGAACTTCGCACCAAGGCATTACAAATGGGAGCCAATATTATTCAGTATGTGTTTGGGATTAACGGGTAGAAGAAATTTTCTTCAGAACATTTTTCACTACAAAAGGTCCTTCATAAATCAAACTTGTATAAAGTTGAATTAAGTCAGCACCGGCATCTAACATTCGGCTTGCATCGTCAGGAGTGTGAATTCCGCCAACTCCAATAATGGCTAATTGACCGTTTGATCTTTTTTTGATGTAATTAATTATTTCAGTGGAGCGATTGATTAATGGTTTACCACTTAATCCACCGGCACCGATTGCATTTAATTTTTCAACCGGAGTTTTTAATCCATCTAGTGATATGGTTGTGTTGGTTGCAACAATTCCGTCCAGTTTATTGTCAATACAAATCTGAAGTATCAAATCAATTTGCTCGAAACTTAAATCGGGAGCAATTTTCAGGAGTAAGGGTTTTGTTCTTTTCTCACCGCTGTTGTTGGTGTTTTCACCAACAACACTCATGCTTAAATTTTTCTTCTGTACTTCTGATAAAATTTCACGCAATGGCTTTTCTTCCTGCAACTCACGAAGATTTGGTGTATTTGGTGAACTTACATTCACTACAAAATAATCAACTGCATCGTACAATTTTTCGAAACCGATTAAATAGTCACTCACAGCTTTTTCATTCGGTGTGATTTTATTTTTTCCGATGTTGCCGCCGATAATCATGCGCGGGGCAATTCCCCTCTCCTTAGGAGAGGGGTTAGGGGTGAGGCTTTTTCTAAATGCTTTTATTCTTGCCGCCGCTACTTCCACTCCATAATTATTAAAGCCCATTCTGTTAATGAGAGCTTCATCTTTAGGTAACCGAAATAATCTTGGCTTGTCATTTCCGGGTTGAGGCAATGGAGTCACCGTTCCTATTTCAACAAAACCAAAACCCAGTGCCTGCATTTCTCTGATGTAAAATCCATTCTTATCAAAACCTGCAGCAAGACCCACCGGGTTCGGAAATTTTAATCCCATCACTTCTTTTTCCAATGAAGGATGGTGATAAGAACACAATTTTTCTAAAGCCCATCGCACCGGAGCCTGCCTCATCATTACCGTTGTAAAGTGATGCGCATTCTCGGCTGAGAGATTAAAAAGTAACGGCTTAATAAATGTTTTGTAAATCATAAATATTGGCTCGCAAAATAATTACTTTGCGGTTATGGATACTATGATTCCGCTCGCTGAAAGAGTTCGCCCGCGAACATGGAACGAATTGGTTGGTCAGGAACACCTTGCCGGCGAAGGAAAACCTTTGCGTACACTCATTGAGAAAGGTGTGATTCCCTCCATGATTTTCTGGGGGCCTCCCGGCGTTGGTAAAACAACTTTGGCACAAATGATTGCAGAGCAAACTTCACTTCCTTTTTTTTCTTTAAGTGCAATCAATTCGGGAGTAAAAGATATTCGTGAAGTAATTGAGCAAGCAAAGCAGAAAGGAAAAGCAATTTTATTCATTGATGAAATTCATCGGTTCAGTAAATCGCAACAGGATTCTTTATTAGGTGCAGTTGAGAAGGGGATTATCACATTGATTGGTGCTACTACTGAAAATCCTTCGTTCGAAGTTATTTCTGCTTTGCTTTCACGATGCCAGGTTTTTGTGTTACAATCATTGGAGAAAAAAGATTTATTGAAATTGCTTGATTATGCAATGAAGAAAGATGAATGGCTGAATGGAAAAAATATTACAATAAAAGAAGAAGAAGCATTACTGCGATTTTCAGGTGGCGATGCAAGAAAGTTGTTGAATCTTTTTGAATTGGTGGTGAATACTTCGAATGAAAAAGAAATCAATATCACCAATGATTCAGTGACAAAATCACTGAACAAAAAAATGGCGTTGTACGATAAGAGCGGCGAACAACACTATGATATTATTTCTGCCTTCATCAAATCAATGCGAGGCAGCGACCCAAACGCTGCGGTTTATTATTTAGCAAGAATGATTGAAGGAGGTGAAGACCCCCTTTTCATAGCACGACGGATGTTGATTCTTGCGAGTGAAGATATTGGCAATGCAAACCCAACAGCATTGGTGTTAGCAAACTCCTGTTTTCAGGCAGTGAATTCCATTGGATATCCTGAGTGCAGAATTATTCTTTCGCAAACTGTTGTGTATCTCGCATGCTCACCAAAGAGTAATGCCTCATACATGGCTATTGAAGATGCACTTTCCTTGGTGAGAAAAACCGGCGATCTTTCAGTGCCGTTGCATTTGCGAAATGCTCCAACCAAATTGATGAAGGAATTAAATTACGGAAAGGATTATGATTACGCACATTCGCATCCAGGAAATTTTGTAACTCTCGAATACCTACCCGAACAAATAACAGGAACAAAAATTTTCGACCCCGGAAATAATGCAAGGGAAAATGAAATGAGAGAAATGCTGAAACGAAACTGGAAGGAGAAATACGGATACTAATCAATGGGCCGTTTACATTAGGCAGTTGATTGTGCTTGACTTCCAAATATACTAATGAACAAATTAACCAATGAATAAATAACTTATGAAGCTAACTTACTACGGTCATTCTTGTTTTGGTGTGGAAGTGAATGGAAAACATTTACTATTCGATCCGTTCATCAACCAAAATCCATTGGCAAAAAATATTGACGGTACAAAAATACCCGCTGATTATATTTTGATTTCACATGCGCACGGCGACCATGTGGCTGAAGTGGAAGCAATTGCGAAGCGAACAAATGCAAAAGTTATTTCGAATTACGAGATTACTTCTTACTACGAAAAAAAAGGATTTCCGGGTCATGGAATGAATTTCGGTGGAAGCTGGCAATTTGATTTTGGGAAAGTGACATATGTTGTTTCCATTCACAGTAGTCATTTTCCTGATGGAACTTATGGAGGAAATCCAGGTGGATTTATTGTTGAATCGAAAGAAGGAAATTTTTATTTCGCAGGCGATACTGCTTTAACAATGGATATGAAATTAATTGGAGTTCGGTACAAACTGGATTTTGCGCTGTTGCCAATCGGAAGCAATTTCACAATGGATTATTTTGATGCTGCAACCTGCGCTGAATTTATTGGATGCGATAAAATTATCGGAATGCATTACGATACTTTTCCTCCGATAAAAATTGACCATCAAAAAGCGATTGAAGAATTTGAACGAAATGGAAAAGAACTTTCGTTACTGAAAATCGGTGAAACGATAGCAATGTGATTTATTTTTTAATCTTTGATTTTTAATTTTTGATTTCAACTTATGCTTCCACAAATTCCTCTTCTTAAAAATATCGATTCAAATAATTTTTTCCTGATGGCAGGACCTTGTGTGGTTGAGAACGAAGAAATGATTTTTCAAACGGCAACTAAGCTGAAAGAAATTTGTGAGCGATTAAAAATTCCGCTCATCTTCAAATCGTCATACCGAAAAGCTAATCGTTCATCAGCAAGTTCCTTCACCGGAATTGGCGATGAAGCTGCTTTAAAAATCCTGGGCAAAGTTCGCGGTCAATTGCAATTACCAATCGTTACAGATATTCATGAAACGCACGAAGCGGCTATGGCAGCAGCGTTTGTGGATGTGTTGCAGATTCCAGCATTCCTTTGCCGGCAAACAGATTTGATTATTGCTGCTGCTAAATCAGGTAAAGCAGTAAACATTAAGAAAGGACAATTTCTTTCAGCCACTTCCATGAAACATGCAATTGATAAATGCGTGGAAGCAGGAAACAAAAATGTTTTTTTAACCGAGCGCGGCAATTCTTTTGGCTATTCTGATTTAGTAGTGGATTATCGCAACATTATTGAAATGCAAAAACTGAATGTTCCTGTAGTTCTTGATTGCACACACTCTGTTCAGCAACCAAACAATGCATCAGGAGTTACTGGTGGTAAACCTGAATTTATTGAAACCATTTCGAAGGCCGGAGTGGCGGTTGGTGTTGATGGTTTGTTTATTGAAACACATCCGAATCCGAGTATTGCAAAATCAGATGGAACCAATATGCTTAAGCTTGATATGATTGAACCGCTGCTTGAAAAATTATTGAAGATTCGAAGAGCGATTATTTAGTTGAATATAAAATCAGCCTGAATTTTTATTCAGATATTCGCTTTAACTTAAAATTTCAATAATTTAACCTTCTTCCTTAAATCTTTTTTAGAATCAGTTCGTTACGAGGGTTTGAATAATTAAACACCATTCAAATTCAAACAAATGAAACATCAATTGATTGCTTTTAAAAGATTTTTTGTGTTGCGGTTTTAATATGCGCAACTAATGTTTTAGTTGCCCAACCTTATACCGATTTGATGAACCTTCGGGTACAATACTTTCCTGGCAGTTCGTATTTAACTGAATCAAACAATAAGCTGGAAGTAATGCAGTACGATGCTGCCTTTCTGCTGCCAATGGTTCAGAAAAATAAAGATGTGATATTGTTTGGCGGAAATTATTCGCAGTTAAATTTTCATGCCACAGGACAAGCGAATCAAAAAAAATATTTATACAATACCGGATTGGCTATCGGTTACGAAAAGCACTTTAAGAATGAGAAGTGGAAAGCTGTTTTATTAGGGCTTCCTAAAATTAATTCCGATAAAATTTCATTTGAAGAAAACAACTTTCAAATGGGTGGCTTGTTATTATTTAATTACAAGAAAAGTGAAAAATTTAAATATCATTTCGGTTTGTATTACAACAAAGAATGCTTCGGCGATTTTGTTATGCCATTACTTGGTATTGAATGGAAACCAAATGACAAATTAAATATCTGGGGTGATATGCCAGCCAACTTTAATGTGGAATACAAACTCGGAAAAACCATGTATGCCGGTACATCATATTTATCAATAACCGGTTCATACAATATTTCAAATGCATCAGAAAAAATGTATGTGCGCGATGGAGATAAAAACTTTGGCCACAATCAGGTAAAAGCATTTGTGAATTGCTATTTAACAAAAAATATAGTTTGGTTTGTTGAAGGTGGTCGCACAATTGGCCGAATGTACCAACTTTATAATAGAGAGAATGAATTGCAGAACTCAGATTTCGTTTATCGCAGAAATCTCGATGGTTGGTTTGCCAATACCGGAATAGCGTTCCGTTTCAGAACAGATTCAGAATAAAATATTTTTTTCTTATTGCGAACGCCATTTCGGATTGAATCGAAATGGCTTTTTTTATTTTTAAAATTATTTGTCTCAGACAAAATTGATTTCTATCATATATAAATGTGATGCGCATCATTAAATTTTATTTGATCATTAAAGAATTTTGTTTCATAAAATAAAAACTTAAATGAAAAGTATTAAAGGAACCAAGACCGAACAAAATGTTTTAAAAGCATTCGCAGGTGAATCGCAAGCAAGGATGCGATATGATTTTTATGCAAGTCAGGCGAAAAAGGAAGGATTGGAACAGATAGCAGAAATATTTTTAGAAACATCATTGAATGAACGCGAGCATGCAAAAATATTTTTCAAATTTCTGGAAGGAGGACCAGTTGAAATAACAGCCACCTATCCTGCCGGAGAAATAAAAGACACATTGGATAATCTGAAAGCATCTGCCAACGGAGAAAATGAAGAGTGGACCAAATTGTATATTGAGTTTGCAAAAACTGCGGAAGAAGAAGGCTTTAAAGAAGTTGCTGCAAAATTCAAATTGATTTCAAAAGTTGAAAAGGCGCACGAAGAGCGATTTAAAAAATTGTATGCAAATCTTGAAGAAGGAAAAGTATTTATACGCAATGAAAAATTAATATGGAAATGCCGAAACTGCGGTCATCTGCACGAAGGAATGAAGGCACCGGAAACCTGTCCGTTGTGTATGCACCCTCAGTCTTTTTTTGAATTGCAGAAAAATAATTTTTGATTATTTTTTATTTAACAGCGATATATTCAGGATATTAAAATCCTTTTTAAAAGAATTAAATCTTAAAACTTTTTTGAATAATCCCCCCTCCTACTAAATCATTGTTGTCATAAAACACTGCTGATTGCCCGGGTGCTATTCCTTTTACTTCCCGAAGAAATTCGGTCCGGATAAATTTGTCTTCATTGTATAATATGGCAGGAGCGCCACTATCCTTGTACCGGATTTTAGCATTCACTTCCATCCCATCAATGATAGAATCATACTTTACTAAATTAATTCCACCAACCAGCATTCCTGTTCTGTTGAGTTCATCTTCCTCTCCGAGAAAAACAGTATTTGTTTCCGGATTTATATCTGTCACGAACATTGGCTTACCTAAGGCAATGTTTAATCCTTTTCGTTGTCCGATTGTATAAAACGGATAGCCTTCATGCAGACCAACAACGGTACCGTCGGCTAAAACAAAATTGCCTCCTTTCACTTTTTCTTCTAACCCCTCTACTCTTCGTTTTAAAAATCCGCGATAATCGTTATCGGGAATAAAACAGATTTCATAACTCTCACTTTTTTTTGCGAGTTCTTTATATCCCCACTCCTCACACATTTGTCTGATTTCCGTTTTATTAAATCTGCCTAATGGGAATCGTGTAATGTTTAATACCGGTTGAGTTAAACCCCATAATACATAAGATTGATCTTTCCATTCATCTCTCCCTTTTGAAACAATCCATCTGCTGTTTTCATTTCTTAATTGAGCATAATGTCCGGTGGCAATAAATTCGCAGCCCAACATTTTTGCACGCTTCAATAATGCATTCCATTTAATATGGGTATTGCAAAGCACACAAGGGTTCGGAGTTCTACCAGCTAAGTATTCATCCACAAAATTTTCAATCACTGCATCTCCAAATTCTTCGCGTATGTCAATAATGAAATGAGGAAACCCCATGTCAACTGCTACCGCCCTGGCATCGTTTATACTATCAAGATTGCAACAGCCGGTTTCTTTTTTACTTCCGCCGCTTGAAGCGTAGTCCCATGTTTTCATGGTCATTCCAATAACTTCATAGCCCTCGTTATGCAACATGATTGCAGCAACAGTGCTATCGATTCCGCCACTCATGGCTACTAATATTTTTCCGTGTTTGCTCATTTAAAGTGGTAAAAGTATGCTAATGATTTCTTCAATATATTATTGAAATAAATTTGTTAAAACCCTGCTATTTATAAAGCTGACAGAATTTTGACTTTATATTATTTTTCAAGTAACAAATTATACTACATTTAGCCCTCCAAAACAAAATCAAAACCAAAATGAAAAAACCTTTTCTTTTAATTTGTACAACACTGTTAATGTTCAATAGTTTTGCGCAAAACAGTTTTACAGCTCAAATTTCGCCACAAAAGCTTGCTCCAAAATTAAATTTAAATAAGCAACTTGATGGAAATGCATCTGGAATCAATTTATCGCTTCCAAACAACCAATCAATACCGCACGAAAATCA
The DNA here is from genome assembly GCA_947474435.1 of Chitinophagaceae bacterium. GTDB lineage: Bacteria > Bacteroidota > Bacteroidia > Chitinophagales > UBA10324 > UBA10324. Next base: position 97,703 of record CANJII010000005.1, on the reverse strand, counting down.
AACCCGTGCAAGTGTTACAAAAATAAAATTTGCAACTTCCTGGAATCTTTATACAGCATTGGTTTCTGAATCACAATGTTTAACAGGTGATTATGATCTTAATCTAATTTCATTCACACACCGTCAGTGTTTTTCATATCCCGGTATCAGTGGACTTATTCAAACATCTTTTTCAACAGATGGTGGAAGTACCTGGGATACTTCATTAATTATTCAAAACGACACTACACATTACACTCGTTATCCTTCAGGTGGAATTTATAACCCTGCAGGTAACACTAATGTTGACAATGCATTTGCAGTTATCGCTGGTCCTATCACAGATAATTCTTCGTGGATTGCCAGTTATTTTGGTAGTTCACAATTAAACGGTACTAATAATGATTTACAATTTGAGATCAATGGTCAAACAGGAGTTTATTATCAGCACATGCCTAGATATTCATTTACTGTTACTCCGCAAGCTAAAGCTTTTGTAATGGGTGCCGATTATGATTTCAATTCAACCGCTACGATTATTCCATTTAATGGTATGGTGTTAAATACTGGGTCTTTTAATTCATTAAACAATAATTTTGATTGGAATCGTCAACATATTTCTGTTCCATTAGCGCGCGATCCAATCGATAACAGTCAGTGGTGGTCAACCTTTGGAAACATTGCTTTCAATAATGATGGAATGATTGGTTACATTGTACAGATTGGTCGCGATTCAGCAGATGACTTTTTAGCTCCGATGCCAATTATATGGAAAACGACAGATGGTGGTAGTGTTTGGGTAAAACAACCTGGCTTTGACTTTTCAGGAATTACTGCTGTTCAACCTTTTTTAACCGCAACTAATGATGGAGTAACTAAAAGACCATATTTTATTACTCAAAACGGAATTGATGCAGCTGTGGATTATCAAAACAATCTACATATTGTATGTCAGGTTCTTAGTTCTTCATCAAACGATGCTGATTCTTTAGGATATATATGGAGCGATTCTTTAAACAATGGTACTGTTCGAAGTGACATGTTTGATTTTTATATGGATGCAACCCAACCAAATGGTTGGAATGCGTTTTTAATTGATTCAATTCAGGTAATGCCTGTTTATGCTTCGGGTTCCAACTGGACATCATCAACCGGTGGTATTGGCGAAGATGCGCGGATGCAAATGTCAATGGATCAATCAAGAGAAAAGATTTTTTATATCTGGCAGGAAACTGATTTTAATGTTGATATTAATAACTACTACCCTGATGTTGTAGGTCGTGGTTTAGACATGGTTACAGGTGTACCAACTTATGTTAAAAACTTTACTGCCGGAACTCCTTATGCTGCCGATAACCATTGGATTTATGTTGGAGATAAATCATTTTCAGATGGTACTGGCGGATTTAACATTCCTGTTACTACCACTACATCTGCAGACGGTAGCAATAATGGAGAACATGAAGTTTTGCATTACTTTTTAAAAGGTGTGAATTTTGAGGCAACTGATTTTGGTAGTGATGGCGTAAATTCATCAGTATTGAATAAGAATATTAAAGTATCTCAAAATATGCCTAACCCTGCATCAGATATTACTACTTTTTATTTAACTCTACCTACACCTTCAATGGCAAAAGTTGAAATTGCCAATATTCTTGGTCAGGTTATTTATTCAGTTCCAACAAAACAATACAACACTGGTTTAAATACAATTACAATTCCATGCAAAAAATTTGCAAAAGGAATTTATTTCTATACTGTAGAAATAAATGGTGAAAAAATCACTAACAAAATGATTGTAGAATAATCTACTAAAGTAATTTATTGAAAGGGGCTGATTGCAATATGCAATCAGCCCCTTTTGTTTTAATTTTCAACAGACTTCTTCGGAAAATCATTTTTCTATAAAACCTCACCATCCAACTGAGGTCAGGAATCTATGACCCAACCTTTCTCTCAAAGAGAGCGGAGCAGTCGCTAAATTTTCCACAAAATTATTTTCAGAAGAAACTCTAATTTGTAAAATATTTATTCGCTCTTGATGCTTATATACCATCATAGGCAATTCGAAAACAGCAGAGACTTTTACTTCCTTTCGTCATGAAACTGAATCTTGATAAGGAAAATATTTTTTGCCAATAAAATTTTTTCAAAACGAATAGGATAATTGCGAAAACAAATTAAAGCCCGTTAATTTTTTTTGAAAAACTAAAGAAAGAAATTGTCCGGTACCCAATTGGAAATTAAAATGGCTGCCAAAGTTTCCTTCTAAATTAATTCCCATATTGAATGCCTGCAAGCCGCCATATGAAACAGAAAGAGTAGGATATAAATTTTTTTGGAAGAATGTTGCTGACGCAAAAAACAAAGGAACCGTTTCGTATTGTGGTAATAAACTAAAACCTGCGTTCAAACCGATTTTGTTTTTTGAAATCATTTTATTCCAGGTTAATGAAAATCGCAATGGTAAATTAAGGTTGAAATTATCGTTGCCTTTATAAACTCCAAGGTAATTTAATATGGTATCAGTATTAATGTTGCCCAGTTCATGACCTGAATTACTCAAAATATTTTCCAATTCAACGCCTTCAAATTTTATTGTGGTATCCATTCCATAGTAAAGAGATTTTTTATTCCAGTTTATAAATCCTGCATCATTTATGGTAAACATTAATCTTGATTTACCAGCTGGGAAGGCAATACAAACATCAACAGAAATTCCATTTCCGTTAAAAGCAAAAGTTCCGCTTTTCGAAGTATCATTTGTTTTGTAGATCAATTGAGACTGCAACAACAAATATTCTCCCATTGGTGCAGTAAATAATGTTGTAAGACCTGTATTTAGTAAATTAACATGATAACCCTGAAGAAAACTGAGTGATGCATTGATTTGCCAACTTGAATCGCCTGTTCCTGATTGGGTAGAAAAAATAAATCGCGCTCGGTGAAAATCCTGATTGGCAAAATTAATTCCACTTAAATAAGCAGTATCATTTTCAAATTCTGCATTGCCAAAAAAAATGAGTTTAAATAAATCTTTGCGATAATTTACAACTGAAATTGATTCATCACTTACTTCCAATCCAATAGAATTCTTATTTTTTTTTGTACAAAATCCTGCTCCATATTTATAACCAAATGAAGCACCATTCCGATTTTTAATTTTTGAAGCAGCATTTTCTTTTATGGTATTATCTAAAAACCTGCTTCGCACCAAATTTTTTGTAAAAGAAAACGGAAGTGTATTACAATTTAAATAAGCATTCCCATTTGTAAAAATCAGTAAGTGGCTTGAATCATTGGTAAGAGAAAAATGATTTGTAATTCCGCTCCAAAATAAACCATCAACTGAGCTTTTTAAATGCAAATTTTGAGTTTCTGCTTTTGTAAAATCCGACTGAGCTTTGCATGAATAAAATGAAAAGTTAAAAAATATAAATGCAGTGAGAATTGGATATAAAATAAATTTCATTTTAAAGTTTATTGTCCAACAATGTAAGTGAACCTACCGGTGAGTTTAACTGAGAGATTATAACTGTTGTAAATCTTAGTATAAATTCCGCATGGAACAGATGATTTTGTATCAAAGACTGCGCGAACAATTGCCTTTTTTGCAGTTCGTATCCTGTCCATTTTATTCGCATCGGCTTGCACTTGTAAGGTGGAACGAAGCACTTCAGAAACTTTACAGTTACTATTAAGGGGTGCTGCAGAAATTGTATGTGGTGCAACAATTAAACTATCTAAAAACCCTCCCCACTCATCATACAAATACAATTGCAAATTGGCCTGCAATGGAAATCCATTATCGGCAAAAACTGTGAATACTCCATCTTTTATTGCATCCAATCCTTTGGCACTTGCATTTGACAAATCAAAATCAACTGTGTCTTGAAAAACCAAGCCAACCGCCTGAAAGGAAAGCGGCATGCTAACATTCAGATTTACATTTAGCGGACTATTGTAGTAAGCAAAATCAGTATAGTTACTTATGTTGCCATCCGGATTAATAAACAAATCAATTTTATATTTCATTTTATCTGGCAGCACCTCTACTAAATTTTTAATGTTGCTGTTACCGTCATTCAATAAGAAACTGAGTAACGATGGGGTAAGCGGTGGGTCAGTTGCTCTTGCCAAATTCTGCGGAGAATTAATAAGCGCATTTGTTAATGAAACTGATTGATTCTTTTTTGAATTTACAGCGGTCAGTTCATATAAATTCAATCGCGCATTCACTCCTACTCCATTTTCAATATCAATTCCAACATTCACATCTTTTAGTGAAATACTTCCGCTCTGAATATTTTTAAACAAATCAAAATTCACTTCTTCAGGTCCAAGGGTTAAAATCTGCTGACCTAAAAATCCTTCAATGTATTCGGGCACCACATCCACCAAACCATAATCAATATAAATACTATCGGCAAACGAAAGCGTTTGCACTTGCCCTGTTGAATCAATTGATGCGGCAATGTGATTAACAAACGCGTTGTAAGAAATATGATTGAGCCCTGTGAGGTCTAACCGATAACCTGCCAGATCATATTCTCTGGTGAGCGAACTTAAACCGTTTTGCGGGGCAGGTGGTAAGTCGGTGGATAAATTTATTGTACTGCCAAACTGATCAGTTGCCCCTGGAAAACCATAATTAAAATGCACCAGTTGCTTGATTGCACTATGCACTGTCATCTGCAATTTTCCACTATGAACATCAATGAATTTCAATTTAGCACCACCACTTAAATTATAAATTGTTTCCTGATCCTGATTAATAATATCCTGCGAAGGAAATACTGCCGTTGCCGATGTAACAATCATTTCTGTTACCTGCATGGTCATTTGCAATGCATCAGTTGTATCAATCAAAACAGGAACAGCGCTACCCGGACTGTCCAAATCAATGATTTTAAAAACCAAAGTTCCTTCAACAGTTTTCCCACTGAGATCTACCGTTTTTGTGGAGGTGGTGCCCGAAATAATATTTGTAAAAAAAGTATCGGCTACAATTGTTCCGCTGATTTTATTTTTTATTTGAAATTGAATATTGCTGATATCAATAGGAAATCCATTGTAAATAGTAATTTCTAAAAATCCATGTTGCAAAGTTGCTGTTTGAAAAAACTGTGTTGCGTTCACATCATTGTTGCCGGTTGACTGATTGTTGATTGATGGTATGGCTGCCATGGTACCGTTCGCTGAAATAATAAAATCGCCCTGCGGTCCCATTTGCTGGGCTGCCTGACCAAGTGAAAGATTATAAACAATAGCCTGATTAGCCAAAGCGAGATTGGTAAGATTATATGTTCCCTTTACAATGGTATCAGGAATTTGAAAAGCACCATCGCCGGGTTTTAAACTGTACAATGTACTTTCATAAATCAATTGCAAACTGCTATCCGCATTAGATTGAAGAATGGAATCTCCTACAATATTTCCAAGATTCAGATTTGATTTCAGAATCGGAACCAACATGGTGGTTTCCCATGATGGATTTACTTCAATGCTTTTTTTACATGAAAAAAAAACTATGAATAAACAAACCAATGAAAATAGACAAGTGAATTTTAAACCTTTCCTCATTAATGCATGAAACTGTTCGGTGGTGAATTTAGAATAAAATGATTGTTGCGGTAAATCATTCTTGTTTTTTATTACCAACTTAAAAGCCAACACCCAATAATTGCAAAGTTGGAATATTCAATCCACCAATGGGCAATTGATTTTGTTGTTGAAATTTTTTCAACGAATCTTCAGTTGTTTCTCCCAATTCATTTGAAAAATTATCGGCAGCAAATCCAAGCATTCTTAATTTATTTTGAATCCTGTCAATCATTACTTCAGTTAATTTCTCAGGACAAAGCACTTCAATTTCCAGTTCACTGGTTTCTGCATTCACTAATTTTTTTAAACTCACGCTGGAATAAGTTGCCGGAAACTCCATCCTTTTTTTCGATGGTAAATCAGCTACCTCATAAATTGTCAGTTGCTTAATTTTTTTATCAGCCCGTGTATATTTTTTGGTTGGTTCCTGTAAAACAATGTACTTCGAAATCGTTTTTGATTTACCATTTCCGGTTAAAATTTTTTCTTCTGTTACATCATAAATTCCCGGCAGAATTTGCCAAACCGAATCACCTGACGACAATTGAACTGTATCCATTGTTTGTAAATATGAAGCTGGAAGTAAAAGTGTTTTTTTATGTTTTGGATTATTAACCACTTGAATAATTTCGATTCTATATACTAACGGGGCACCACACAATGCATAGCACTTCCCGGAATCCTGCCGGCTTATCTCGCTTTGACAATAGCCTGTGAATGAAATAACAAACTGTAAACAAAAAAGAAAACAAATTCGCATGAGTAACCGCAAAGAAAATGAAAACCATTCAACAATTATTTTTATAGACTCATTTACATAACGCAATCTGAAATTATATATAAACTGCGAAGAAACGCTAAGTATTAAAATCTTAATTCTTTTCTTTGACCGATGCAGAAAACTGATGTGTGTATTTTAGGTGCCGGACCGGGTGGAGCAACAACCGCTTTATTTCTTGCTTCAAAAGGAGTTCGTTCAGTGCTGATTGATAAAGCAAAATTTCCGCGCGATAAAATTTGTGGTGATGCGCTGAGCGGTAAAGTGGTGAGCATATTGAATAAATTAAATCCTGAACTGGTTAATCAACTTTCTTCATCCTCCATTCAGGTTGGTTCGTATGGTGTTAAATTTTTTGCCCCCAATCTCAAAAACATCCGTATCCCGTTTAAAAAAGATTATCCTGCCGTGGGCAATGCCCCGAGTTTTATTTCGAAGCGAATGGATTTCGATCATTTTTTAATTGAACAGGTAAAGCAGCAGCCACTTATTCAACTGATTGAAAACACCCAATTTAAATATTTTAAAAAAATAAATAATGAATGGCTGGTTGGATTGAATGAAAATGAAATATTGTTCAGTACTAAACTTTTAATTGCAGCCGATGGTGCCCACAGTGCATTTGCGCGTGAGTTTGGAGAAATTGAAGTAGAACACGAACATTATTGTGCAGGTATCCGCGCTTATTATAAAAATGTGAGTGGAATGGATGAAGACAATTTTATTGAGCTTCATTTTTTAGATGAATTGCTACCGGGTTATTTCTGGATTTTTCCATTACCAAACGGACAGGCGAATGTTGGAATCGGAATGCGGAGCGATATTGTGAGTAAACGAAAAGCGAATCTGAAAAAATTATTACCTCAGATACTGGAAAAATATCCGACGCTGAAAGAGCGATTTAAAAATGCGGTGTTGGTTGATGATGTAAAAGGTTATGGTTTACCGCTTGGTTCAAAAAAGCGCCCCATCTCAGGCAATGGTTATTTATTGGTTGGTGATGCCGCATCGCTGATTGACCCGTTTACCGGCGAAGGAATCGGCAATGCCATGCTGAGCGGAATGGTTGCTGCTGATATTGCAGTAAAAGCAATTGGAGTGAATGATTTTTCAAAAACACAATTGAAAGAATATGACGAGCTTGTTTATCATAAACTATGGAACGAATTAAGTTTAAGCAAACGACTGCAAAATTTATCGAAGCACGGGTGGCTTTTTAATTTTGTGGTGAATAAGGCTGCACGAAATAAAACAGTGCAGGAAACCATCTCTTGCATGTTCAACGATTTGGATATTCGAAGTCAACTTCGCAAGCCTTCGTTTTATTTTAAATTATTATTTGGGTAAGTTGTTTTCAGAAAGAACTTTTACTGCCTCGGTTTGTGGCTACATCACGAACAGAAATATTCAAGCAACTTAAAATGAAATTTGGTTTAGGCACAGGAAGAATACAGATATTCGTCGGTACAGTTCTATATTTACGGGAACGATGAGTTTAATTTTCTTACACACATTGGACAAGCATGGTAACCGTAAAGTTTCGGTTTGTGTGGACGCGAACCGAGGCGGAAAATAGTTTGCTTAAATCTTTAATTGTAATTCAACATTAAAATGAAAAAAATAACTGCATTTATATTCATTTTAAGTTCTGTGAATTGTAGTGCCCAATTCTCGTGGCAAAATGTAGGTAGTGGATTAGGAACAAATGTAAATCACTCTTGTTTAACTTTACTGAAAGATACAATAAATGAGGTGTTATATGCCGGTGGAGTTTTTAAAAATGTGGATACTTTTGAATGTGAAGGAATTGCTTTTTGGGATGGCATTAACTGGGATTCAAATGTGCCATATCCAAATGGGGCAGTTGGATTACCCCATATACATTCTCTTGGATTATATAATGGAGTTATTTATGGTTGTGGAGGCACAACAAATGGATCAATTTTTCATATTAGCGATTCAGGATTGGTTTCTGATTGTATTGCGAACGGGTTAGTATATTGCTTCTGCATTTATCACGACAAATTATATGCAGGAGGTGAGTTTACCAATATTGATGGCTTATCCGCCAGTCGAATTGCCTGTTATAACGGAGTAAGTTGGAGTTCAGTAGGTGGAGGAGTACAATGGACACAGGCGTGTTGTTCGGATGTAAGAGCCATGCATGTATGGAACGATAAACTGTATGTAGGCGGCACATTTGATAAAGCAGGAACATTAGATAGTGTAAACAGCATAGCAGTCTGGAATGATACAAGTTGGAGTAATTTAGGAACAGGAGTTTTGAATTACGGCACAGGGTTATCAACTGCGTATGTTTATGCAATAGATGATTATAAAAATGAATTATATATTGGAGGTAGAATAAATGATGCCGGAGGAGTTTCAGTAAATGGAATTTGCAAGTGGAATGATACATTATGGTCAGATGTCGGAGGTAGTATAGATGGTATCTTACCTGAAGTATATTGCTTTACAAAAATGGATAGTAGTTTATATGTTGGGGGGCTATTTGTAAGTGCCGGTGGAGGAGCAACTAATTCTCCTTCAGTTGCAAGGTGGGATAATTCTACATGGCATAGCGTGGGATTAGGTCTTGATATTGATGTAGGCGGTTTCTTTATAACATTAGCAGTTTATAATGGAGAATTGTATGGTGGAGGTGCATTTGTTGGAGACTACAATGGGTATCATTTAGTAAACATAGCTAAGTATGGGCTTATTAATACTATAGCAGAAGAATTAGAAGAAAGTGAATTCAGTTTATATCCGAATCCTGCAACTGACCAACTCACTATCACATCTTCAAAAAATATTCAATCACTGGAAGTTACTAATGTGTTAGGCGAAATAATTTTCACACAAAATTATTCCACGCTAAAAACTTCAACTGAAATTTCTGTTGCAGAGTTATCCTCAGGTATTTACTTTCTTAGAGTGCAAAGTAAAGATGGGTGGAGTGTAAGTAAGTTTGTAAAGCATTGATGCACTAATTCCGGCAACTGGTATGAACGCCACATCAATTTCGGCATATTCATCTCTCCTGCTTGCCGCAGGCAGGTATGAAAATTTCAGCACCCTCCTTTTCGCGCAAACAAATCAATCAGCAGAAATAAAATTAACTGCGCTGTTACCGGAATAAGCATGACTAACACATAATGTATCGGGTAATTTATTTCAGCCTTTTTTCTCTGCAGTAGAATTACTTTAACAACTCCCACTACTACCAGCATAAAATTGATGAGTAAAAAGAACATCGCTACATAAGGTCCAATTGCCTGCGGTTGCATTCCCCAATAAAAACCAAATGCATTTACGATCATCACCATAAAAACAAACGGGCGAAGAAATGTTTTCATTTTTCCAACTTCATCATCATCCAATCAAACATAATAAAGTTCGTAATGTTGGTTTGTAAAAAACTCTCCCGCGCACAGCTATCAATCAGAGCAGAAATATTTTCACCCTCTCTCCTTTCAGAGTCAAACAAAAAAGTAAAACAAGAAAGCAGAGAGGGAGTAATTCATTAATCTGAGTTTTTTGTTTGCTGTTTATTTTTCTCCCTCTTTCTTTTCCCGAAAAAGTCTGCGTGATTTTTTAAGTTCGAAAAGAGAGAGGGTGGATGCGCATTCAGTCTGACTGATGTTTTTCGTGGGTGAGTCATCCCATCAAACATAATAAAGTTCGTATTGTTGGTTTGTAAAAAACTCTCCCGCGCACAGCTATCAATCAGAGCAGAAATATTTTCACCCTCTCTCCTTTCAGAGTCAAGCAAACAAAAAAGTAAAACAAGAAAGCAGAGAGGGAGTAATTCATTAATCAGAGTTTTTTGTTTGCTGTTTATTTTTCTCCCTCTTTCTTTTCACAAAAAAGTCTGACTGATTTTTTAAGTTCGAAAAGAGAGAGGGTGGATGCGCAATAAGTCGGATTGTTGTTTTTCGTGGGTGAGTCTTTATCTCAAACATAAAAAAGTTCGTATTGTTGGTTTGAACTGTTCATGCTTTCTTTCTACTATTCACTATCAGCACAATCAATAAACTCAAAACAATCGCAAACGAAAAAATAAAAACCAACTGATAAAAAAGCGGAACAGTTTGCCTGCCTGCCCATGATAAACTTCCCATTATAGAAAGCAAAAGTTCAATTGCAAAAATGCTGATTACAATAGTACTGATAATAATTTTTGAAAAAACCGATTGAATTACCAATGCATTTTTCTGCCACGCATAACCAAGAATAAAAACTGTAGTAACTCCAAGGAATGTTAAATGCAGGTATGCAATAACATAATTACGCAATACAAAAGAAGCATGCGCCATTTCAGGATAAATAATTATTACCTGTAAAAGTTGTTTGACAATTAATGCAGAAAATGAAATGATAAATAAAATTTTTACTCCCGATTTTAATTCGCTGAAAATTTCTTTCACCACATTTTTATTTTTTCGGAATAATTGAATGGTGAAATACAACTGGAAGAAAGCTGCTGCCAGCGAAATATTCAGGAAGATGTGGTAATCAGGAAATCCCCAAAAGATGCTTAAGCAATAAGTAGTAAGCGCACTTGCCACCATCCAGTAAACCGGTGTTATGTGAAATTTATTTTCAACAGAATTATTTTTTGATAAACTGAAAAACAAAGCAAGGCAACTGAAAATAAACCAGCCGTTGTATTGAAAATGAATATAGAACTGCACTAACAAATAATACCAAATCACTTTTTGCGAACCATGTAAATTAGTTAGCACAGGTCCAATAGCCCACAAGCCAATAGTAGATAGAAATAAAAAAAACAAAGCGAACTGAACCAATCTTTTCGCAATGGGATTTATTAAAACATTTTTCATATCGCGAAAAATATTTATAGCGAAAACATATGTGATAACAACATAAATGGTTGAAAGAATGATGCTCACAAAATCATACCCATGAATCCAGAAATTCACAATCAGCACCATGCAGTTCACCTGATTGATCCAGAATAAAATGTGATACAGCTTTCTGTTTGAAGTTTGTGGTGTGAAAGCAAAAAGCAAGGAAGCAAACAAGGCCATGAACACCCAGCCCATCATGGCAATGTGCGAGTGTGCGTGAAGCACATGTTTGTAATCACCAACAATTTTTACTTCATGAATAAATACATAGCGAAGCAATGTGCCGATGGAAGCAATCACTAAAAAATTAAACAGTGCAACTAAAAATCTTTTTCTGAAAACATTTTCTTCCATCAGCTACAAATCTTTTTTTGAAAATTTTCTTAATGCCCAGAAGAAAGGAACGATTGACCAAATGATGAGTAACACGATTGAGTAAATCAGTCCAACACTGCTTCCGAGAAAATCGGTAAACACTGCTCCACTGTATCCAAGCATTGCGCTCATTTCCATTTTCATGAGCACCATTACTCTTGAAACATCAACCGGATTTAATGAGAGCAACACCACCACAATTTTATCAATCGGATAATCGCTGAAGTTGAACATGAGCATTAAAACCAATCCATCGTATATCAATGAGAAATACAACCACAACACTAAACTCAATCCTATTCCTTTTGCTTTATCGCGTGTGAATACTGCAGACCAGAATGCAAGTGCGATAAAAATAATGGTGAGAAAAAATCCTCCAACCATCAGCAACAACGAAACTGCATCTGGATAAAAAATCAACAACGGAATTCCGGTTGCTAAAATAAATGCGCCGCCAACTGCTAAACTCAACGCCACAAATTCGCTGATGAAAATTCGTTTGCGGCTGACAGGTTGCGCCAGTAATACTTCAATAAACTCAGCGGAATTATACCAATGAATGGTCGCAAAAATCACACTCACCAACGGAACTACTAAAATGATAATGTTCAGTAAACTCAATTGCACTTTCGATACATCATCCTGCAACAGAATAAATGTTCCGGTGAAAAGCAGCAGCAGCAAAAAATAAAAAAACACAAACCGGCTGCGCACCAAATCGAAAAATATATACTTAACTAATTTCATGTTTTCGGTTTCAGTTGGTTTGTTGCTTCATCAGTTTCGCCATTGCTTTTCCGAGTCGCTCCTCTCCTGTTTCAGCTTTCAATTCTTCCATCGTTTTAAAAAACATGAGGTTGCCTTCCAGCATGTACATCACATGCGAACTCAATTCATCCAAGTCATTCATGATGTGTGAAGTGATGAGTATCAATTTATTTTTTTTGCGCTCTTGCTGAATTTTATCTTTTAATATTTCAGCACTCAATGGGTCTAATCCCGCGGTGGGTTCATCGAGAATCAGAATTTCAGGGTTAAATAAAAACGAAAGGGCCGCGCTAACTTTTTGTCGAGTTCCGCCAGAAAGCGTGCGCATTCTTTTGTTGTATAAAGCCGGAAGATGAAATGATTCAATCAACTCTTCATCCAAAGAAACACCATTGTGTTTGCGAATATCTTTTATCATACTGAAGAGCTGACCCATTGTGGTATTCTCGGGATACCTGCCTATTTGAGGCATGTAGCCGATTGCTTCGCGGTAATGAAAATTATTTTTAATGTTCTTATCACTCACTATAATTTCTCCGCTGTCGGGAATCACCATTCCCAAAACAGATTTTATAAAAGTGGTTTTGCCTGAACCATTCGGACCAATGATGGCCACACATTGATTGGCTTCAAACGACACTGAAACATTTTTCAGCACTTCTAATTTTCTGAACGATTTGCTAAGTTCCTGAACCCGGATAAGCATTGTTTATTTTTTTCATCATTGGGGAATTATCAATCAAGTCTTCCGGAATTACACCCGGTATAACTTTTTCAATCTTATCGAGCAATGTTACACAAAAGCTGCGCATCATTACCATGCTTTCCGGCATATTCTCACTGAACATGCTGAACACGCTTACAGGACGGAATGGAATATCTCCGATTCCGTTTTTATTCAAATCATATCCTTCATATTGCTCCCAATAATTTCCTGAATAAATATTTAACGAGAGTGAACCATTTGTTGCAATGTCAAAAGTGTTTCCTGAAAAATTATTAAAAGCGATGGTGTTATTCATGCAACTTGCCTGCACCCGAATAGCCCAGCCATTCTGTATGAAATCGTTGCGCGAAAAAACAATTCGATTACAACCTTCCATATAGACAGCAGCCGTATTTTTTTCGAAGTGATTGTATAATACATAACTGTCATTAATTTCTTTCAGCAGCAAACCATAAGCACTTGCTCCCCAGTTATCGCGATAAGTATTGTTGAGCATCGTAATATTTTTACTGAACATCACTGCTACACCAGAACCATTGTTTTCAAAATAATTTTTGACAAAACGATTATTGTCGTTGAACATAAAATGCAATCCATAACGCATGTTTTCATAACTGTGATTATCAGAAATGGTTGAACCCTGCACGAACTCAAAATAAATTCCATCTCGTTGTCCTGTTATCTCATTGTGGTTTATATCACAATTAATACTTTGCCAGCAATGAATTCCGTTTCCTGCCAATTGCTGATTAGCAGGATTTCCTTTTATAAAATTATTTTGAATGATGCAGTGATTGCTCGCTGCTAAAAAAATGGCGTAACAACAATTCAAAAATTTATTTCCCGAAATGGTAATGTGAGAAACATGTTGCGTTCTTATTCCTGCCACATCATCCATTGACGAGAATCCGGTATTCTGAATTATCAAACCTGTGATAGTTACAAGGCTTGTATCAATATAAAATATTTGCCCCTTCGCCTCGCCGTCAATCACAGGAAAATTTTTTCCGATGATTGTAACTGGAATATGAATGAGTATTCCGTGTTCCGGATAAATTCCTTCGGAAATAATTATTGTATCGCCGGCAGAAACTTTAGTGAGTGCAGTTTTTAAAGAAGAAATTCCGTTACCGTTTTTCGAAACAAGAATTTGTTTCGCTTCAATATGAAATGAAAACAAGGTTAATAAAAATGCAACTGCTAATACTGTCTTTCTTATTTTAACCATTCGTTCAAATCAACTTCGGTGCTCCCTTTTTTTGAAAGATAATCTTTCGCTTTTTCTTTTTTCACTGCAATAATATTATAGTTCATCGGGGTTTTAAACGAATCGTTTTTTATCAAGGCAAGCAATGATGATTCTACCATGGTTCCCGATTCCATTTCATTAAGAAATATTTTTGAAATATCGCTTGCTGCAATTTTTTTATCTGCAATAAAATCACGCAAGCATCCCATGTCATCGAACTTAAAAACTTTCCCTTTTTTAGAAATAATTTCTCCTCCATTGTTGTTTTTCATAATCGTCATTTGACAATAAGTACAATTATCAGTACCGATTTTTATTGGCTCAACAGTTTGGGAGCATGACGAAAACGATAACAACATCAGCAATCCAATTAAACTAAAAACATGTGGCAAGCGCTTATTGTGTTTTCGTCTTTTCATCCATTCAAAAAATAAAACTAAAAAAGTAATTACCCCTGCAATAACAATTATCCAGCCTGCAATGTACGGCCTGCTGATGGCTTCGAAATTTAATAATTGTTTGTATCCGATTAATGGAGGCTGGTAACTCATTCCCGGAACCTGAATGGCTGCATGCGGATTTAAGTGATGACCATAATCGTAACCCCAGCGAAAAAAATCAGCCAAGGCTGCAACAGCAAAAAGCACATCACCAATAAAAAATGAAATTAATAATTTGAATGATCCGGTGATGGAAACCAATAATCCCCAAACCATATAAATGCCAACGAGAATTCCCAGTACTTTAAATTCAGGAAACATTTCGACCTTAATCATTTTCATTCCGATGTAGTGATTCAGTCCGTTGATGGTGTTTACATCTCCTGTAATGTTATTGTGCCAGATAAACATTTCCAATCCTTCGGGATACTGAGGAGCCCATAACTGAATGGACCAGATTGGAAAAAAATAACTTGCTATGAATGAAAGTGAACCAATCGCAATTAACACCCTTGATATGGCTGATAATTTATGCGACTTATTATGTGTAGTCATGATTTTGTTTTTTGTTTTGAATTAAATTCTGTTCGAGAATTTACTTGAAAAAAAATTATTCAACGAATAATAATGAACGAATTTAATCTGACTTAAAAAAAACTGTCCGCCCTATAAAAGGCGGACAGTATCCACCATCCTGATTGTTGGCAGATCCCCTTCTGCCAGTGGAGTTTTTTAATTAATGTTTAGTTCGCAACCGGATTTTTTCCGAGCGAAAAAGTTAATGGTACATTAGATCCTGCCGGTGATACGCGAATGTATCCCTGCATTTCCTGGTGCAGCGCAGAACAGAAATCAGTGCAATAGAACGCCACCACTCCTGATTTTGTTGGAACAAATTTTACAGTGCGAGTTTGTCCAGGCATTATCAATGCTTCAGAATTCTGATTTCCTTTTACAGCAAAACCATGTGGTACATCCCAATCCTGTTCGAGATTTGTTACATGGAAGTAAACTTCATCACCCATTCTAATTCCTTCAATATTATCAGGAGCCAAGTGTGAGCGAATAGCTGTCATGTAAACATCAACACGATTTCCGGTGCGTACCACCTTTGCATCTTTTTCACTCTTGCACACATAAGCATTATTATTTTCTTCAATTTTATAAAACTTCATGCTGTTCTTCATAATTAAATCAGCAGGAATTGCTTCAGCATAGTGAGGTTCACCAATGGTTGGAAAATCTAAAAGCAGTTTCATTTTCTCACCACTGATATCGTACAGCTGTGCAGCCTGACAAAGCTCAGGACCTGTTGGAAGGTAACGATCCTTTGTAATTTTATCGTAAGCAATTACATACTTGCCCCAAGGTTTGGCAGTGCATCCACCCGGAACACACAAGTGACCGATTGAATAATAAGTAGGAACGCGATCCAATACTTTCAAATCTTTCACATTCCATTTCACTATTTCAGATGAAACAAAGAATGAAGTATAAGCATTTCCATTATCATCAAACTCAGTATGCAACGGACCAAGACCCGGTTTTTGAACTTCGCCATACAACACTGCATCGTATTTCAACACAGGAATTCCACCATAATCCCCATCGTAAGTTTTATCAGCAATTGCCTTCTGCATTTTAGCAAATGAGAAAACAGGAATAACCGCAGCTAATTTTCCGCTGGCAACAATGTATTCGCCAGTAGGATTCACATCGCAACCGTGTGGTGATTTCGGACAAGGCATTAAGTAAACCATGTCTGGACAATTTGCAGGGTCTAACACCTGAACTTCTGTTCCCCAATCTGTTGTTGCCATTTGTTTTCCTTCATCATAAAAATTATGGGCATACTTCACGCTCATCTTTTTTCCTTTGTTTGCAGCAGCATATTCTTCAGCTTTTTTCCAGTTCACAGCAACTACAAAGTCTTTATCTTTTTGTGATGCGTTTACTTCCAATAAAGTATTGGCTTGTTCAGAATTGTAGCAAGAAAAGAAAAACCAATCGTGGCTCGGACCTTTTCCTGCTCTTGATAAATCAAGATTAACCCCAGGCAACATCACCTGAAATGCTATACTTAAGTGACCTGTTTCAGGATCAACTTTAATGAAGCTTGCTGTAGAGTGGAAATTCTGTTTGTATGAATCAATGGATACATCGTTGTTGTCATCTAACGGAACTGAGAATCGTGTTCCGGCAACTGCATATTCTGTGTTTTCCGTTATGAAAGGTGAAGAGTGATTACCATTACTGTTTGGCAATTCAATGATCTCTTCCGTTTCGAAAGTTTTTAAATTAATTCGCGCTACTCTTGGCGTGTTGTTTCCGTTTCCGAATGCCCAGCGACCATCGTGAATACCTTTTGTTTCAGACAGCGCAACATGGTGCAAATCGTCCCATGGAATCCAGCCATTACTGGTCATTAACATGGCTTTGGTTTCTTCAGTATAACCATAACCACTTTGTGGGTCAGCAGAAAAAACAGGCATCACACGAAACAAACGACCTGATGGTAAACCATACACAGCCATTTGTCCGCTGAAACCACCGGAAACGAAATTGTAAAATTCGTCATACTTACCTGGAGCAACATACACTTTAGATGCTGCATCACCGGAAACCGCAGACTGAGTACTGTGTGTTTTACATCCAACAAAAGAAATTGCAACACCTGCAACTACCAATGAGATGAACATTATTTTTTTCATATTTTGAAATTTGGTTTTATTGTTTGGGATTTAGTTAAATTATTTTTCTCCGTCGTTATTGCGAATGAATTCTAATACAGTTCGCGCATCGTGATCACTTAAATTCTGATTAGGCATCCTGGTTAAACACACCTCAAGCATTTTTTGCGCTTCCGGGCTTTTGTCAATCATCTCTTCAGTGTTGGTCACAAAATTCATTATCCATTCAGGCTTGCGACGAGTGGTTACACCTTTCCAACCGGGGCCAACTAATTTTTCATCGGTGAGTTTGTGACACGATAAACATTTCATATTGTAAACACCCTCACCTTCTTTCACCCAATCCTGATTTAACGGATGCGTGAGTTCAACATTGGTAAATTTTCCAACGCCTTTTTCATCAATGTTTTTATTTACTTCATCCGGAACCATTGATTCAGGAGTTTCGCCACTGCCTTCTTCTTTAGCAGGACTTGAACATGCAGCCCAGAACATAATTCCAAGTGCAACAACAGGAAGGATTAATTTTTTCATGCTTATTTATTTAGGGGTTTTAATAATTATGGTGCGAATTAAGCGAGTAAAATAAAGTGGTTATATGAGTTAAGTCAATTGTACTACTGATATTTATCAGATATAAAGACCTTGTTGTCTTTATATACCATTTCTGATAGATAAATTAATTAAATCAGATAACACAAAGTCACTCACACCATTTTTAATAGCACAATTGGTCATTACAGATTTGAAATTTTTTTCACGGTTAATTTTTCTCAATGTAAAAATTGTTTTGTCTTAATTTCTTTTCATTCAGAGCAGGGTAAAATGCCTCTCTCAAACCATTTCATGAATTTTACACTTCCCCCCTCCATTTCTGCTCTTTTTTGCTTGTTGTTTAAATCTATTAAGATTCGAAAAATTCAGAATGAAATCAATAACCTATCAGAATTTTGAAAACAATTAATTACAACTGATTTTGCTCCTTGTTTTATTGATAGTGCTTACCTTATTTTGTCGCGCATAAAATGCAATAAAAAATTAGCATGAACAGTTCACCGGTCGATTTTTTTCCAATTCTGATTCAGTTTCTAGTTGCAGGTGGTTTTGTGGGTTTAACCATGTTTGTCACACACATTATTGGTCCAAAACTTTCAACAAAAAAGAAATTAAGAGCATTTGAAAGCGGTATTGAATCAGTAGGAAATGCACGACAGCCTTTTGCAATCAAGTATTTTTTAACGGCCATACTTTTTGTTTTGTTTGATGTGGAAGTAATTTTTCTTTATCCATATGCAATTAATTTTCTTGAATTAGGAATGAATGGTTTAATAACTATGTTGCTCTTCATGGGATTGTTATTGTGCGGATTAATATATGTAATCAGAAGCGGAGCATTGGATTGGGAATAATAAATTATCAATTTACACAATATCAAAATAACCCGAAACATTAAACTCACAACTTTTAAACTTATAGCCAAATGTCACTCGATATAAATACAGTAAAGGCCAAAATAGTTGCTCCTCCACTTGGTGTTGGCGGTCCGGGTTATTATGCAACCAGTTTTGATAAGGCTATTGGTTTAGCTAAACAATTTTCAATATGGCCATTACCATTTGCCACCTCATGTTGCGGAATTGAATTTATGGCTACCATGGGACCACACTATGATTTATCTCGCTTCGGTGCTGAGCGATTAAGTTTTTCTCCTCGTCAGGCAGATTTATTAATGGTGATGGGAACTATTGCAAAAAAAATGGGTCCGGTTTTAAAACAAGTGTATGAGCAAATGGCCGAACCTCGCTGGGTAATTGCTGTTGGTGCATGCGCAAGCAGCGGTGGAATTTTTGATACTTACTCAGTGCTCCAGGGCATTGATCAGATTATTCCTGTAGATGTTTATGTGCCTGGTTGTCCGCCACGACCTGAACAAATTATTGATGGTTTTATGCGCATTCAGGATTTGGTTCACAACGAATCGCAACGCAGAAGAAACTCTCCAGAATACAAAGCTTTACTTGAATCATACGGAATAAGATGAGCGCAACAATTGATTATAAAAAAGTAACAGAGCGCATTGGCGAAAAATTTGGTGCCAAAGTTCATTCGCCTGAAGAACCTTATGGGATGCTGACTTTGCGAACAGATAGAGATTCTATCATTCCATTATTACAATTTCTTCGCGATGATGAGGAGATGCAATTTATTTTTCTCACTGATATTTGTGCCGTTCATTTTCCTGATCGTGCCGAAAAATTTGAAGTGGTTTATCACATGCATTCTTTCCTCCACAATCTTCGTGTAAGAATTAAAGTTGCATTATCCGGTGAGCCCAAAATTCCAACAGCGGTTAATCTTTTTAAAGGAGCCAACTGGATGGAACGGGAAACCTATGATTTCTATGGAGTGATTTTCGAAGGGCATCCAAATCTGAAACGGATTTTGAATGTAGATGAAATGACCATTTTCCCAATGAGAAAAGAATATCCATTGGAAGATAATACCCGCAAAGACAAGGATGATAAAATGTTCGGGCGAATAAATGTTGACCGCAATTAACAATAAACTGTACTGACTTAGTTTCACTTTTCTGATGGTATATTTTTAAAGTTATTAAAGTTAAAACTATTTAATACTCAAATAGAATTTGTATTTATATCAACAAAAAGTAAATTCCATTTTTCTATTTAAACTCTGATCCTGTTTTTTTATGCTGAGTTCCTCTTTAATCTGAATGAAACAGGAAATTGCGTGTGCACATTTATTTAATACCAAACAGTATAATTTCTCAATTGAAATTCAGATACTTGCAGCCCCGAATTAATGGGTTAAACAAAAATTAAAATGATAAAGAAATTAATTGTTGCTGTTGCATTGTTTTTTCCTGCAATGGCGTTTTCACAAACCTATCCTTTAATAAGCATTCATGATTTACAATATGTAGATGATCAAAACCTTTCGAATGGTTTGGATTCAGCGCTTGCTTATATCGGAGATACGGTACAGGTTGAAGGTGTTGTGATTTTTGACCCATGTGCTTATGGGCAAAGTACAACCGGAAGCCGTGTTGCTACTTTTCTTTCCGATGTAAATTCTGCAGGTGCATGGAATGGAATTCAAATCATTGCAGATCCTGCGGTAATAGGTGCCGGCAGTGGTCCCGCTGCTTTGTTACAATTAAGTAACAGTTCATTATTTCAAGACAATTGTGTATTAGGAAACACAGTGAAAGTGACTGGAATTCTTTCTTCTTTTTCAAACAATACACAATTAAATATTTTACCGGTTGTTATTACACCAACAAGTTTTTCAAATCCAATTCCTTCTGCGGTTATTGTGCCAATAGATTCGTTTGAAGTCAGCGATGGACAAGGAGGACAAACAATACAAATTACATCAGGAGAAAAGTATGAAGGTGTGTATGTTGAAATGCAAAATGTAAGAGTGGTTGATGTTTCTGTGATCAGTGCCAACGGTGGAACAAGAATTAACTGGAGCATTCAGGATAATTTCGGAAATAAAATAAAAATCAGAGATATGAGCGGATGGATCAGAAATGACACTTCCGATAATTTTTGTACTTCTTCCGGAAGCTTCACTCCTGCTGCATTCGACACTCCTGTTGTTAATTCTGTACTGGCTTTTGTTAAAGGAGTAATCATTGAATTTAAAACCGGAAACGGTCCTTATGAATATTTTCTTGCGCCATTAACCATGGCTGATATTGGTCAAACAACCTATGCTGCACCTACAGTTGGCTCAACAACACTAAGCAATCCCATTCCATCTACAACACAAACTCAAACAGTAACGGCATTGATTACCGATGACCAATCAGTTGCATCTTCAGTATTATATTATACTAATGGTTTAACCAATAACACTTTCAGTTCGGTACCAATGACCAATACAACAGGCAATTACTGGCAGGCAACCATTCCGGCAATTGGCCCCGACAGCACTTATGTTAAGTACTGGATTAAAGCAACTGACAATCAAGGTTACTATACTAATTATCCTGATTCACTGGGAACAAATAAATTTTATCTTGTAAAGAACAGTGGAGTTACAAGTATTCAGCAATTGCAATGGCATCCACTTGGATACTCAGGCTCTCCATATGCAAACCAAACTATCAGCAACATGAATGTGCAGGGAATAGTAATGAGCGAATCGGGAAGCTTGTATGATTTGGGAAGTGTATTTATTCAAAGCAGTAATCTTCCATGGAATGGAATTTCACTGATCGGAACAGGATTAACAACTCTTCACCGCGGAGACAATATCAAAATCACCAAGGCTTTTGTGAAAGAGAATTTCAATGTCACCTCACTCGACTCAGTTGTATTCACGGTTCTTACTACAGGAAATTCTTTGCCTTCAGCAATAGCCAATTTGAATATTGATAGTGTGAAAGCCGGTAAGTTCAATTTCACTGAACCTTATGAAAGCATGTTGCTGAAATATGATTCGGTGTTTGTAGTTAATCTGAATCCTGATGCGCCAAGCAATTTCGGTGAATGGAGTATTTATAAAAACACAAGTACAACTAATGGCTTGCGTTGTGATGATTATTCAAACGACATTGGATTTTCATTTAATACCGATTCATTACAGTTGAATGGTCAGTTAGAATATATCTATGGAGAATTGACTTATGCTTTCGGCAACTGGAAACTTTTACCCCGCAACCGCGACGACATTGCAGGTTTTCATGTCATTACAATTGGAATTGATGAAACACAAATTGACAATACCGACTGGCAACTATTTCCAAATCCAATGACCGATGAAATCAATATTCTATATTCAGGAATAAATAAAAATTTGCTGATTGAATTGTTTGATGCAACAGGAAGAAAAATACTGGAACAAAAAAGCACATCAGGTAGTACCATTTTAAAAGTTCAATCGCTTTCTGCCGGAACTTATGTTATCCGGTTAACTGATGGAACAAATACTATCCATTCAAAAGTCGTGAAACTGAAATAACCACTAACTAAATTTTTTTGAAGAGACCGCTTCCCTACCGAAGCGGTCTTTTTTTTTGCTTAGTTGAAATAAATATTGAAAATACTTTAGAAATAATTTAGTGATTAGATTGGTCGCCGTGAAAGGTTCTTCGTTTTTCAAATCAAACACCAACAACATCCGTGCGCTCGTAATGGTGTTTGCTTTAATTTTTATCTGTTTGTTTTTTCATGTTGTAACGAATGGAATTTTTCTTTCAGCCGCCAACATTACCAACTTAGTTAGGCAAAGTTCTATTGTGGCCATTCTTGCCATTGGAATGGTGCTCGTTATTGTTAGCGGCAACATTGATTTATCGGTTGGCAGCATGGTCGGATTTTTTGGTGGGGTGGCTTCTATTTTTTTTATGAAGCACGGTATGAATTTGTGGATGACTATAACACTTACACTCGTCATCGGATTTGTTGCAGGATGTTTTCAGGGAGCGCTCACTGCATACTTACGCATTCCGGCTTTCATTGTAACGCTTGGCGGATTGTTGATTTTCAGGGGAAGCATTATGGCAATCATGCAAGGCGAAACTATTTCTGTCAGCAATGATTTTCAGATTTTCGGAAGCGGTTTCCTAAGCAAACAAGTAAGCATCTGGATATTCGTTTTATTTATTCTGTTGTTTGCATTTACTGAATTAAGAAAAAGAAAAACGAAAAAAGAATTCGGAATAAAAGTTTCGGGTGTACCGGTTTTTGCTGCACGAATTATTTCGTTGGCTGCATTCTTAATTTTCTTCCTCTGGGTTTTTACGCACAATAATTCTGCAGTCGAAAGAAATCCGATTACAACTCCCATTCATGTTCCTGCAAATTCTCCACTGGCCAATGAACCTGAATACAGCTTTTCAAATTCATTAACAACACAAATTGCAGGTGACGAAAATGATAAAGCCATTCCCGTTCCGGTGATTGTGATGCTGGTGCTTGCAATTGTAGTAAGTTTCATTGCAAAGCAAACTGTTTTCGGGCGACGGGTTTTTGCCATTGGTGGAAATGCAGAGGCGGCATGGCTCAGTGGAATAAATATTAAATTCAATACCATGCTTGTGTTTGGTTTATGCGGATTGTTGAGCGCCGTTGCCGGAATAGTATATACTGCCCGACTTGGAAGTGCTGCACCCGATGCAGCAGCAGGATATGAGTTGTATGCAATTGCAGCCTGTGTCATTGGCGGCACCAGTTTAATGGGCGGTCGCGGAACCATTTTCGGTGCAATTGTAGGCGCATTAATTATGGCATCGCTCGATAGTGGTATGAGCATTCTGAACATCGAACCATTTTATCAGAACATTATTAAAGGTGCAGTGTTGATTCTTGCAGTGTATATTGATGTTGCAAGCAAGAAAAAATAATTTCAGATTACTAATTACAGATTAAAAACATGAAGCACTTTTTTCTTTTTCTGATTTTTTGTTTGAGTTCAAAATTTTTGATTGCTCAAAATGATGTAAGAGCATTTGGTGTAGATACCATTCTCTGGAATGAAAATGTTTCGTTACACTTTTCTGATTTCAAAGCCAAACCGGGCAGATCGTTTCAGGGTTTAACTTATTCAGGTTTGTATCTTGATATGAAGAAGGATAATAAAAAAACACAGGTGTTTTGTTACACCGTTTTTATATCACAAAAATCTTTTTTGAAAGATAGTTCTGATGAATTGTTAAAACATGAACAATTGCATTTTGATATAACAGAACTGTATGCCCGGAAAATGCGTCAGCAGATTTCGAAAATCAGTTTTCAAAATGAAAAAAATGCAAGTCTGGCAATTCAGAAAATTTATAATTCTGTAACTACAGCTTTAAACAAGGAGCAGGATGCGTATGATAAAGAAACGGAGCACGGAATAAATAAAGCAAAACAAAAACAATGGATTGATTCCGTTCACAATCAATTGAACAATCTGAAAATTTTTGCTCCGGTTGAAATTGATATTCAATAAGCGTTCATAAAAATTTCGTTTTTCCATTAAGAAAATAGTTCGCTTCAAATTTTTGTTCAAGCAGGGTTACTGTAATCAGAACCCTGCGTTAAAATGCAAAAGGTAATTTTATTTTTGTGCCATTCCCGCAATGAAATTTATTCTATCTCTTTATAAAGAAGCATTTTCAAATCTCCAGCGAAACATCTGGATACTTGCCATATCCATGTTCATCAACCGGAGTGGCTCCATGGTTTTATTATTCACTTCACTATACCTGACAAATGAATTGCATTTTACAATTGTTGATGCAGGTTTCGTTATGAGTTTTTATGGAATGGGAAGTGTACTCGGCAGTTACATGGGTGGTTGGTTAACTGACCGGAGAAATCATTTTGATATTATGATTTACTCGCTCATCTGCAGCGGGTTTATTTTATTATTACTCCTGGTTGCTGCTTCACCAATTGCCATTTCAATTGTTATATTTTTTTATGCCTTGAGTGCCGATATGTTTCGTCCGGCTAACTCTGCTGCCATTGCCGATTATACAACTACTACCGACCGAACCCGTTCAGTTTCGTTGGTTCGGTTAGCCATAAACCTTGGGTTTTCAGTTGGCCCTGCAGTTGGAGGATTCGTTGCCTTGTATCTTGGTTATAAATGGTTATTCGTAATTGATGCATGTACAAGTTTTGCTGCAGCCATCATGTTATATCTGTACTTACCCAGAAAAAAACCTGAACTCAACCGCCATAAAAATGAAGTGCTGGCTGATAGCAGTACCTCTGCTTATCGCGATTACCGTTACCTGATTTTTATTTTACTGGTTGCACTGTATGGAATTTGTTTCTTCCAGTTGTTTGCAAGCATGCCGCAATATTTTAACACCGTATGTCATTACAATGAAGACACCATTGGGTTGTTGCTGGCATTAAATGGATTACTGGTTGTGATTATTGAAATGCCTTTGATAACCATTCTTGAAAAAAAGAAAAAGATATTTCCCTTTATCATCATCGGAGTAATTTGCTTACCTGTATCATTTGCACTTTTACAAGTAGGTCATGGCCTGATGTTGTTTGCAATTTTATATACGCTCATGATCACCATGTCTGAAATATTTGCAATGCCTTTTATGTTTAACTATGCCATATCACGACCACGCAAAGAACGACAAGGACAGTATTCTGCGCTCTATTCTATTTCATATGGCATAGCAAATATTGCCGCACCTGTTATCGGTTTGGGTATTGCCGGAAAGTTTGGCTTCGATAATATGTTTTTGTTTTTTATAGCAGCCAGTATTCTTGTTGCAATAGGATTTTGTCTGTTAAGCAAAAATCAAGAGCGAAAGATTGCTGACTGACGCAGCTTGACTGAAATTCAATATTAATTTTCCTGAACTCTTAATTCTCTAAATGAAATTTCACCAATTCATCAATCGGTGATTGAATAATTTTTCCGGTCTTCATTCCGAAATCGGTTGCGGTTTCTCTTAACAGATCTTTCAAATGAAAAGCAATGCTTCCGACACAATTGAATTCGTATGAAGTATAATCCGGATAATGCGAAACAATGTTTTCAAAAAAATCATGAAATGCTTCTTGCACAATATTCAAAACAAACGGATGAGAAATATGGTGAGTAGTGAAGGAAGCATATGAAGCAAGAAATCTGTTTGGTAAAGGTTTTTCATAAATGCTTCGTAGTATCTCCAGCTTATCAGTTTTAAAGTGAGCACGAAAACTTTTGGCTAATTCTTCAGGCATAAAATCACGCAGGTAATTGCGCAGCAATAATCTTCCGATGTAACTTCCGCTGCCTTCGTCGCCTAATGCATATCCGAGCGAATCAATATTTAACTCAACATCGTGTCCATTGTAAATTGCAGTGTTGGTTCCTGTTCCGAGTATTGCAGCAAACCCTTTTTCTTTCTGCAATAATGCCCTGCATGCAGCCAGTAAATCATGTTCAATAAAACAATTGGCTTTTGGAAAACAAACTTCAAAGGCATCGCTGATGATTTTCACATTCTCTGTATTCGAAACTCCCGAACCATAAAAATGAATTTCAGAAATTAAATCTGTTTTAATTTCTCCAGGCAAACTTTTTTTTATGGATTCTATTATAGCAGGAGTTTTTATAAAGAATGGATTGTATCCTTCGGAACTGAATTGTTTTTGTGTTTGATTATCATCAATCAACACCCAGGTTGTTTTGGTAGAGCCGGAATCTGCAATGAGTTTCATAATTTATTTTGTTGCCGTAAATCTAAATATCCAAAACACATTGCATAAAACTGACAGCTAAGCATTATAATTCATGTTGGTGAAAACACCAGACACAGGCTTGGGTTGTTTATATTTGTTGAGCGATGAAAATGTGGAATACCAATAAGAGCGAAAATGGGTTATACATGTTACGATTATGGGGTGCAGAAAATCAGAAAACCATTAATTTATTTATTGCGCGATGAAAAAAACAATTCTTTTCATTTCATTTCTGATTTTATTTTTTGTTGAAGGTTTTAGTCAATCCTGGTATCCATTAAATGGGGGATTTGAAAGTGGTAGTCAGTCCGACAGAGTAAATGCCTTGTGTAATGATACGATTCATAATATTTTATGGGCCGGAGGAAGATTTACTGAAACAACTACAGGCGACACAGTTAATAATATTGCATACTGGGATGGATATGCATGGAATCCTTTTTACAGACACGCAGGTATCACTTTTGCAATTGGATATGGTACCAGTAGTTCAACTGAAATCACTTCTCTGCTTCAATTTGACAGCATGGTCGCAATTGGAACGAAAGCACTGATGGTCAGTTCCGGTGGGGTAAGCATGTTAAACATGGAAGATAGCTTGATTACGGCCATAGGAACATTTAATGATGAAGTTAATGCACTTTGTATTTATCACGATACATTATACGCAGCAGGTGCTTTTTCAGCTTACAAACAACCGGGTATAGGTAATCCATGGATTCCAATGAATGGTATCGCCAAATGGAACGGAGCAGATTTTGTGCCGGTAGGTGGCGGTTTAGGAGGTGGATATATAGATGCCATGTGTGTACACAATGATAAGTTAGTAGTTGGAGGTTTTTTTGAAAATATAGATGGCATTTATTGTAAGAACATAGGACAGTGGGATGGAACACTATGGACAGCCATAGGTACAGGAATTGGAACAATGGGAAATTTTAGTGATTACATTAAATCTCTCGCTTCTTATCATGGAAAATTATATGCCGGGGGCGGGGATATAACAATTAGCAGTGGAACAAATCTACTTTGGTCTCAAGGAGGAACATGGACAGGGGTAAATTCTTATTTCGCTGAAGTAAATGCATTGCATGTTTTTAATGAATTGCTTTATATTGGTGGACCTTGTCTTGTTTTAGGTCCTCCCGATAATGAAATTAATTATTATAACGATACAAGTTTTTTTGGAATGGGTTATGGTCCTTCAAATGATGTACGAACAATTACCAATTATAATGGCAATGTCTATGCAGGTGGAATATTCCCATTTATTGATCCATTTCCTTTTATATATACAGGTTTTGTAGCTCGTTATGACCCAACTTTATTACCTGTTACAAATAATATCAGCATTGGAATTTGCACCGGAGAGGTTTATGATTTTAATGGAATCTTGCTTGATTCATCAGGAGAATATCTAGATACTCTAACGGCAACAAATGGTGCAGATTCAATAGTTGTTTTAACACTTACAATAAATCAGCAATCATTTTCATCTATTACTCAAAGCATTTGTGATGGAGATAATTATAACTTCAATGGAAATATTATTACAAGTGCAGGAACTTATTATGATACTTTAAGCAATGCAAGTAATTGCGATTCATTAATCACTCTTGTATTAAATGTAACAAGCATTAATGCAGCAATCAGTATTTCAAATGATACTCTTACCGCAAGTGGTAATGGAAACATGCAGTGGTTTGATTGCAACACAAACCAACAAATAAGCGGAGCTACAAACAATACATACATACCAAGCACATCAGGAAACTATGCTACTATAATTACAAACGGTAATTGCAGCGATACAACGGAGTGTGTGAATTATACTGGAATAAATCAATTACAGATTGAAGATTACAGATTACAGATTTATCCAAATCCAGCAAATGAAACTGTAAATATTACAGCAGAAAATATACAGAAGGTTATAGTTTCAAATTTGTTAGGAATGCAAATGTTGAAATTGCAACGATCAGCCGGTGCGAATACTCGCAATGACATGACTATCGATATAAGTAAACTACCACAAGGTATTTATTTGTTGCGTGTACAAACCAATGATGGGTGGCGAGTTGGGAAGATGGTGAAGGAATGAATTTGGCACCTCAACCTCACTAAGTAACCGGCACCAAAAAGAAGCGAATGACAGATTGGTGCATATCACTAAAATATTGACCACACAACAATCCGGTGTTAATGTTCGTTTTACTGGCAAATGAACTTTTGGAATTATTTTTGAAAACAGCAAAAAATAAAAATCAATAAAATGAACAAACAGAAATTTGCCTTCGCACTGATACTTGGTTTATCGGTTGCAGGAATTTTTTCATCTTGTAAAAAAGACAAGAACGAAAAGCTGGATCCGCAGGTGGAGCAGTTTAATACTGATGCCAACTACTACAAAGCAGAATCAGATCGTGCCGATCAGGATATTAACGGCGCGTTAGGTGATATACCTGCATTCGGAAAAGCGGAACAAACTTATTCGAGCCCCATGTGTGGTGTTACCATTGACTCTTCACAAATAGCACAGAAAATTTTGCTTTTCAATTTTGATGGAGTTACTCCTTGCTTCAGTCCATCGTGCACCCGTTCAGGTCAAATTAAAGTGGAACTGACCGCCGGAAATTTGTGGAGCGATGTAGGCGCGGTTTTGACTTTGACTTACATCGATTATAAAATTGTTCGCATGTCGGATAACAAGTCAATCAAGTTTAACGGAGTAAAAACTTTAAAAAACCTGAATGGCAATAACTGGATTGGTTTTTATTTCGGCACCAGTACTTTAAAATACCGTGAGCGTGCCTTTAACATCAATGTGGTTTTTGATGATGGATCAACTTCTGTCTGGAACAGCGCCCGCACTACCGAGTGGAGCTATACATTAACCGATACCAAATTAACTTTTACTGCAGTTGGCGATACTTCGTTAAATGGTTTCACCACTGTTGATTCATGGGGAGTTAATCGTTACGGAATGGATTTTACCACCTATTATAACACACCAATTCTTTCCAATACTTATTGCGGATTGTGGCGACCAAACAGCGGAGAGCTGGTGCATCATTTAAGCGTTGGCGATTTTACTTTAACACTTGGTGTTGACCAACAAGGCAATGCATCAACCCTGCTTTGCGGTTATGGATATAAAGTGAGTTGGACCGATAGCAATGGCAATGTATCATCAGTGATACTGAGTTATTGATTGCAGATAATTAAATAACAATTTTTTGAAGAGCGGGAAAATATTTTCCCGCTCTTTTTATTTTACACACTTCATGAATTGAAAATATTTCACCGATAGATTAATCCAATGCTATTAATAATTCACCCAATCAAACCACCAGTAAATTGCACCCTCTTACATCGCTGCTATCCATTCTTCCTGAAACCGAAAAACTTCCATCAGCATTTATTTTTCCTAAATCATCAGTAGCAATGAATGAGCATGAATGAATGTTTGCGAGGTCAATAATATTTATAGCACCAGCCTGAGTTGGTGAAAGAATTTCCAACGGGTCGTTCGGTTCACGGATAATAACTTTCATCCACGGCGGTGTAAAATAATTTACATCGCCTTTTGAATAGGCTTGCGATAGCAATTCAGTCATTCCGTATTCTGA
Source organism: Chitinophagaceae bacterium (assembly GCA_947474435.1). Classification (GTDB taxonomy): domain Bacteria; phylum Bacteroidota; class Bacteroidia; order Chitinophagales; family UBA10324; genus UBA10324. The sequence continues at coordinate 67,372 of CANJII010000005.1, read as the reverse complement.
ATAAATTGTTTTCACTCCGAATTTATTTTTCAGTTCAGCATGTACCTCTTCGCGAATCATTTCCTTTTTTCTTCCCTTCATTCCTCCGGTTTCCATAACAATTGTTTGCGGAAAATCAGTTTGAACTTGATTGGGAAAATCAAGCAATGCGAATGTCACACCAACTAAAATATGTTTTTTGGTTTCTGAATTCAGTCGGGAAAGCAATTCAATCAAATCGGCTGTCGCGTTCAGATAAAATCCTGAACGACTGTCATTCGAGCGTTCAGTTAATTTTTTCATCATATAAATTAATGATGAATCATTTCGTTCAAGGTACGATGGAAGCAGGGCGAGGAAAGTATAATCTTCGCATGCCCCAAAACAATTATTAAAATTGGTGAAGAAACTTTTTTCATAAAGTGAAAGGTCTTTAACAAGATGGGTGCTTGTTTCCATTCCGGTTGTTCCACTGCTTTTGAAAACTGCTTCCGGAATAAACTCACCGGTTATCACTTCATGTGTTTTAAAAAATTCAATTGGCAAAAACGGAATCTGTTGCAATGAACGAACTTCACTCACATTAATATTCAGCTTTTCAATAAACTCTTTATAGATTTTATTTTGCACAGCCTGAACCTGAAATATTTCTAACGCCAGCTGTTCGAACTGTTGCTCGTTCTCAACAGAAAATATTTTATTCTCAATATTCCTTTCAAACACTCCATTAAATTTTAACAAAGGTGTCATTCATTCGGTGCAGAAAAAAGTATTTATAAATTTCTGTAAAATAAAAAAGGGCTGCACACCACATGCAGCCCATAGCACCGGATTAATTTGCCGTTGCTGTCAACCTTGTTTTTAGGGTTTCTTTATTCCGCTTAAAAGTGCGGGCAGTACACTTTATTTTTCTTAAACGATGGTATTGAACCAATGTATTGAATGGCAATTTCAGGCCCCCCCTGCGCGTGACTCACTTTAGCCAGTTTCGAATAATTTAAGTCATAGGAGAAGGTAAATGAAATCTGATCAATGTCCATTCGGGCAACAAAAATCACGGCATCTTTCCACCGGTTCAGTACGCCGAAGTAGGTTGATTTCTCCTGACCTTTTCTTTTATCAACTGCAATTTTTCCAAAGGCGCCAAACACCAACTCCTGATGCGGCCCCTGAATGCTGTAAGCAATTTTCGGATAGATGGCAGCCATGGATGCAATGGGCAATGTGGCACCAAAACTTCCAACATATTTGCGAGGCACAAACGACGAAATATCATTCATAAAAGTTTGTGCGGGTTTATTAATGTGCGATACATTGAAACCGAAATTCACATTCGAAAATTTATTCGGCATGTAATTGTATTCGATACCTGCGTTCACATCAACATATCCTGCAGTGTTATAAGCAAAGTTTTCAGTGGTATTTCCGCCTTCAAAATTTTCGTCGAAGCTGAGATAAGTGTAATCAAGAAAACTGTTTATGTATCCTGCCTGAATGCCAAGCCCGAGATACGATCTTCCCCAGCGATCCAGTGATTTATTGTAAGCAACAGAGCCTTCAAACATATTGGTTGTAAAATGTGAATCGCCGGCACGATCAGAAAAAGCCATCATTCCGATTCCGAATAAATCTTTATTGTTAAATCCGGTTGGAATACTGAAATCCAACGAACCACTAATGGTTTGATATGGTACTGTTACACTTCGCCATTGATTTCTATAGATCGCAGTCATTCGGTAGTTACCATTGAAGAAACCGGTCTTAGCCGGGTTCATGTATAAAGGAGCAGCATAAAACTGCGAGAAGTGAATATCCTGAGCTTTGGTGCCGAACACCATGAAGCTGAGAAGCAAGACTGTGTAAATCTTTTTCATGCTACAGGATTTAAGTGGTGAAAAATCATTTTCATGCTTTACTATCTAATTACTGTAATGTTTCCCTTTTTATTAATGTTTTGTCCTCCGGAGCATAGTGCCTGTAAATAGTACACATACACGCCCGGAGGCATTTTTATACCATTGAAAGTTCCGTCCCATCCATCATTCAGATCTGAAGTTTCCCAAACCAGCTGCCCCCAGCGATTATATATTTTGAAATAATTCAGCTCCTTTATACCAACCGAACGCACTCTGAATTTTTCATTACGACTATCGCCATTGGGAGTGAAAGCATTTGGCACAAACAACAAGTCATCGGGACAGGCAACTTTTATCATCATGTTATCCTCGCTCTTACATCCATCCGCTGAGGTGGTAGTGAGTGTGTAGGTTGTATTTATTGATGCACTTACGGTTGGGTTTAAACAATCCGTACAACTCAGTCCATCCGATGGACTCCAGCTATAAGTTGCAAATGGTGTTGCAACTCCGCTCAATTGAATTTGGGTTCCGGCAGGAACTTCAAAGTCATTTCCTGCATTGCAATACGGCGATTGATTGACATTGACAACAATGTTTAAAGTATCAACATCACAAATACCATCCGATACAATTACAGTATAAGTTGTGGTTTGAAGCGGAGAAGCAAACGGAGTTGGCGAAAACGGATTATCTAAACTGTTTGAAGGTGACCATACATATTGGTTACCTCCGAAAACATTTAATTGTAATACACCTCCAACACAAATACTTCCGCCATTTCCGGCAACAGCATTTAATTGTTGGAACACAAAAACAGAAACAGAATCCTGCGCACTGCAGCCATTCACATCGGTTCCTATAACTGTGTAAACAGTTAATGAATCAGGTGAAGCATTTACTGATGAACCTGTTGAAGCATTAAGTGTAAGCGAAGGATTCCATAAATATTGTGATGCACCTGTCGCAGTTAGCAATGCACTTGTTTGAAAACAAATTTGTACATCAGCACCTGCATCAACTACTGGCAATGGATTTATTATGATTACCACATCATCGGAGGCAGTGCAACCATTCGCATCTGTAATATTTAAAGTATAAGTTGTTGTAGAAATTGGATTTGATGTTGGATTAAAAACAGTTGAACTATCAAGATTGGTTGATGGAGACCAACTGTATGCAGCTCCTCCTGTTCCATTTAGTTGAACTGAACTCCCAATACAAATTGCAGTGTCGGTTCCTGAGTTGGCAATGGCAGCAGAAAATAAATTAATAGTTATTGATGAGGAGTTTGAACATCCATTGGCATCAACACCTGTTACAGAATAATTTGTTGTAGAAATTGCAGTACATATTGGATTTGCAATTCCACCATTGTTCAGATTATTTAATGGTGACCATGTGTAAGTGATTGCTCCGCTTGCCTGCAGTTGAATATTTTGACCGGGGCATACAGTTGTATCAGGAATGGCAATAACAAGTGGAAGTAAATTAACATTTACAATTACATTATCAGTTGCAGTACATCCATTTATATCGGTTACAATTAAAGTATAAGTTGTATTGACAGAAGGTGAAGCAAGCGGATTAAATAGTGTTGAATCATTTAAGCCGAGTGAAGGTGACCAGTTAAAAATTATGCCGCCACTTGCATTTAACGAAGCAGATGTGTTCAAACAAATTACCGCATCAGGTCCTGCAGTCGCAACAGGATTACTTACAACAGTAATAATATTTGTGGTAGAATCGGAACATCCGTTGATTGATTGAACAATTAAGGTTGCAGTATAAATTGCAGGTAACTGATAAGTATGAACAGGATACTGAAGCGCAGAAGCATTATTAATACCGCTCAATGGATCACCAAAATTCCAGTTCCATGAAACGATAGCTCCCATGGAAATATCTTTGAATGCAACAGGTTGATTTGGGCAAACAGTAGAATCGTCCATTGAAAATACAGCTTGTGGTGACGCAAAAACATACACAGTATCAATAAATTGTCCGCTGCAACCAAGGCTCGTTAAAACATCAAGTGTTACTGAATAAATTCCAGGCGAAGAATAATTGTGCGAAGGATTTTGTAATGATGAAATATTATTAACGCCGCTTGTGGCATCGCCGAAGTTCCAGTTCCATTGTGAAATTTGTACTGAAGAAAAAGTTGAATCAGTAAAAAAAACTAAACCACCATCGCAAAGCGGATTCGGGGTGATTCCGAAATTTACATCCGGTGTTCCAACTACAACTGTATCGAGGGGAATAGAAACAGTACATCCTAATCCATCACTTAATATTACTTCCGGATAAAAAATTCCAGGTGTTGAATAAGTATAACAGACAGAATCAAGTGTGCTTGTTAAAACAGTTCCATCACCAAAATTCCAGACAAAACTTATCGCATTATTTGAAATTGCCTGAAAGCAGGCATTCAACGGAATGCAACCTGCTCCGATAATGGATGCAGTGCTTCCCGTAGGTCCGCTGATAGAAATATAATCGGATAATAAAATTGTATCGCTGCAACCATTTCCATCGGTTACAATTAAACTCACATCGTAAGTTCCTGCAATGTTATATGTGTGAAATGGATTTTGAATGGATGAAGTATTTCCATCACCAAAATTCCAGAGATAAGTTGTTGCACTGTCAATGTTGGTTGATAGATTGCTGAACTGAACTGCAAGTGGCGGGCAAGTTGAATTGGTTGTATCTGCAATGAATAAAGCTGCTGGCATACTAACAAGAACTGAAGCAGAATCTGTCAGGGTAGAAATACACCCTGAGGTATCAGTTGCAGTTAATGTAACATTGTAACTTCCGTTAGCAGAATAATTATGACAAGGTGTTGCCAATGAAGAAGTGAATCCATCACCAAAATTCCATGCAAATAATAAAGTGCTGCTTCCCGTTGTGTTATTGTAAAAACAAGCAGGGTCGCCGAGACAAACATTTGTAGCAGTTGCCCCAAAATCTATGACAGGGGAAAGTGCTTTTATATAATTTACTTTTTTCAAGGAATCAACACAACCATGATTGTCTGTTATTATAAGTGTAACAGAATATAATCCTGACTGATTATAGTTATGAGATGGATTTGAAATGATTGAATTATTCAGTGGGTTTGAAACCGGGTCACCAAAATTCCAATTCCATAAAACAGGAAATGAGTTTGGCGAAACTGAATTATCAGCAAACTGAACATTCAAAGGTGTACACCCACTTAAAGGTGTACCAGTGAAAGCGATATTGGTACCATAAACAGTAATATAATTTTGCATGAACAAAGTATCGGGGCATTGATTTACATCAGTTGAAATTAGCCTTACTGAATATTTGCCGGAATTAATTAATGTTGGACAAGGAGAAGTTGAGGTTGAAGTGAACACCGTATTACCAACGGTATCTGTTATCAACCATTGGTAAGAAGTTGCATCAATTGAAGTATTGGTAAAACAAAAACTAAATGGTTTACATCCGGTTGTTGGAGCAGTAAATCCGGCTTGAACATCTCTGATCTGAACTGTTAAAACTTTTTGATCAGAACAACCGGTTGCCAGATTAGTAACTGTTAATTTGATTTGATAACTCCCACTTGATGTATAAGTGATGGTAATTAAACTGTCGGTCAGCGAAGTAGCTGAGGCACCAGTAACCTGCCAGCTAAACAGATCAGCATCGATTGAACTTCCACCATGAAGAATCAGTGTATATGGTTGGTCACAATTTTTTTCAACGGTGAATTTTGCAACCGGTGGAATAATGTGAATTGCATTATCTAAAGTGAGAGTATCGCAACAACCAAAATTGCATACGACTAAACTTACATCCATCCATCCTGTATCATTATAATTAAAATTCGGATTTGCCAGTGTTGATTGTGTATTGAACGGAAGATTTGCAAAATCCCATTGATAACTTGTGCTTGAATTAACTCCGGTACTTGTATTTGTGAATGCGATGTTTTGACCTGCACAAAACAGAGTATCAGGAATTGTAAAATTTGCAACAGGAATTTGTCCAACACATACTGCCGCGGTAATTAAAACAGTATCAGTGCACCCCTGAGCATTAATAATGATTAACCGAACATCATAACACCCCGGATTTATAAATGTATGTGAAGGATTTTGAAGATTACTCTGAACAGAGTTTGGATTACCGATATCACCAAAATTCCATTTCCAAATTACAGGAGTACCCGTGGATGCAGCGCTATTAAATTGTACTGTGAGCGGGGCACAGCCTGAAGATGGTGTGGCAACAAATGCAGCAACAGGGCAATCAATGTTTACCAAATTGGTTACGGTTTTTGTATCGCTGCAACCGGCTGCATTAGTGACAGTAAGTGTCGTTGTAAAATTTCCGCAACTATTATAAACGATATTCGGCGGGTTATTCGTTGACCATGTTGATGGAGTTCCGCCTGTGAAACTCCACAAATATGTTAGGCCGTTTCCCGATGAAAGATTGTTGTAATCAACCGTTAATGGCGGAGCACAAGTTGGAGTATTTCCTGTCTGTGAAAAATTTGCATTTGGAGATGGGGAAACAACTACGGTTGAGCATTTTTGTGCAGTGCATCCATTGCTAAAACCTACACTCATGCATACTTGATAACTGCCTGGTGCGTTAAATGTGAATGAAGCATTTTGTCCGCTTGCTGTTGCCGGAATTCCATTTGGGGTGGTGGTCCAATCCCAACTTGCAGCACCATTATTTTGTCCTGAAACATTTATAGTTAAAGGAGCACAACCCTGTGTTGCTGAAATTGAAAATTGAGCCTGTAGATTTCCAACATTGATGTAATTATTTTTTATCAATGTATCCTGACAGCCATTGGCATCTGTTACAATCAGCTGACTACTGAATTGACCTGAAGTATTATAAGTTACACTTTGAGAAGAAGCAGTTGAACTACTTGGTGTTCCGCTAGGAAAACTCCATTGATATGAATATGGAGCTGTGCCACCTCCAACATTAGAATTGTATGTTGTTGTAAACGGAGTTCCGCATCCATTAAGTGGCGTGGCATTGTAAGTAACATTTGGTTTTGTTGTAACACAAACTGCAGCAGGAGTTGTAATGTTCTGGCTGCAACCAAAAGAATTGGTAATAATTAAAGTTACTGTTTTACAACCCTGTGTGGTATATGAATGATTTTCGATAGAATCAGTTCCGGCACTACCATCTCCAAAATCCCATTGGTACGAACTGATTGTGCCGCTACCTGCAGTACTTGTACTTGTTAATGTTGAAAGTAGTGGGGCACAACCCGCAGCACCGGTTGTTGTAAAACTTGCAACCGGTTTGCAATGGATAATTACGGGTAAAATTTTTACATCCTGTAATCCGTTCCCATCTGTTACTGTAAGTGTAACATTAAATGAACCACAGTTAGAATAGGTAGTTGAAGGATTAGTTAGAATACTATTGACACCGCCATTAACACCAAAATTCCATTGATAAGTTAAGGGCGGAACACCTGTACTTAAGTTTGTAAAACCGGCAACTGCAGGATTACAAACAGGATTAGGTAAATTGATTGAGAAATCAGCAACTGGCTGAGCAACAAGGCAAAAAGTCTTGAAAAATAAAATAGAAAATACGGTAATGACCGTGTAGAGTCGGTACATGTTTTTTGGTTGACATGCCCGCTTTACGCCTCTGTTTTTAGATAGTTACTTGTTTTTAACAGATTTTACTTAAAATTAAATCAACTTGTTATTTCCTTATTACTTAAATTATAAAATTGAATTATTCTGAAACTTGAATTACGCTAAAATAAAAGCGCTGAACTTTTCATTAAAAAGTTCAGCGCTTTTTAGAATTCTGAAATTAATTATTTTACAACTGCAAACTTTATCGTTTGCTGTGAATTATTTGTTAAAGCATTAACAATATAAATTCCGGAAGAAAGATTGGAGGTACTAAAAATGATTGTTTGATCAGCAACATCGTTTCCGTTATAAATGGTTGATATAAATTTTCCATCAATCGAAAAAATATTAACCCTGATTTTTTCACTGCCTGTATTTCTCAATTTTAAATTAATGGTTGTGTTATCAGAATTTGAACCATTGAGTTGAATTAAATTATCTGATGCAATTGACACATCATTAACAGAAGATATAACAGAAGGCGACATAATCCAGTCAGTAATTACTGCATCTAATGGATTTACTGTTTGAATGTAATGTGCTACCCAATGCCCTGCTTCATCAATACAAAATTTGTTGAAATTCCATGCAACATGAGCATCGGCCACACCATTTAAATTCTGTCGCTGCAACCACTTATAAACTGGCGCAGTATCAGCAGAGATGGTTGCAATCTTCGACATCATTTGAAAAGTTACACCATAATTTGAGGTGCAGAATTGATTGATTGTTGAATCATCGTGCGGATCCTGATTATTAAAATCATTGCACGGAAAACCAATAATTTCGAAATTGTATTGTTGATACTGTGTATAGAGAGATTCCAAATCTGCAAACTGAGGAGTGTATCCGCAAAAACTTGCCGTATTTACCACTAAAACTTTTTTACCATAATACTGTGAAAAATTTATGGTGTCGCCCAAAATACTTTCTGCAGAATAATTGTGAAAGGTGACGGCACTTTGTCCAAAGGAATTAATACTAAAAAAGGCAAAGGTTAAAATTGTAATTATTTTTTTCATTTCGGAGTTTTGTGGGTGTGAAAGTAAGATATTTTCGATTGACCATTTAGGTTTTATATTCACCAATAAATAATTTTCAATTTGAAAATCAAAGGTTCGCCATTTTTCTTTTTTCTTTTTTCATTCATCATTTTCATTTCGTGTCAGCACTCTAAAAAAATGCAGGTGTCAACTGTTCTTGATGCAGGCAAAAATGATTTGACTGAAGCACTACCAAATAGTTGCCTCGTTACTGCAACGGTTTTAACTATTTATCCTCCTGACCAATCCCAAAAAGATTCGTGGTGTGGAAAATTTCCATGCACAGCTTTATTACAGATAAATGAAATAAAAAATTGCGGCGCAGGAGCAGCAGGTATGATAAATCTTTCAGCAAACATTGAAGTGAATTTTACTTTTACCCTCGCTCCTTCTGATTCAGTTGATAAATCTATTTCATTGCATTTACCGGGATTAAAAGTTGGTGATAAGATTCTCACTTCACTGCATTTGCATCCGGCTATGAATGACAGAATTATCTATACTGTATATTCGTATAAATTAATAGCTGATTAATTGATAGTTCTGATAAATTTGTTTTCCCGAAAAATTTCTATATGAATAAAATTCTTTTTAAAAGTCTGTTTGTTATTTCCATTTGTTGGTTCACACTCCATTTCAACAATAAAAATTTGAATAAAAGAAATGTTGTTCAAAGTGAGGCAATGGAAATGAATGATGAAGAAGGCGGATATTATAAATGGGAGCTCATGCGATTGGCAGACCCCGTAACCGGAAAAATTCCTGATCACATTCGTGCATTGGAATTGGAATATTCTGCAACACTTCCAAGCGATAAAAATCTTCGCAGCTCTTCTTTTGTAAATCGCGGACCGTGGAATGTGGGTGGAAGAACACGAGCTTTCGCAATTGATATCAACGATACTTCAATATTAATTGCAGGGTCAGTTGCAGGAGATATCTGGCGTTCTACAGACTTAGGAAATTCCTGGACAGTTGTTTCGAACGATGAAACACCATTCGGAATTACCTGCATCATTCAGGATAAAAGAGCAGGTCATTCAAATACATGGTATGCAGGAACCGGCGAAGGATATGGAACCAGTGCAAGTGGTGGAGGCGCATTTTATCTCGGTGATGGAGTTGTAAAATCTATTGACAATGGTTTAACATGGACAAAACTTGCATCCACTTCTTCAGCCAACACTACTGGTTTTGACAAAGAATTTGATATTGTCTGGAGCATGGCGACAGATAACAGTAACACAATTGAAGATGAAATTTATGCTTCTACCTATGGAAAAATTTACCGTTCAGCAAATGGAGGAACATCCTGGACAGTAGTTTTAAATAGTTTAAATGGTAGTGGACAAGTTGCCGCTTATTTTACTACGGTTGAAGTGACAAATACCGGGGTGGTTTATGCAACAATCAGCAGCGATGGATTGAATAAAGGAATATGGCGTTCAACTGATGGACTTGCATTCGTAAATATTTTGCCTGATAGCTTCCCTCCTGCTTACAACAGAATTGTTATGGGAATTAATCCGCAGAATGAAAATGAAATTTATTTTCTTGCAAATACACCCGGTTATGGAATTCCTGACACCAATTATATTGGTGATGTGGAATGGAATTCATTCTATAAATACACTTACTTATCAGGCGATGGAAGTGACACCGGAGGCGTTTGGGAAAACAGATCGCTCAACTTGCCTACGAATGGTGGACCTTTTGATAAATACATGTGTCAGGGTTCATACGACATGGTGGTGGCGGTAAAACCAGATGATTCAAATACTGTTTATATAGGTGGAACAAATATTTACCGATCAACAACTGCTTTTGCCGATCCTGATCACACACGATTTATTGGCGGGTATAAAGAAGGTGCAACATTGCCAATTGTTAGTATGTATCAAAATCATCACCCCGATCAACATGTATTATTCTTTCACCCTGATAATCCAAATATATTATATTCAGCTAATGATGGCGGAATTTTTAAAACTGCTGATTGCATGGAAGATACAGTTAAGTGGACTTCATTTAACAATGGATACCTCACTTCTATGTTTTATACCGCAGCTGTTGACAATGCCAACGCAAATGATCCTATAATAATTGCCGGAGCTCAGGATAATGGAAGCTGGTTTACAAATAATACCAATCCAACAACTCCTTGGGTTACACCGCGAGGTGGCGACGGTTCCTATTGTGCCATTGCTGATAATAAAACCGAATTTTATTTCAGCATTCAAAACGGAAAAATGATGAAGACCAAATTGAATACTTCAACAGGAATAATTGATTCATTCACCCGAATCGATCCGATTCCAAAGCAAGACTATCTGTTCATCAACCCATTTATTCTCGATCCGGTTGATAACAATAAAATGTACTTAGCCGGAGGATCTCGTTTATACAGGAATAATGATTTGGGTGGAATCCCCTATTCAAGCAACTGGGATAGTATCACTACTAATTGGATGTATTTTCCTGATACAGTTGTATCGCCAACACAAATTTCTGCATTAACCTGTTCAACAAATCCAGCACATATTCTTTATTATGGAACTACCAGCAGAAACATTTACAAAGTAGTAAATGCAAACACCGGAAATCCAACAAGAACAAATATTACTTCAACTACTCCGGGTGTAATTTTTCCGGGAAATGGTTATGTCAACTGTATTGCAGTTGATCCGCAAGATGCTGATAAAATAATTTTAGTGTATTCAAATTACAATGTTTACAGTTTATTTTATTCAACGAATGGCGGAACAACCTGGAAAAAAGGCGCAGGAAATTTAGAAGCAACACCCTCAGGTGGTGGAAACGGCCCATCGTTGCGCTGGGCAAGTATTCTTCATCTTGCTGATGGAAATACTGCATACCTGGTTGCAACAAGTATAGGATTATTTGCAACTGATAAATTGCAAAGCGATAGTACGGTATGGGTTAAGCAGGCATCCAATACCATTGGTAATTCTGTTTGCGATATGATTGTTACAAGGGAGAATGACGGGCTTGTTGTAATTGCTACACACTCACGCGGAATTTTTTCTACTAACCTTACCAGTATCAATGATATTGCTACCATAAAAAATATTAAAACTGAAACTGCAACTGTTAATTTGTATCCAAACCCAACTTCTTCAATATGTGTTCTACAAGTACAACTTAAACAAAATGCATTTGCAAAAATTGAATTGTATGATATTACTGGAAAAAAAATGCAACCAGTTTTTTCAGGAAATCTTTTAACCGGAGAAAATAAAATTCAATTGAATGTTCAATCACTATCATCAGGAATATACTTGTGTAAAATTAGTTCTGAATATTTTGAAAAAGTTATTCCGGTAAGTGTCATTCGGGAATAGCAAACAACTAAATTTAAATTAAAAATGCCCTCAGCAAATTATTAGTTGAGGGCATTTTTTCAGACTCAAACTTTAGCTAAATCAGGTTTACTTTTTTTGGTTCCGGTTCAGTTATTTTTTTTCCATTTGATTTTCCCATGCTTGAAAATCCAATTGATATTAAAAACAGCTGACTGGTTTTCGGGTAAGAAGGAATGTAAGAAGCATCACTGATATGAATATCTGATGGTTTTAAAAAATCCATTAAATAATATTTAGCACAGATGTAAAAACCTTTCTTTTGATATTTTAGAAATACCGATGGGTTTAAAAGGTTGGTATTGTTTGACCAAAACTCATGATGTTTTCGAACCTTTTCATTTTCAATAAAAACTTTTTCCTTATAATCAAGCATCAATTCCCCCTCAGCTCCAATTGTTATGAATTGCCTTTTTTCCAGATTACCAAATTGAAAACCTATGGGTAAACCTACACTGTATACCAGTTGCTTTATGGTGATTGAATCATTTGGTTTTGTAATCATTCCAATATTCTGCAAGCCAAGTCCGGCAATGAATCCGACACTTTTTGAGAAATCAATATTCAATGTTTTTTCAAAATTATACCACATCGAAAACCGGACATTACTTTGCACATCATTACCGGCTGAATCTGTTGCCAGTCCATACGAAAAAATAAAATCGGTTCCATTTGTGATGTATGGTTTTTTTTGCGCAAAGGATTTTTCAGCCAGCAGTGCTATAAAAATGATTAAGATGAATTTGTATTTCATAAGCATTAGTTTAATTAATGTGAAAAAATTATAATGTTGTTGGAATGGCAAACATGCAGCCATAATAATAAAAACAGATTTTGTAATTAATTATTGTTTTCAAAAAATAGTTATTATTGAATGGTGAAATAATAAAATCATCACAAAAAAATTATACTTATTACAACAACCAATAACATTGAAGGAAAAAAAATCACCCAGTATCATGGGCTTGTAACCGGCGAAGCAATAATTGGTGCTAACATTTTCAAAGATTTTTTTGCGGGCATTCGTGATATTGTCGGCGGTCGATCGGCAGCATACGAAGGTGTATTAAGAGAAGCGAAAGACAACGCCATTCAAGAGATGACTTCGTTAGCTGAACAGCAAGGAGCAAATGCAATCATTGGGGTTGACCTTGATTACGAAACAGTAGGGCAAGGATCAATGCTCATGGTGTCGTCGTGTGGAACAGCCGTTACTATTGAATAATCTGTTATTGCTTCAACTAATAATCTGTAAAAGTTCTTTTAGTTCAAGCACTTTATCATTTTCATTTTGTAATTCGTATCCATGTATCAGGTAATTAATCAACAACCGAATCACTTGTAAATTACTGCATGGTGAAAAATGAGAAGGGTTTGGTTTAACTTCTAATTTATGCAGGTAATGAGTAATGTCTTCTCGCGAAAAAATCATTCCCTTGTTTAGTGGGTTCACATAAAAGATAATATCGCTTCTTATTTCCTGTTCGCTCTGATCTTGTTGAATCTGGTGATTGTGATAGGATAGAATAAAATGCTGTGGAAGGTCAACACCATAAACAGGCATTTGCAATTGATTAGCAATTACGAGATATAAAATGCCCAGTGAAATAGGGTTGCCTTTTTTTGTTTCCAGTAAATGATTGATGTAACAATAGGCAGGATTAATTCCGTCGTTTTCAGTTCCGCGAAATCCATTTAAACTATAAAAAACATGATTAAATACATTCACCTGTTCCAATGGAGTAAGGTTGTAATTCATTTCGAGCCAGATATCTTTTTTCAGCTTTTCTACCTGGTTTTGAATTTTCAGAACAGGTATATCATGAAACAAATGTTTAGCAACCAGTATTGCTCCCTGTAACAAATCATCAGAATGATTTTTTGCCCAATCATTTAAATCAGTTTTGAGTGTATCGGAATGAATGATATGAATGACCTCCTCAATTTTTTTATTAACCATAACATCCGGCGATTTCTCCCAATGCTCTTCCAGTGAGGGGATAATTTCGGGTCCGAGTGAAATTAATTTGCTGATCACCATTTTATTCACTTCCTGATCCGGATCATCGAGCAAATGAACAAGCGCATTTAATTCGTTTTGATTTTCAACCTTCATAAATGTTTTTATTGGTTGGTGAAAAGTAAATTCTCTTCTTTTGTTCTGTACAAATTACTACCAACAATAATTGTCAGTTGGTTTACAACACTGAACAGTGAAAATTAAATTCCCATTTCCAGGTTTGCAAGTGCATTTTGCAATTCGCTGTATGTTTTCATATCCTTTTGAAATGTTACTTCCATGCCTTTTTTATAAATATGTTTTGCATCATCTGCTTTTCCCATTTGCTGCAAAAGTTCGGCGTATTGAAAATAAGTGCCGAAATAATCAGGGTAATTAATAAATAAATAACGGAAACACTTTTCTGCTTCATCCGCATCTCCAAGTTTTACATATTCCAAACCAAGAGCATACCTTGAAAAAGTATCCGCTGCATCTTCCTCTATAAATTTTACTAATTGTTCTATTCTGTTCATTGCTGCTGTAAGTGCAAAAATATTTTTCTTTCATGAAAAATATCTTCAATTCATCAATCATCCTGTTTACAATTAAACTTAGCTTTTAATTTTTTATGTAACATACTACTATTTTTTGCGCCTCATTCAATGACTCATTCAGAACTCTTTAATAATTTGCGCAGCCATGCAAAAAATAATTTACTATGCCTGTTACAACTGAAACAAAACAAAAAATAACTGACGCTCTTATAAAAATCATGAAACTATATGCTCCTCCGCTGCTTGCCAAAAGGAATTCGGATGAAACAGGTTATGAATTAATCGGAAATGTGGAAACCCATTATGGATATAAAAAAGAGTTAGTGCCGGGAATGTACTTCGCTTCAACCGCTCAGCGAAAAGATGCTGTGGTGTTTTATTTTTTTCCGACTTATCTGAATGAAACTGAGTTTAAAAAAATTGCACCAAATACTTATAAGCATTTAAAAGGAAAAACATGTTTTCATTTTAAGAAATCAACCGATGTGAATGAAAAAGAAATTTCAGCCATTATGAAAAAAGGAATCGATTTCTATAAAAAACAAGGTTGGATAAAATAATTTTTTTTCTTTTTGCCAAATGACGCATGCAGCGAATTAAACAATCAAAATAAAAAACAAGTGAGGATGAGTTTCAGCAATTTAAGTCAGCATAAGATAGATTGCACTAATTACGCCCGGCCAATTACATATCTGATGAAATTTTTATTTCAACACTGAACCAAAATCGAATTATAATTAAACTCAAATGAATATTGCAAAAACAATTTCTCCTCTCCTTTTTCTTTGTTTAATCTTTGGAAATAATAATTCCATTGCACAATCCTACACTTTCAGTGGTTATGTGAGTGATGCTAAAACCAATGAGCGGCTTATTGGGGCAAATGTTTTTGATCCGATACAAAAGGTTGGAACAGCCACTAATGCTTATGGTTTTTTCAGTATCACTTTATCAGGTACTGATTCGGCAACTATTATTATAAGTTATGTGGGCTATTCGAGTGAGTTATTAAAATTTCCAATGACCACAGATCGTGAATTAATTGTTTTATTGCCGCCAACAGTTACACTCAACGAAATAATAGTTACAGGAGCCAGAGGCGAACAAATTCAAGAGCGATCGCAAATGAGCGAGATAACATTAACTCCTGATCAACTAAAAAATATTCCTGCATTATTTGGCGAAGCCGATTTGTTAAAAGCAATTCAACTGCTGCCCGGCATACAATCGGGTGGCGAAGGAAGTTCGGGTTTGTATGTGCGAGGTGGAGGTCCCGATCAGAATTTAATTTTGCTGGATGGTGCCCCTGTTTACAATGTATCGCACCTGTTCGGTTTCTTTTCGGTTTTTAATCCTGATGCAATAAAAAATGTCAGCATTTTCACCGGTGGTTTTCCGGCACGATATGGAGGCAGGCTTTCATCAGTTATTGATATTGCAATGAAGGATGGAAATCAAAGAGATTTTACGGTGGATGCCAGTGTCGGAATCATTTCAAGCAAACTGAATATTGAAGGTCCTGTTAAAAAAAATAAATCCTCGTTTATTATTTCAGCCCGGCGAACCTACCTTGATGTTTTAGCGCGACCAATTATTGCTGCCGCCGCTAACGGACAAGGAACCGGTGGATATTATTTTTATGATTTAAACGGAAAAATTAATTACACCCTCAATACAAAAAACAGAATTTACTTAAGCGGATATTTTGGTAACGATAAATTTTACGCCAAAAGCAACAACAAGTACGACACCGGAACTGAACAGGTTGAAACAAGCAATGATTATAGTTTAGGTTGGGGAAACATTACTTCCACTCTTCGGTGGAATCATCAGTTCAATAAAAAAACTTTTAACAACCTGAGTTTGATTTATACCAAATTTAAATTTGATATAGGCGAAGAACTATTTGAAAAAACAACTGATGATTTTGGTGTTTCCACAATTACCAATGCGCTGAAATATTTATCGGGTGTTCAGGACTACACTGTAAAAAACGATTTAGATTGGATTCCGACGCCTAAGCATTACCTGAAAATAGGCATCGCATATACCTATCATCAATTCAGTACTGGTGCTTTTCAATACAAATCAACAATTGATCATTTCAACTTATTAGATACCTCTGTCGGAAGCAAACCCATTTACAGTAATGAAGGAGCCGTGTATATTGAAGATGACTGGGAAATTTCTTCCCGTTTAAAAACCAACATTGGGTTACGGTTTTCAGCCGATCTGGTAAATAAAAAATGGTATACAAAACCGGAGCCTCGAATTTCGCTTCGGTATTTATTAACTGATAATGCTTCATTGAAAGCATCGTTCTGCACCATGCAGCAATACATTCATCTGCTATCGAACAGTGGCATTGGTTTACCTACTGATTTATGGGTGCCGGCAACCGAAAATGTTCCTGCTCAAAAATCATGGCAACCCGCAATTGGTTACAGTCAATCATTTAAAATTAATAAAAACAATTGTGAGGTTACATTGGAAGGATATTATAAAAACATGAAAGGAGTAATTGATTATTTAGGCGGTGCTGATTTTTTAAGCATTGATGAAACATGGGAAGAAAAAGTAGCCATTGGAAATGCCTGGAGTTATGGCGGCGAATTATTTATTCAGAAAAAAACAGGCAAGCTCACCGGTTGGATTGGTTATACATTGAGCTGGAGCTGGAGGCAGTATGATGAAATAAATTTCGGAAAAAAATTTCCATACAAGTATGACAGAAGACACGACATTGAAATTGTTGGAACTTACAAACTCACCGAAAATTGCGACTTCGGTTTCACCTGGGTGTATGGAACCGGTAACGCCATTACACTTCCCGTGGCAAAATATTTTGATGCGGGAATAAATTCATTGACCAACATATATTCCGGCGGCAGTTACAATGGTTATTATTCTTCCATCGATTATTTTGGTGATAAAAACAGCGTGCGAATGAAGGCCTATCATCGACTTGATATTGGTTTTAACTGGCATAAGAAAAAGAAGTGGGGCAATAGAACATTCAGTTTAGGCATTTACAATGTGTACAGCAGAAAAAATCCATACTTCTATTTTTTAGATGCGGATTATCAGGGAAACCCAAAGTATAAAATGGTGAGTTTGTTTCCGATAATACCTTCTGTTTCTTATTCACTTCATTTTAATTAAAGCAAATTTTAATATGTCAGGCATTTCAAATTTTAAATTTAAACCGATGAATAAAATATATATTTTTTCATTGTTGATTTTTGTGTTTCTCTTTTCACAGTCTTGTCAAACAATTATAGATATTGATCAAAAAGAATTTCAAAAAAGGTTAGTGATGAGTTGCACATTAAATCCCGATTCAATAATAAATGTTTATGTAACCCGAAGTGTGGGCCCGCTTGCATCGGGTTTACCGCTTACAATAACCGATGCGATAGTTGATTTTTATGAAGATGGTAATTTGTTATTCACCATTCCGCATGATTCAGCAGGAAATTATTCGTACAATTTTCATCCGGTTATTGGAAAAACATATACTGTAAAAGCAGCAGCTCCCGGGTTCGAACAATCAATTGAAGCCACCACAATAATTCCAACATCAGCCATTATTGATACTTTTTCTTATGCCATAGTGCTTAATGAAGAAAATAACTGGGGCAGTCAGTATGGATTGAATGGCAGCATAACTATTAATGACCTTCCCGGCGAAAATTATTACATGATTCAGGCGTATCAATCATCAGTTGATACCTTTAATTCACCGACTCAGATAAACGGATACAATTTATATATCACTGCCGATGATCCGCTGATCGGAAACAGCAGAGATTACAATTCATCCATCTTGTTTTCCGACTTTTCGTTTGACGGAACTTCATACAAAATAAATTTCAGTTCAGATAATGTTGATACTTATAGCTTCGATGTTCATCTGCAGTACATTGTTTATTCGCTTAGTAAGGAAAGTTATTTGTACCTGATATCATTAAACAATTATTACAAAAGCAATGGCAATCCGTTTGCCGAACCGGTGCAGGTTTATAGTAATGTTAGTAGTGGAATGGGAATCCTGGGCTCTGCCAGTAGGTGGGAAGCTCTTGTTTATTAAAATAAAATTTACCCGAAAAACTATAACCTGTTTTTTTACTGCCTTTCCCCTTAGTCTGTGTTTTAGACTTGCAGCTTTATATATTTCCTTCTCTTATTATCATTTTTAAAGTAGGAGGAGCAGGGGGAGTGTAATGCACCGCAAGCCCTTGCCTGGAGTTTTCTCCAGCAAGCATCTTACTCCTTTTGTGGTTGTATTTTTTTTAAATGAGTTTTAAAATCCCGCCATCCGGTTTTATAAATTATAGGTTGCAGAGGTTTAAGGTTATTTATGAAACCGGAAGCAGGAAATATTTTTTGCAATTATTTTATTCATCAATCATTTGTCATCGAATTTTTCTCATTCACTAATCCACCAAATTCACCCGTACACAATCAGAAACTGAATGCAGCAAACTTTCATCAACAGCCAGTATTCTATCGAGCCAGCAAATACACCGTACTGTTTTATGGTGATTAAAATTTTTCAGCTCTGCAAAGCATGTTTTATTAAAAGAAGAATGTGGCTCAACTATTCCAATTACAAATTCATCTGATACATCATCACCACAATTATCGTAATACAATTGACCATGTAAAACATATGCATAAGGCATATGCTCCGGTAATTTTGTAATGGTTCCCTGCAAATTAATTTTTGCAACCATATTTATTTTATCAATCAAAGCAAGGCTTACCGTCTTCAACTCCACCTCTTCATGATTAATTATCTTTTTCAACAACTCGCCATTATTAATCTGGTTAAGAATCACCATGTTTTTTTCCATCAGATTACTTTTTTGAGTGTTCATGTTATGCCGCTTTAGTATTCAGAAAAAAGTTTTTGCCTGCCGACTCAGCAAAACCGAGTAATACCTGCAACAGTGGATTATGAAGTTCTGCAGTCACAAACAAATTTGACATTGCATTATCACTTTTTGTCCCGGTTAAAAGCAGTTCGGGAATATCTTCGCTTACAAAATTGATGCGGTAATGCCATTTACCCTGCTCATCCAATTCATATTTTTTATCAGTACGAATATCAGGATCGTTGGGTGTAATGCACATATTTTTTTTTCCGGCCATTGCCCTGATTACACGCCCGTTGCCTGTAAAACTGCTTAACGAAAACTCTACTTCAAACACACTGTTTCGTTCCATTTCAATTTGCATTAAAATCAATTCAAAGTCAACATTAAGTTTTCGGCTCTCTTTGAAAAATGAATTGTTTACCGGAACCAAATCGAAGTTTACAATTTTTATTTGTGCCATGGTCTAATTTTTGTTTTTAAAATTTTGTTTTAATTTTTTTCTGCATTATCCTCAATTTTTATTCACCAACAAATCAGCTTCAGATAGCTTCTGATTAAAAGCCTTATCAATTTTTTTAAAAATTGTTTTTTTTCAATTTTCAATTCCGATATAACGCTATCCAACTGTTGTTGTATCAGCATTTCATTGGTTTTTATATCGTTAAAACTCGAATTCATTTTATTTTTTTATTCGTTTTATAAAATTTATTACTTGCCTTTGCTTTACTCCTTTTAGTATGAAACAAAAATACAGTGGCCACATACCCACCTACAATAGCAGTTTACTACTAATTTTCGCATTACTGAACTAATAGTTTACCACTAATTCATTAGCAGTAAACTACTATTTAATTAATTGATTTTTAAAGTCTGATTTCTGCTCTAACTCCTTACCAGCAATGCTTTCAGCAATAAAATATTTTTGCACTATTTTCTGCAATAATTCTGCAGACTGATTTTGGTGTTTTTTGAATAGTACATTTGCTTTTGCCTGCAAACAAAAACGAATTCATTTTAACAAATATTAAACTAAATGACCGGTAAATAAAAATCAGAAAGAAAAAGCTGAATTGAAAATTAAATCAGTTTGAAAACTTTTTCGGTTTTAAAATATTTTAAATGAATACTGCATACAACGAAATAGCTCAGCTGAAGGTGATGATAGCCGACGATCACAAATTATTTCGACAAGGCATGATTGCCACTTTAAAAAACATAGGATTTGTAAAAGAACTGATTGAAGCCGGCAGCGGAAATGAGGCCATTAAAATATTAAAACGAAAAAAAGTGGATATTATATTTATGGATATTACCATGAAAGATGGAAACGGAATTGAATCAACTACATATATAACTGAAGAATATCCTGACATTGGAATCATTGCATTATCCATGCACGAAAATGAAGAGAACATTAGAAACATGATTGATGCAGGTGCATTGGGTTATTTATTCAAGAACACCGATCAGGAAGAATTAACCAATGCGATGATTAATGTATTTCATCGAAAATATTATTTCACTCCACAATCATCGGACTTGCTTTTTCAGAAAGTAGTGGCACATAAGGCTAAAAGAACAAAAACAGTGGGTGGCATTGTGCTTACCAATCGCGAGGAAGAAATATTGAAATTGATTTGTGAAGAAAACAGCAATAAAGAAATATCTGAAAAACTTTTTATTTCAGATCATACAATTTCCTGTCATCGAACAAATCTTTTAAAGAAAACAAATTCGAAAAACATGGTTGGTTTAGTTCGTTTTGCCATTAGACACGAAATATTTATTGATCCGGCTAATTAATTTCAACTGTAAATCATTGAATAATATTTTTATCCCCCAATAAAAGATCAGGCAATAAATTCTGCTTTACCAAATGGCACTTACTCTCTTGCAACTGCAAATTGTATTGTTAGTTTTGATTCCCTTTTTGAAAAAAACACAAATTAAAAAATGAAAACATTTTTGAAATTTCTCACTCTCCTTCTCTTTCCGTTTTTATTGCAGGCGCAAAACGCCAATTTAAACAGCAGCATTCCGGTTGATCCGAATGTGCGAATCGGTAAACTTCCGAATGGAATGACTTACTATATCAAGCACAATGCAAAACCTGAAAAGCGTTGTGAGCTTCGCCTTGCAGTGAATGCCGGTTCTATGATGGAAACCGACAACCAGCAGGGGCTTGCCCACTTGCTTGAACACATGTGTTTTAATGGAACACAAAATTTTAAGAAGAGTGAATTGGTTGATTACCTGGAATCAATAGGTACCCGGTTCGGAGCTGATTTGAATGCATACACCAGTTTTGATGAAACTGTTTACATGCTTCAGTTACCAACTGATACTGAAAAAATTTTTTTAAAGGGCTTTCAGATTCTCAAAGAATGGGCTCACCTCGTAACCCTTGATGGTGATGAGATTGATAAAGAACGCGGAGTGGTAGTTGAAGAATGGAGATTAGGCCAAGGTGCCGATGAAAGAATGCGTCGTAAATATTTTCCGGTTATGTTTTTCGGTTCACGATATGCTGACCGGTTGCCAATTGGAACCAAAGAAATTATTGAAGGTGCTCCGCATGATACCATAAGAAGTTTTTATAAAACCTGGTATCGCCCTGATTTAATGGCGATAGTAGTTGTTGGCGATATTGATGTTGATAAAATTGAAGGATTGATAAAAGGATATTTTGCCGAAGTAAAGAATCCTGCTTCAGAAAAACCACGGCCAACCTACACTGTTCCTGATCACAACGATTTAAAGGTTTCAGTTTGTACTGATAAAGAAGCTTCCTATTCTTTAATTCAGGTTTATTACAAGCAACCGGTGCCTGATTCAAAAACCATTAACGATTACCGAAACAGCATGATTGCAAGTATTGCGACAAGCATGTTGAATGACCGATACAATGAATTGTTACAGCAAAATAATCCGCCATTCACTTTTGCCGGTTCTGATTTTTCAGGAATTGTAAGAGCAAAAAATGCATTTGCCGGATACTGTGTTGTTCCCGATAACGGAATTGAAACGGGATTAACAACACTACTTACCGAAATTCAGCGGGTGAAACAATTTGGTTACACATCCACAGAATTAGATCGTGCTAAACAATCTGTTATTCGCAGTTATGAAACCATGTTTAATGAAAAAGACAAAACAGAATCAAAATCGTTGGTGCGTGAATATGTAAGCAACTTTTTAGAACAGGAACCAATTCCGGGTATTGATTGGGAATACAATGCAGCAAAAGAATTTATTCCCGGTATCACATTAGAAGAAGTAAATAAATTAATTTCCTCATGGATAACCGATGGTAAAAACTGCGTGATCGTAGTTACCGCTCCTGATAAACAAGGTGTGAGCATACCATCAGAAGAAACTTTAAAAACCATTTTCAATAAAGTGAATAAAACCACTCTTGAAAAATACCAGGACAAAGTATCAGATAAACCATTAACCGATGTTGTTCCAACTCCGGGAAAAGTAACCAAGGAATCAACTGATGCCGATAATAATATTACCACCTGGATTTTAAGCAACGGCGCAAAAGTTGTTTTTAAACAAACTGATTTTAAAAATGACGAAATTTTGTTCAATGCTTTTAGCTGGGGCGGAACATCTCTTTATCCTGACGCTGATTTTATTTCAGCAAATAATGCTGATGGAATCATTGATAATTCAGGTTTAGGAAATTATGATAATGTGGAGTTAAGCAAGTATGTAAGTAATATGATTTTAAGTATTTCTCCGAACATTGATGAATTAACTGAAGGGTTTAACGGAAGCAGTTCGGTAAAAGACCTGGAGAATTTATTACAGTTCGCTAATTTATATTTCACAGCGCCACGAAAAGATTCAACAGCTTTCAATTCATACTTATCACAATTGAGTACGCAATTGCAAAATGCCGGCAACCGTCCTGAATCAGTTTTCTCCGATTCACTTACAGCAATTATGTATTCATATAATTACCGGTATCAACCAATAACCGAGCAGAAACTATTGCAGATTAAATTAACCCGTTCATACAATGTGTTTCGTGAGCGCTTCAGTGATCCTGCCGATTTCACTTTTGTTTTTGTTGGAACCGTTGCACCTGATGCATTAAAACCATTAGTAGAAAAATACATCGGCAGTATTCCTTCAAAAGGAAAAACTGAAACTTATAAAGACAATAACATAAAATGGATGTCGGGTAACTATACTAAAAAAGTTTACAAAGGAACCGATGCAAAAAGCAGAGTAACCATGTTGTACATGAGTCCGTTTGAATACAACAGACATAACCGAAATGAAGTGAATGCATTTATGCAATTACTTAATATCAAATTGCGCGAAACGCTTCGCGAAGACATGAGTGGTGTTTATGGCGTTTCAGCTTCGCCGCGCATGGTGCATTATCCAAAATCACAATGCCGCATTATGATTTCTTTTGGTTGTTCGCCTGATAATGTTGATACACTTATGGGCGCAGCGCGAAAAGTTATTGCTGATATTCAGGCAAATGGTTGCAACGATAAAGATTTACTAAAAGTAAAAGAGTTGTTGTTAAAAGGTCGCGAAGCTGATTTAAAAGAAAATCGTTTCTGGCTTGGATTAATAACATCGTCGTTAAAGGACAATGAAAGTGTTTCTGAAATAAAAAATTTCGAAGCTCAGATAAGTTCTTTGAAAAGTGATGATTTTAAACGGTTAGCAGTTAAACATCTGGATAAAACAAACTTCGGAACTGTTGTTTTGTATCCCGAAAAATAAATTCAAATAGTAGTTGATTAATAAAAAGGCGATACTGAAAAGTATCGCCTTTTTTTATGTTTTTCGAAATGTATATATTCAAAATCAGGATGGTTTTTAAAAACCGTACATATCTGAAATGAAGTAATTGTATTTTAAATTATATAATAATCAATACCAAATAATTTTTCCTTAATGATGAAACGAACGCTTCTTCACCATGCCTCCCCGCACTTCATTCACACTTTGTATTACCACAAAAGCATCAGGATCTAATTTGTGAACAATTGCTTTCAGTTTAGGGATTTCCAATCTGGTGAGAATGCAATACACAATTTTTAAATCACTCCTGTGATCGCCGTGCAGACCAAAGCCCCTTTCACCTTTTAATATTGTTACACCTCTGCCCATTACTTCAATTACACCTCTTCTTATTTCTTCATTCTTTGGCGAAATAATCATCACACTGGTATATTCTTCAATTCCCTGCACAATGAAATCAACTGTTTTGCTTGCTGCCAGATAAGTAAGTACAGAATACAATGCGGCTTCCATTCCTAAATAAAACGCAGCAACAGAAAAGATAAAAAGATTAATTACGAGAATAATATCTCCGATTGAAAATGAAAATCTTCTCGATAGTGCAAGTGCAAGTACTTCGGTTCCATCCAGCACACCCCCGCCGCGTATAGCAAAACCAATTCCTGTTCCGAGAAAGAATCCGCCGAAAACTGCAATCAATAACTTATCATTAGTAATAACCGGAAGATGAATAAAAATTAATGCAACCGCCAAACCAACAATTCCTATGGCTGACTTCAATGCAAACACCCAAGAGATTTGACGATACCCCAAAATGATAAATGGAATATTAAAAACAACTATCCAGACAGAAATTGAAATCGGGCTGGCAAGAGAGGATAAAATAGAAATACCTGTAATTCCACCATCAGTAAAATGATTAGGCAGAATAAAACCTTTCAATCCTACAGAAGCACATAAAATTCCAATTCCGATTAAAATAAAATCGGAAACAATTTTTCCTCTGGTGGCATAATGATGTTGCTTCATCAGGGTGAAAAGTATTTTCTATTAAAGAAGAAAAAACAATTCTTTTTGAACAGAAAATATTTCTACTGTACAAACTATTTACAGCCTCTTGAATTTTAATTTTTCATTTTTACTTTTTAATTTTAAATATGACTCCCGAAAGAGAAAGTAAATTCAAAAGAGTAATTGCCAAACGGCAAACTGATTTAACAGTGGTGTTTGAAAATGTGAATGACCCGCACAACATCAGCGCGGTATTGCGCACTTGTGATTCTGTTGGTGTGAAAGAAGTTTACATCATTCAAACCATTGAGCGACTATACACCAAACTCGGAAAGAAAAGTTCCTCAAGCGCAAGCAAGTGGGTGGATATTCACTGGTTCTTTTCGGTGGAAGAATGCATGATTGAAGTTCGGAAAAAGTATAAAAATATTTTCGGCACTAAACTGACCGAGCAATCTAAGAGTTTATATGAATTGAATTTAACCGAATCAACTGCTTTGGTTTTTGGAAATGAACATGCCGGAATTTCGGATGAACTTGCTGCATCGTGTACCGGAAATTTCTTAATTCCGCAAGTCGGCATGATTGAGAGTTTGAACATTTCTGTTGCGTGTGCTGTTACACTTTATGAAACTTATCGACAAAGAGATATTATTAGAAAATATGATTCGCCGATGCTTTCAGAAACTGAATTGAATTCAGAATATAAAAATTGGCTAGAGAAATAATTTCTCTACAACGAAATATTCTTAAAAGATTCTGCCTGTTTTCTTATTGATGCAGCATCAAGTGGTTTCATATCAGCAATGTGACCTAACAATTTTGCGCCGCTGTGTTGAATAATGATGGTTTCAGAATCTTCATTTATATCTCCATTGAAAATGATCCCAGCAACTGGAATGTTTCTATCTTTCAATGCAATGCAGGTGAGTAGTGTGTGATTGATGTTGCCGACATAATTTTTTGAAATTAAAATGACGGGGTAATTCCACTTCGCCATTAAATCAATCATCATTATATCTTTTGTGAGCGGAACCATAATTCCTCCTGCTAATTCAATGAATAAAGTATTAGCAGTTACCGGTGGAACAATTTTGTTTACATCAATTTCAATTCCTTCACGCTTAGCAGATGCGTAAGGCGACATGGCAAACTGCATGGGATATGCTTCAGGATGAACTTTTATTTTTCCCTCTGTTAATCCTGAAATAATATCGCTGTCTTTATTAAAAAGTTTTCCTGCCTGAACCGGTTTCCAGTAATCTGCTTTCAAAGCTTCACATAAAATTGCAGCAGCAATTGTTTTTCCAACATCGGTTCCTATTCCGGCAATCACAAATTTTTTTCCGCTCATCGTATTTCAGTTTTTGTTGTGAGTGAATGTAGAATTTTTTCAATTAGTCTTCTATCGTAAAAAAAATATTTTTCTAAATTAATTTTATTTAAACCCAATTGGATTCCTTGTGTTTGGTTCCTTGATTTTGTTAATCAATTTGGCAGCATCATTAAAGCCAATAAATTGCATTGATTTCATAACTTCTACCCAATTACATTTCAGATTCAAATCAGTAATGTCATGATTCTCAATATATTTTTTTATGAAATAATTTTTGCCTGCTTCCTTATATTTTTTTAAAAATTCTTCTACTACATTTTCGTTTGGTTTATTTATATACAGAAATAGAAAATTTGGGATAGATGCCTCAATCAAAACAAAATTTGATGAATTGCTGTATGCAACAAGAGTTAAAATAAAAGTTATAGCAAGTAGAACTGCGTACCATCCAAACTCGGGCTGAGTTTCATAAAAAAATATTGAAATAGTTTTTCCTATAAATATCACAATAAGGGCAACTGCAAGAACAGTTGCTGAAATATTATTCGTCCTTTCAAAAATTTTTTTATTTGTTAATTCCTCAAATGGAATTTCTCTTTCAAGACTATGAAAAATTCGTTTATTACTATAAACAACTTTTTCAGGATATAACTTCCACTCAATATGATGAAATAATTTCTTCTGTTTGATAGAAGAAATTACTTCATCTTGTGGTTCTTCAATAATAGCCATTTAATTTTTTTGCGAAACAATAAGACTAAAGGATTATCAGCTTTATTAAAATCTATTTTGCAAAATCAGGTTGCTCGGGCAATGTGCAAGTTCTTCCTGCATTTACTTTTTTCAGGTAAGCCATTAATGGCGCGAAGTATTCTATCATTGGTTGAGCACTCATATCGGCACCCACGCAATTTTTCATGTGCGCTTTCCAGTCAACACTTGCGCCGGGAGCCATTAATTTTTTTATGAAAGCTCCAACTTCCTTATTGCCCCAGTAATTGGTTGCATTTGGTTCCTGATGTAAAATATTTTTTGCGATGTACACATGCCATTGAAACAACAACACATTACTCATGCTGTAATCATAATACTGTGCTGCATCATCGTTGATGTGTGTCTTGGTTGCCGCATCGCAATATTCTTCACCACGAGTTGATGGCGGAACAATTCCCTGGTAGCGTTTAACCAAATCCCACCACTCGGCATTGAATTGATTCTCCGGTAAATTTTTTGAATACAAATTATATTCAAACTCTGTCATCACTCCGCTTCCCCATGGTATGTGAACGATGTAATCCAATGCTTCCTTCAACATCATGAGTGTGTCATTTGTTTTGGCATTTGCATCTACCATACCTAAACCTGCAAGAAAAGGTTTTTGAAAAGAAGCCAATCCCATCATAGAACCCATTGCTTCATGATAAGCACGGTTAGCACCTGTGCGCAAAATCATTGGTACTTCAGGTGTACTATAAGTCTGATAATAATAAATGTGACCTAACTCGTGTAAAACGGTTCCCCACCATTCCGAATTCGGTTCAATGCTCATGAGCGAACGAACATCTTTATTGTTATCAATGTGCCAGGCAGAAGCGTGCGTGTTTTTTTTGTAACCAGCATCAGGTGCAACAGGATACAAGGATGATTTATCATAAAATGTTTGTGGCAACGCACCGAAACCTAAACTCATGTAGTACTCCTCTCCTTTTTTCACAATCCACTCCGCTCCTTTTTCCTTTAAGTATGGATCAATATCCAAACCTTCCACATTTACCAATGAAGTCCAATCTTGTCCCCAGCGATTTGGTAACCAATCAGCAGGAATATAATCCGGTACAGGTTGCTTGTATTTTTTTGCTAATTCGTAACGCGCCCATGTATGCAGCTCACGATAGAGCGGCCACACATCCTTCATCATTCCACGGGTAACTCCAATTAAATCATCAGTGCTGTATCCATATTCACTTGCCTGGTACTGAAAGAAATCCTGGTAGTCGAGCGCCTGCACACTTTTGTTTCGCAAATCGCGGAGGTTAGTTAAACCATCTTTTAAAACCTTGCCAACTTCTTTAGATGCTGTCCATGCAGCATTGCGCTCCTTCATATTTGTAGAATTGGAAAGAATATCCTGAATGTTGTTCGGAGTAACTTCTTTGCCATTCATCATAAACTTAAAACCATACATCATTTCGGTTTGTTTGTTCTGTGCAGCTATCCGCTGCTTCACCACATCACCGGCAGTTTCAGGTGTATTACCCGCAGTAAATAAAATTGCATTTAACTGACGAACCTGAATGTCTGATAGCTGATCCTTGCTTTCTAAAAACTTTTTTACTTTTTCAATCACATCTTTACTGCCGGTGTACTTTGCAAATGCTTCATCGGCTTCAGCCGCTTTTTTTGAAGTGATGGTATCTCCTTCTACAATGTGAGTATTCAATAACCATTGACCTTCGTTAGAAGCAATCAGTAATTTCTGAAACTCTGCATTATATGCAGTAAGAAAAGTATCAACCTGCTTTGATACATCATCATGAGTAGCTGATGAATTACACGAAGCAAGAACTACAAATGAGAGGGAGAGAATTAATAAAATGTTTTTAATCATGATTTGAATTGAAATGTTTGTGGGGTGAAAATAAAAAAAGTCAGACACTGAGTCTGACTTTCTTTGTTTTAAAAATTATTTGATAGAAATTTATTTTTCCTTCTTCAGCAAAGCAATCTTCAATACTTCATCCATTGTTTTTACGAAATGAAATTTGAGTCCCTTGATGTATTCAGGGTTGATTTCTTTGATATCCTTTTCATTCATTTTGCAAAGCAATACTTCCTTCATGCCTGCGCGTTTTGCGGCGAGAATTTTTTCTTTGATTCCACCAACGGGTAAAACTTTTCCGCGCAAGGTGATTTCACCTGTCATGGCGAGAAATGGTTTTACACTTCGTTTGGTAAAGGCAGATGTTAATGCAGTGAGCATTGTTACACCTGCCGATGGACCATCTTTCGGAATGGCGCCTTCGGGCACATGCACATGAATATCGGTGTTGTCGAAAATGTCTGCTTCGAGTTTAAAATCTTTTGCATGCGATTTTAAATAGCTCAATGCTGTTGAAACAGATTCCTTCATCACTTCTCCTAAGCTTCCTGTGAGTTTTAAATTTCCTTTACCTTTGCTGAGTAAAGTTTCGATGTAAAGAATTTCGCCACCTACACTTGTCCAGGCTAAACCAACCGCAACACCTGAAGGAATTTCTTCTTTATAAATTTCATTGTCGAATCGCGGGGCGCCTAATACTTTTTCAATTTCTTTTTCGGTGAGTGTTCCTAATTTCTTTTTGCCCATTGCAATTTCTTTTGCTGACCAGCGCATCACTGATGCAATTTTTCTGTCGAGGTCGCGCACACCTGATTCACGGGTGTAATCCTGCACCATTTTTTTCAGCATGTCCTTATCAAGTTTCACCTGATCGGGTTTCACTCCGTGCGCTTCAAATTGTTTTGGCAACAGGTGACGAACTGCAATTTCCACTTTCTCTTCCATGGAGTAACCACTCATTTCAATAATCTCCATGCGATCTCGCAATGCAGGTTGAATGGTGGCAAGTGAATTTGCAGTGGCAATAAATAACACTTTACTTAAATCATGTTCGAGTTCGGTGTATTGATCGTAGAAAGTTGAGTTCTGTTCCGGATCTAAAACTTCGAGCAACGCAGAAGATGGATCTCCGCGAAAATCATTTCCGACTTTATCAATTTCATCTAACACAATAACCGGATTGCTTGAACCGGATTTTTTCAACATCTGTACTACTCTACCCGGCATTGCACCAATGTATGTTTTACGATGACCGCGTATCTCTGCTTCATCACGCAAACCACCGAGCGACATTCGTACATATTTTCTGCCCAATGCTTTTGCAATTGATTTTCCCAATGAAGTTTTACCAACTCCCGGAGGTCCGGCAAAACAAAGTATCGGAGATTTCATATCGCCTTTCAGTTTCAACACAGCGAGGTATTCAAGGATTCGGTCTTTTATTTTTTCCAAACCATAATGATCGCCATCCAGAATTTTATCCGCATTCTTCAAATCAAAATTATCGGAAGTGTAAGAGTCCCACGGAAGTTCCAACAACAAGTCGAGGTAATTCATGATGACTGAATATTCTGCCGCTGCTGGATTCATTCGTCCCAACTTGGTTATCTCTTTATCGAATTGATCCGATGCACTCTTGGGCCATTTCTTTTTTGTAGCGCGCTCTTTTAAATTTTTTACTTCCTGATCATACGAATCGCCACCCAATTCTTCCTGAATGGTTTTCATTTGCTGATGCAGAAAATAATCGCGCTGCTGCTTTTCAATATCAGTACGGACTTTTGTCTGAATCTGATTTTTCAGTTCGAGCATTTGAATTTCTGTGTTCAAATGTTTCAATACAATCTGCACGCGCTCTTTCAAATCGTTTGCTTCCAGAATCTGTTGCTTCTCTTTTAATTCGATACTTAAATTCGATGCAATAAAATTTACAAGAAAACTTGGAGAATCAATATTGCGCAACATCACATTTGCTTCGGTTGGAATATTCGGTGACAGTTTTATCACGCTTCCTGCCATGTCTTTTATAGAACCAATCATTGCCTCGAATTCTTTATCAATCGGAGCAGCAGGTTCGGTTAACACTTCTATTGATGCTTTGAAAAATGGTTCTTCGGTTTGCAATTCTTTAACTGCGAATCGTAATTTACCCTGAAGAATAACCGTGGTGCTTCCATCGGGCATGCGGAGCATCTTTAAAATTTTTGCAACGGTTCCGATTTGTGTGAGGTCTTTGAATTGCGGCTCTTCAATATTTCCATCGGATTGTGACAGTACACCAATCAGTTTATCGCCATTATGTGCTTCGCGAACCGCCTTGATTGATTTGTCGCGGCCAACAGTAATGGGCAGCACCACTCCCGGAAATAATACAGTATTGCGCAATGGAAGAATGGGAATAATATCGGGCACAACGAGATTCTTGGTGTCGTTGTCTTCTTCAATAGAAAGTATGGGCAAAAAATCTACTTCTTCTTCACCACCACCTTGCAGCACCCAGTTTTTAAAATCGTTCATTCAATGCAGATTAATAAGTAAGTAAAATTAAGGGATGCAACAATAGCAAATGCACAGCCACAGAACAATAATGAACCCGTATTTAATTATACACGACAATAAATCGTTATTGCATGACAGGGTTTCAAGTAATCGGACAAGAATGGAAAAAAAGATATGGTTTAATAAATCAAATTTAATTGTTGACTACATTGATATTTAAAACAATGCGTAATAATATTTTTTCTATTCTGAATCAGCCAAAAAACAAAATATAAGTTAAATTAAGTTTTATCTTTTATTTGCATCCTTATGTAATTCAATAATCTTGAATTGAAATTTAAATGAAAGAACATAAAAACAATTTTGATTTTTTAAGATTATTCGCTGCTTCGTTAGTAATTATAAGTCATAACATAGGTCATTATGGAGGATTTAGGGATCCTCTTAAAATGATTAATCATAGTTTTGGCTTGGGAACAACTGGTGTATTTATATTTTTTATAATCAGCGGCTACTTAATTACAATGAGTTGGCTAAAAAGTAAAAATATTATTAATTATTTCAGAAACCGTGTGCTTAGAATTTTTCCTGCGTTAATTGTTGTACTTCTATTTTCAATTTTTATTGTCGGTCCTCTTTTTACGAACCTTGCTTTATCTGATTACTTTACAAATCTTGCCACTTATAAGTATCTGATAAATTTATCGTTGATAAAACTGGTAAATACACTGCCGGGTGTTTTTGAAACCAATAATTATACAGCAACAATAAATCCTCAAATCTGGACTTTAGTATTTGAATTTATAATGTATTTTATTGTTGCCTTTTATGGCATAGTTGGATTGTTCAGTAAAAATAAAAATGTACGATTGATTTATTTAATTCTGAATTGCTCAATAATACTGATATACTCATTTATTTCTTTTGACCCTACCCTTAAAATTTTAAAAATTAATTTTGGTCCACTTATAATGTTTTACTCTCACTTTTTTGCAGGCTCTATATTTTATTTATTTAAAGATAAAATTAAATTGAATTTCTGGATTGTTTTAGCAACATCAATCGTTTGGTACTTTTCAATTGATACACATTTTTTTTACCTGATGAATTTAATTTTTATATCATCACTGGTTTTTTACATCGCTTTTTTACCTTATAAAATTGGTTATTTTATCACGAAAACCGGCGATTATTCCTACGGTTTATATTTATTTGGCTCTATTGTTATAAATATTTTTCAGGTTTTATTTCTGAACCAAATTTCGTTGCTTTTTCAGATAATTCTTACTTTGGTGTGCACTTTTCCATTCGCCATATTATCGTGGCATTTCATTGAGAAAAAGGCAATGCTTTTAAAAAAATAATGCTCACCAATTACCGGCATATTTTAAATTCTGTCCAGTTTGAAATTTGAGGAAATCATATTTCAACTTAGCTATCTGGCGAAAGTGCAAATAATCATGCGCTAACCAATTGGCTAAAAACAATTCGCCGTTTAACGAGCCAAATTTCGGATGAAAGTATGCTTGATTGTAATCAGGTGATGAAAGTGAGTTTAGCCATTTAATAGAATTTTTTCTTTCCATTAAAAAGCGATTCAGCATCTCATGATAATCCTGATTAATGTAATCGTTTAATGTCACCCAACTGATTGGATCAATATCTGTCATTGGCAGATCAGGAGTTGTTAAAACATGATTCAATCTTTCTCTGAAGTCATTTCGCTCCTCATCATACAAGTGACAAACAATTTCGAGCATGCACCATTTATCAGGTGCAGATTTCCATAGGTATTCCTGTTTTGATATAGCAGATAAAACTGATTTGAAATCGTCCCAATTATTGTTTAGTTCAGAAATTATGTAGTGTGATTTGAAAGTTGGTTCATTTGACATAACTATTCCTTTTCTTTTAAATTTATTAACTGTTTTTCTTTTTAAATTCCTTCCAAAAACCCGGGAACGATTTGTTAACCACCTTTTCACTGTCAAATGTTATAGAAGAAAACAAAGATGCAAGCGGAGCAAAACTCATAGCTATACGATGATCATTGTGAGTTTTTAGTTGAAAGTTTGAGGATGGAAGCTGGAAGTTCTTTGTATCAATTGAAAAAGTATTCTTCGTTTGTTTCACTTTGCAATTCAATTGTTGCAGCAAATGAGCAAACACATTTGCCCGTTCACTTTCTTTGGAGTTGAGGTGTGATGTGTTTTTGAATGTTGCATTCATTTTTTTAACAGCACAGGTTACAGCCAACGGCGGAAATAAATCAGGACAATCTTTTATATCAAAAATCAGATTGTTGCATTCTTTGTGACTTTGCGTCTTTGCGGTTATTATATTTTCAATTAACACTCCTTTATCATTAAAAAAACTGTTCACACCGAACACTGCAAACAATTCAGCAACCACTCTGTCGCCTTGCAATGAATCATCTTTCAAACTTTTTAAAAATATTTTACTTCCGGGATTTAATGCAGCGAGCTCATAAAAATAAGAAGCAGCACTCCAATCTGTTTCAACAGAAAAATTTTTTGATTGATATTTTCCGGGAGGAACAGAAATAGTTTTTTCATTCACACACACTTCAATTCCAAATTCGCGCATCAACTCAATGGTCATATCAATGTATGAACTGCTGACCACTTTTCCTTTTAACGATAATTGAAATCCTTTTTTAAAAGTTGGTGCAACCAATAATAAAGAAGATACAAATTGCGAGCTAACGCTTGCGTTAATGTTGAGTTTCCCTCCTGCCATCGTTTTTCCTTTAATCAGCCAATGAGTTTTTTTCCACTCAATATCACCACCGAGTTTTTTTATTGCATCAATCAATTGTTCAATTGGCCGATGCATTAATCGTTTGCTTCCTGATAGTTTCCACTCTCCTTCTTTACATGCAAGGAATGTCAATAAAAAGCGAAGCGTGGTTCCGCCTTCACCTGCATCAATGATATTATTTTTTAACAGAAGCGCTTGCTTTAAATTTTTTGTATCATCTGATTTCGATAAATTTTCAATCTTAAATTGCTTTTCACAAAACGATTGAATAATCAATATGCGATTGCTGATGCTTTTCGATGAAGGAAGATTTATTTCTTTGATGATTGGCCCCTCAATATGTTTAAGTGTGAAGAACATTATAATTGATTATAGTAATTCAAACATTCCCTTATCAAATCAATCGTCACTTCCTTTTCCCAATATGGTTTTCCCATTCGTTTCAGCAACACCGGTTTTATTATTCCTTTTATATTTTTTTTATCGGATGAAATAAATGAAAGAACATCATCAACATCCTTTTCTTTGAAATCAACTTTTGGAAAGTTATTTTTTAAGAATTCAATCTGTTCAGAAAAAATATTTTCGGTTGGTTTAAAAATTTTCACTGACAAATACAATTCACAAATCATTCCTCCAGCAATAGCAATACCATGTGGAATTGGTTTCTCCTTCAACAAACAAAAACTTTCCAGTGCATGACCAATAGTATGACCGAAATTCAATTGTTTCCGCTGTCCAACTTCATATAAATCTTTATCAGTAATTTTCAATTTGAATTTCACCGCCTCTGAAATCTGTTCTTCAATGAATTCAACTTTATCAATATTCAAAACAAATTGCTGCCACTCATTCAAACCACCAAGCAATGCCTGCTTTGCCATCTCTGCCTGCGCACTGAGCAATTGTTCTTTCGGTAAAGTATTTAACCATGCAGTAGAAATAAAAACTGCTTTCGGTTGTGCAAATGTTCCCAACTGATTTTTATGATTCGCAAAATCAATTGCTGTTTTCCCTCCTATTGAAGCATCAACCATCGAAAGCAATGTTGTAGGTACATGAATGAAATCAATTCCTCTTTTAAAAACAGATGCAGCAAATCCACCTATATCTGTAATCATTCCACCACCAAGATTTATCAATACAGATTTCCGATCGGCGAGTGGTAAAAGTTGTTCCCACAATTTTTCAGCAGTTGAAAGTGTTTTATTTTCTTCTCCTGCCTGAATCGAAAGTGAATGATAATTTTTCAGCTTGCACAACTCAACTAACTTAGGCAAACAAAGCCGTTCGGTATTTGAATCCGTGAGAATAATAACGGAAGAATAATTTCCTCTTCGCAAAAACCGTCGCAACGATTTTAATTCTTCATCGAAAAAAATACGATAATGTTTTCCTTTAATAACTGCGAACCTGCTCATAAGATTTTACGCGTTCTAATGATTCCAGACTCCAGGCATCAGCCGGGACAGAAAAGTATTGACGAATCTCCATCCATGTTGAACGGAACAATTCAGAGAACCGATACTTATTTAATGCTTGCTCATCGCGCCAGATGCTGTAAGTAAAAATTACATCATTTGCCCCTGCTTCATTCAGTAATTCCAAATGCATGCATCCTTCAAAACCTGAAATATTATCTTTTATCCTGCTGAACAATGCACGAAACTCATGAACACATTCAGGCTTAAATTCCATCTTAACAATTCGAACTATCATTTTTATTTATAACTTTTTTTCAACCCGAAACTAAAAACCAGAAACAATTATTTACTTGAATTCAATCTGCACCGTATCATTCAATTTTAGTCCCAACAAACCAGCCATCGCCCCATGCTTCATAAATAGCTCAATGTATCCAGCTGAATTCACAATGCACGAAATATCGCCGTCATGGATCGTACTGTAATTTTCTTCAAGTTTATCAATGTCGTTGTTTCGTCTGAATGTAACAATAAATTTTCTGCCTCGTCTTATATTTTCAAATTCTTCCTTCTGCACATTCAATATCACATTTTCAAATCTGTCGATATGCAATACTTGTCCCTTGATATAATTATGATTTACAATAGGCCGAAATGAAGCAGCGCGAATGATCGTTGAAACAGTGTCACCAATTTCCTCCAATCCATTTCCTTCACAAATTGCTTTAGCTGCTTGTACATACAAACCTGCAACTGGCAAGGTTGTTTGTACTTCTTCATCCTTCAGATAAAAAACTTTTTCCGGCAATTTTTCTTCAAACATCAAAGCAAACAACCCATTATCAGGGCCAATAAAAGTGTGCTCGTTATGCTGAATAACCAGGTGCTTCATTCCCTTATGCCTGCTTGTATCAACCCCCGCAATGTGAATGGTTCCATTGGGAAAATGATGGTATGAATTTGTCAACATATAAGCTGCTTGCGAGTAACTGAAGGGTTCAATATCATGGGTGATGTCAATGATATTAACTTCAGGTATTGCCTTTAATAATTCTCCTTTCAACACCGCCACATAGTAATCTTTCAAGCCTAGGTCGGTGGTGAGCGTAATCAGGTTCATTTTCTTTGAAATAAAATTGGTGACAAAGAACAGAAATGAAATCTGAATTTGTGTTTGTCTCTTATGACGAATGAAAGTGGATAAAATAAAAAACTGTTTTTTTTACTGAACTTATCTTTGAAATCTAAACGCAGCCACAAACATTGACAGATCTAACGATTACACTCGACGCTATTGACCCTGTAGAATTTTTAGGTATCAACAATTCAAGACTGCAACTGCTCAAACGGGCTTATCCGAAATTAAAAATTGTTTCGCGCGGCAATCTGATAAAAGCTGAAGGAACCAACGAAGACCTTTCATCACTTGATAACAAAGTGAAAATGATGATTCAGTTTGTGGAGAAGTACGGCCGCATCAGCGATAAAACCACTGAAGATTTATTAGGTGATTCTAATCCATCAGAACTGGATGCATTTAAGTTTGCCGAAGATGTGATTGTCTATGGCACCAATGGATTAACTGTAAAAGCAAGAACAGCAAATCAAAAAAAAATGGTGACTATGTCGGAGGAAAATGACATCATATTCGCCATTGGACCTGCCGGAACAGGTAAAACATATACTGCCGTAGCATTGGCAGTTCGTGCATTAAAAAACAAACAGATTAAAAAAATTATTTTAACGAGACCTGCAGTTGAAGCTGGTGAAAGTCTTGGATTTTTGCCCGGAGATTTAAAAGAAAAAATTGATCCATACCTGCGACCGTTGTATGATGCGTTGGATGATATGATTCCACCTGATAAGCTCAACTACTACATTGCCAACCGCACCATTGAAATTGCTCCTCTTGCTTTTATGCGTGGCCGAACGCTTGACAATGCCTACATACTTTTAGATGAAGCCCAGAACACTACTGATTCGCAAATAAAAATGTTACTCACCCGAATCGGGCCAAGTGCGAAAGCAATTATAACAGGAGATTTAACGCAGATTGATTTACCAAAATATCAACGCAGTGGTTTGTTTAAAGCATTGGATATTTTACAAAACATTGAAGGCATAGGTGTTGTTTTCCTCAATGAAGGTGATGTGGTACGCCATCGTCTTGTTAAGCAAATAATTAAAGCTTATGGCTTGAGTGACGATAAAGCGAAAGATGAAAGCAGTAGTTTAAAAAAGTAAAACCTACATCACTTTATTTCTAAACTCACATTTTAAAATCAAAATAACTAAGCGTAGTTATTGGAAATTTATCAGTATTTAAGAATTTGGAATTATTTTTGGCAGTACCCGTTAAACAAAAAGCAAACTATGAAAAAAATTTCAGGACTAATCCTAATCATCACACTTTCATTAATAGGGCATTCTTGTTCATTTGCACAAACTGCCGATATTAAATGGATGACTTTACCGGAAGTGGAAGCCGCAATGAAAAAGAAACCCAAGAAAGTATTTGTTGATGTATATACCGATTGGTGCGGCTGGTGTAAACGACTGGATGCCACTACATATAAAGATGCCGCAGTAGTTAAATACATAAATGAAAATTATTATTCAGTAAAATTAGATGCTGAAATGAAGGAGGCAATAAATTATCAGGGGAAAACTTACAATTATGAAGCATCCATGAAAAAGAATTTAGTGGCAAACCAGTTTATGGGTGCAAGCGGAGGTTACCCGACCTTAACTTATCTGGATGAAAATTTTAAAGTGCTTACTGTTAATCCTGGATATGTTGATGCTGCTGCGTTCATTAAAACTTTGAAGTATTATGGTGATAATTACTACCTGAATATGGATGTGACTAAATATTTAAATGAAGTAGCAAAATAATTGAGCTCGACTAAAGAATATAAAACCCCGATTCATTTATTTGAAGCGGGGTTTTATTTTTTTGGCAATAATGATTCAATTATTTTTTCAGCGGTTTTCCATTGTGCCATTGTTTCTTTTCTATACCAGGTTAATTGTCGCTTCGCATAATTGCGGGTGTGCTGTTTTATTTTTTCAATGGCAATTTCAATTGAAAGTTTTCCGTCAAAGTGTTCAAACAATTCTTTATACCCAACTGTATTCAATGCATTCAAATTTCGAAATGGCAAAAGTGATTTGGCTTCTTCCAACAAACCGGATTTCATCATTTCATTAACCCGGTTATTAATCCGGTTATATAATTCCTGTTTCTCTACATCCAACACTAAGTAGTTGACACTAAAATTATTTTCCGTCTTCGTTCCCTTTCTGAAAGAAGAAAATGACTGACCACTTGAAATACAAATTTCCAGAGCGCGTATTAAACGATACGGATTTTGCAAATCAACTTCGTTATAATAATCAATATCTGATTGCTTCAATTGTTCTTGCAATCCATTGATGCCCTTTTCTTCAAAAAGATTTTTTACTTTTTCTTTTGCATCAATACTTACTTCAGGAATATCATCAAAACCATTCAGCACTGCGCGAATAAATAATCCACTTCCGCCAACCATCACCACTGTTTTATGTTTTAAAAATAGATTTTGCAGCAGCAGCAATGCATCATCACGAAATTTTCCCGCACTGTAATTATCATGAATGGAAAGTGAATTTATAAAATGGTGTTTCACTTTTTGCAATTGTTCAGCAGTAGGTTTTGCTGTTCCGATATTCATCTCACTATAAAACTGTCGTGCATCTGCCGAAATAATTTCGGCTTCAAACTTTAATGCAATCTGAATAGCCAAATCAGTCTTGCCTGATGCAGTTGCCCCTGCAATAACAATAAGTGTATGCTCTTTATTTTTTTTTCCGGAAATAATTTCCGAACGCTCCATTATTCTTTAAAATCTTCAACGCCTTCCTCAAAATTAAATTCTCCACCAAGATCATCAGGCATATCTTCAGCTAAACCTTCTTCAACCTCCTCTCCTTCTTCCCCCATTCCTTCAATGTCATCTTCTTCCTTGTCAACTCCATAAACCACCTCTTCGTCTTCCACTTCTTTTTTTGAAAGATGCGCCATCAAATCTTCTTTCTTAACCGGTGATGGCCCTAAAGATTTTAAAATTTTAGGATAAGTTTCTCCGGCCTTTGCAACAGTATTGATACTGATTAATTCAATCAACAAACTGAACGATTGTTTTGTTGTTTCAAACTCATAAAGAAATCGCTGATGCGGATCATCAATAAAATGAATGATCATTGGCATTAAAACATTCTTTCCCTTTTTAATTGCTTTCGGATTCAAATCCATTTCGTCTTGTTTGTGCCAATTGTCGTTACTGCGAAACATGCGACAAGAACTTTTTTCAGGCAAAGCAAAAGCACTTATGATTATTTCATTCAAATCCTTCATGGTTTGCGAAGGTTGAATTTCAATGTCACGATAAATATTTTCATCTTCTTCAAATGCCACTCTGAATTTGTAAACCGACATGATATTTTTTTTAGTGGGTCAAATATAGAAGCGATAAAAACAGAAATATAATTTGCGTGTTAAATAATTATTCACTTCTTAAAATAAAATTGCCTTCACCTGAAAATCAAGTGAAGGCAACTAGTATTAAAAATAATTTTTGTATTATTTAGAACCTAAATATTCAGCAATGCTTTCGTGTGTTTCTGATAATGCCTTTTTTCCCGGCTTCCAGTCAATCGGACAAACTTCACCATGCTCTTCAGTAAATTGCAAAGCATCCAGCATACGAAGGGTTTCATCTACACTTCTGCCGAGTGGCATATCGTTCACTACCTGGTGACGAACATTACCTTTCAAATCAATCAGAAATAAACCGCGATAGGCTTCTGCTTTTCCTTCGAAAGTTTCTTCACCTTCATCATTCATTGAATAATAACCTGCAAGCACATCGTAATTTTTCGCAATTGTTTTTGCCAGATCAGAAACAATCGGATAGTTCACTCCTTTTATTCCGCCTTTATTTTGTTCGGTTTGCAGCCAAGCCCAATGCGATTGATGCGAATCAACAGAACACGCAACCAATGCACAATTGCGTTGCTCAAATTCTGTAATCCGGTTTTGAAACGCAATGAGTTCAGTAGGGCATACAAATGTGAAATCCAACGGATAAAAAAAGAAGATGACATATTTTTTTCCAATGAATTGCTCGAGCGAAAAATTGTCAACAATTTCTCCGCCATTTACAACCGCCTTTGCCTTGAAGAGCGGAGCTTTTTTTCCAACTAAGACCATTTTAAATTTTTAGATTTTTGAATTTGTTATTAATTAGAAGTGCAACAATCACTTTTGAGTTTTGTTCATTAATAGTTCAATAATATCTGCTAAACTTTTTTTCAAATCTTTCCGGTCAACTATAAAATCAAGAAAACCATGTTCGAGTACAAACTCTGAGCGCTGAAAACCTTTTGGTAAATCTTTTCCGATGGTTTCCTTTATCACTCGTGGTCCGGCAAATCCAATCAATGCATTTGGTTCTGCAATATTCATATCGCCAAGCATGGCGTATGATGCAGTTACTCCGCCCGTTGTAGGGTCAGTCATTAAAGAAATGTAGGGCAATTTAGCCGCAGCTAAACGAGTTAACTTCGCTGATGTTTTTGCCATTTGCATTAAACTGAAAGCAGATTCCATCATTCGCGCTCCACCAGATTTGCTGATGATGAGCAATGGATATTTTTTCTCCACGCAATAATCAATCGCTTTCGAAATCCGTTCGCCAACCACACTTCCCATTGAGCCGCCAATGAAATTAAAATTCATGCAACAAGTTACGAGTTTGTGTCCGTTTACTTTTCCGGAACCAACAGTAAGCGCTTCGCTCACATTTACTTTTTTTATGGTATCAGCTAAACGGTCCTTGTAAGATTTCAAATCGTTGAACCCTAAAAAATCACGCGGTTCTAAATCTTCAAATAATTTTTTAACTGTAGCTTCATCATAAATAATATCAAAGTATTCAACTGAGTTTATACGCGCATGATAATTACAATTCGGACACACATATTTATTATCAGTGAGGTCGCTGGTAGGTATTGTTTTTTTGCATGATGTGCATTGCCACCAAACACCATCCGGTACTTCTAACTTCTCTTCTGTTGAAGTCAGTATTCCCTGCTTATCTCTTTTAAACCATGACATATTTAGTTATGAGTTTCGGATTTTTGGTTTCAGGTTTCAGGTTTCTTCCAATATCCAATTATGCTAAATCAATTTTCTTTTCCAGATAAACATCCTGAATAGCGTTCAGTAATTCAATACCATCCTTCATTGGTTTTTGGAAAGCTTTGCGACCGCTGATTAATCCGGTTCCGCCAGCTCGCTTATTTACGACAGCTGTATGAACTGCTTCTGCCAAATCACTCGCACCTTTTGATTCTCCTCCTGAATTAATTAAACCTATGCGACCCATGTAGCAATTTGCAACCTGGTATCGGCATAAGTCAATCGGATGATCTGTGGTTAAATCGCGGTAAACTTTTGCATGTGTTTTACCAAAATTCAAAGCAGTATAACCGCCGTTGTTAGTTGGTAATTTTTGCTTAATCACATCTGCTTTGATGGTAACTCCCAAGTGATTTGCCTGACCTGTTAAGTCGGCGCTTGCGTGATAATCCACTCCGTCTTTTTTAAATCCTGAGTTACGCAGGTAGCACCATAGAATTGTTGCCATTCCTAAATCGTGCGCATATTCAAATGCCTGAGCAACTTCCTGTATTTGTCGGGTTGATTCGTTTGAACCGAAATATATAGTTGCACCAATTGCTGTAGCTCCTAAATTCCAAGCTTCTTCAACAGTCCCGAACATAATCTGATCATACTGATTCGGGTAAGTTAAAAACTCATTGTGGTTGACCTTTACAATGAAAGGAATTTTGTGCGCGTACTTGCGTGAAACTGAAGCGAGCACACCAAAGGTTGTTGCCACTGCATTGCATCCGCCATCAATTGCCAGCTTCACAATATTTTCAGGATCGAAGTAAGCCGGGTTTGGTGCGAACGATGCTCCTGCGCTGTGTTCAATTCCCTGATCTACGGGGAGAATGGATACATAACCTGTATTTGCCAAACGACCGTGACCGTATATCGCTTGTAAACTGCGAAGCACTTGCGGGTTGCGATCGGTTTGTTGCCAGATGCGATCTATCACATCGGGACCCGGTGTATGCAACATTTTTTTATCAATGGTTCCACATACATGATTCAGTAAACTGTTAGCGTTTTCTCCGAGGAGACTGGTAATCTTATCAATGTTTGCCATAAGAAATTTTTATTCTTTGAGGGCGACAAACCTACTAATTTCAGTCACTTTTCACAATGATTTTATTATTCACCACTAAGACACTAAGAACACAAAGTTTCAATAAAATTTTCCCGGTGCTTCTGAGTGAGTTAAGTGTATTTGTGGTACAGGGTTTAATAAAATCATTCAGGCAGATGCTGAAAATGACTTAGTATTTTTTCTCTTTGCGGCAATGAAGGCGGCCACACTCAGCGATATAAAAAAGGAACTTTCCAATCACAGCAGTAAGCAATTGCTTGAATTGTGTTTACGATTAGGCAGGTTTAAAAAAGAAAATAAGGAACTGCTTACTTATCTTTTGTTTGAAGCGCAGAGCGAAGAAGATTACATAAGCGATATAAAATCGGAAATTGATTTGCAGTTTGAAGAAATAAACTCAGCCAATTTGTATTGGGCGAAAAAAACTTTGCGGAAAATATTACGGAACATTAACAAGCATATACGATATTCAGGAATACCGCAAACCGCTGTTGAGTTGCTGATTTATTACTGCACAAAACTGAACAACTCCGGAATTAAATATCAGGAAAGCAATGCACTTTCAAATTTATATGCAGCACAGTTAAAAAAGATTAACAAGTTTATTTCAAGCATGCACGAAGACCTGCAGTATGATTTTAAAAAGCAGGTTGAGGAATTGGAGTAAGCTCTTTTACTGTTTCACCAACTTTTTAACTGCACTGAATTTATCGGAGCGGAGCGTGATAAAGTATATTCCTTTTGACATTGATTGCAGATTACAAATTACAGATTGCAGATTTATTGACTGCGTAAAAATAATTTGTCCAAGTGTATTTGTAATTTCTATTCTTCCATTTTCGCAAGGTTGCGAAAGCATGACAGTTACATTTTCATCTGTGGGATTGGGATAAATCTGAAATTTGTAATCTGCATTTTGTAATTCACTAATACCGGTGAATACTTGTGTGCATGAAGTTGTATCGCTGCAATTGCCTTCAGTGATTATTGCTGCATACATTCCTGATGTGGTTGGAATAAAAACAGGTTGTGTGGCTCCGGGAATGTTTTGTTGGGTGTTGCAATCAAACCATTGAATGCTGTTGCCGCTTACTGATAAGGTGTCGTTTGCTTGCGTTACTGCGGTGTTTATTGTTTCTACTGTGAGGTTGAGGTTTACGATTGAATCGCAGCCGTTGATTGCAATTAAAGTATCGGAATAAACTCCGGTGGTATTTAAGTCAGCTCCATTGAAATTATAAATATCACCGGTGCAAATATTTTCTGTTAATGAATTGGAAACGGGATTAAGAACAGTGAGCGAAAGATTCACAACTGAATCACAACCATTTATAGCATTAAATGTGGAAGAATAATTTCCTTGAACATAAATTAAAGTTCCATTAAAATTATAAGGATGATTTGAACAAATCGTTTCCGAAATATTAGTTGGGGTAATTGGGTTACATATAATATTAGTTACAGTATTTGTTTCTATAGGGAGATTAAAATCAAAATATATGCTTGCCTTATTTTTAAACTTTA
The DNA here is from genome assembly GCA_947474435.1 of Chitinophagaceae bacterium. Lineage (GTDB taxonomy): Bacteria > Bacteroidota > Bacteroidia > Chitinophagales > UBA10324 > UBA10324. Next base: position 22,773 of record CANJII010000005.1, on the reverse strand, counting down.
TTCCAACCGGCTTATTAGGAAAAGGTTTAATTCTATAACTCACATATCCTTTGCTTCCTTCTGAATCACTGGAACTGTCTGGCAAATTAATTGCGGGAAAGTTAAATACAATATTTCTACCTGTTATACTTACGAGTGGCTGTTTACTAAACGATAGAAGTTCAAAAGTACTTGGCTTCAAATCATTATCCAGCGTATCAAATATCTGTATATTCTGTGCAGGGGCGGTACCTGTGTTTTGAAAATGAATGGTGTAAGTAAGCCAGTCGTTAAACGGATAAGCCAAACTTCCAATCGGGCTTACTTCTTTTTCATTCGGATCATAAGAAGAATTTACACTAAAACATTCTGTCAGGATATTATTTGAAATATTGTTATCTCCCATTAAAGGATATACAGAAATATTGAAGCATACCTGATTTCCAATATTTGCTGTTGAATCAACGAGAATATTAAAAACAAAATCGCTATCAGAATTTACCAATGAAAAATCAGGGATGATATAAGTCAATGTATCATTATTAACAATTGGAGTTAAAGCACCAATTGCGGGAGATACATAATGTGCTGGTCCATTTATAACAACTTTTACTTCCCCGCTTATACCCGAACTGCAGCTGATATTATAATTACTTTGAACGAAATCTCCGGCCAGAATATGAACAGAAGCGTTATTACCGGTTATAAAATTCGACCAATTAAATATATTCCACACCCCAATATCAAAACCTGGTTTACAATTTAATCCAAAATCAATTTGTATTAATGAGTCTGCAGGAGAAACAGTAACTGTTGAATCAATTCCTGTTGAACATGAAACAGTAAACGGGATATCCGTAGTATCAAGTTTTACAGTGTAGTTTGAATAAGAAGTATTAAAACTATAAACTCCTGGATAATAAATCTGCTGAATTAAGCTTCCATTTTCATACAGCTTCATTTTAACAGGAAATATTAATGGTTCGCCATTTTGAAAATCGCAATCGTTATTGTTATCAAAATAAACCGAACCTTTTATGTTCCAGTAGAGTGGACAAGACTGAGGATTAACAGCATCACATAACGGAAATGAATTTATTGCAGGTGCGCTATTTGTAATTTCACCATAATTTGGTAAGCATTGAATTCCTGTAGAATGAAAATCAAAATTTACAATCTTTTTTAATTCCGGCAAACAATCTAAAGTAGGATTTTCAAAAATCCATAGACAATTCAATGAATCTGGTAGAGGGGGTAATGCTACCAATTGATAAGACCAACACCACAATTGAGTTAAAGAACTTGGTAAAGCTGGAATTGTATTTAATAAATTGTTGTTGCAATTAAGTATGGTTAAATTGTTTGGTAGCGATGGAATAGATACTAATTGGTTTTCACTACAATTTAAAATATTAAGACTATCGTTTAAAACAGGTAGAGTTGTTAAAGAATTATGATTGCAAATCAGTTCAATAAGACCAGTAGGAAGAGTAGGTAATGAAGATATATAATTATCATAACAATATAAATATTTTAAAGATGATGGAAGAACTGGTAAAGCAGTAATATTATTATCAGTGCAATTCAAATAAATAAGCCCTTCGGGAAGAGAAGGTAATCCATTTAAACCAAAAGGATTTCCCCATCCATGGCAACTCAAAATTTTTAATCCTAATGGTAATTGTGGTAAAAAATACAGGCTACCAATTCCTGGATGGACTTCAAGATAAGTCAAATTAGGTGGGAGTTTATTTATTGTATCTATTTCTGCATAGTATGCATCAAAGTAAACTAAGCTATCAAAAAACTCTATCCCATTAATATTATTAATCGAACCGCTCTGCCAAAATATTGAAAGTGAATCTTCATTCACAATCCCACTACAAGTAGTATCCATCATATTCCCAATCATACAAGTCGGATAATTTGTTTGCAGCCAATTCACAAATTGCGGGTCAGGTATAGTGACCCACTGCGCTTTTGATAATGAAAAACTGAAAATGAAAAAGGAAAGGAGTAGAATTTTTTTCATTGCAAATAAATTTGATAGGAAAGATAACAGTAAATAGTAGCTATAAGAAACTTTATTCTTAGTACAATGAATGCAGATGATTTTTCTATAGATTGAAATTTATTTTTTCATATCTTCTAATTCCTCTCTTATTTTTTCTTTCAGCGAATCAGAGACTGTGGTAAGTGGTAAGCGAACATGTGGTTCACATAAATTCATTTGCGATAAAATTTCCTTTACTCCGCAAGGATTTCCTTCAGCAAACATTAACTCGGTAATATCCAGTAAATGATAATGGTCTTTTTCGGCGAGGGAAAACTTTCCGGCTAAGGAAGCACGCACCATTCTTGATGTTTCTTTAGGGAATGCATTTGCCGCAACACTTATCACTCCATCCATACCAAATGAAATGCAAGGAAGAGTTACAGGATCATCGCCTGATATAACTAAAAAATCTTTCGGGCGATGCTGAACAATGTGCATCATCTGAACAAGATTACCGGAGGCTTCTTTTATACCAATAATTTTTTCTGAAGCATTGGCCAGCCGCAATGTTGTTTCGGCTGTGAGGTTGCTCATGGTGCGCGATGGTACATTGTAAAGAATAATCGGCAACGGACTGCTTGCAGCGAGTGTTATGAAGTGCTGATAAATTCCTTCCTGAGATGGTTTGTTGTAGTACGGACTTACTGAAAGAATGGCATCGTAACCTTCCAGATTAAAATTGCTCATCTGGCTCACCACTTCGCTGGTGTTGTTCCCTCCTACTCCTGCAACTAAACTGATTTTCCTTTTCGCTCTGTTGAGTACGAAGGAAAAAACTTCCTGCTTTTCATCATTGCTGAGTGTAACAGATTCACCTGTGGTTCCGAGTACAACAATGTATTCGCACTTGCCTTTTATGATGTGGTCAACAATATTACCAAGGGCGTTGAAGTTTATTCGTTGGTCGGCAAAAAAAGGTGTAACGATTGCTACACCGGTGCCTCTGAATTTTGATTCCATAGTTTAAAGAATATGTAAGTAATGCTTTACCTGATCAATGTATTTCTGTAAAGTTTTATTTCCTTTCAAGTCAATCATCAAATCATAGCAATACAATTTGTTCGGGTCATACAACCCAACTCTGTACGATGCTTGTGAAAGTGCGGCAATGTATTCGAGCGGTAAATTTTCTTTGATGCTCACATTAATCAGAATATCAAATTTGCGATCAATGAATTCTTCCACCAATAATCCTGATGGTTCAAGGTACCAGTTCAGATTTTTTTTATTGAAGTACGGAAAGTTAAAATTGATTGCAGGTTTCGGAATGTTGTAGTAACCGAATAGATAAATTTTTTTCTTCAGCCCTTTCAATGAATCGGCAAACTGATTGATGATGGCAGTTTGGTCAACATCAGTAGCATCGAATATAATTCCTATCTCCTTTGCATCATTTATGTTCAACAACTGACGGTGTGCCTTATGAAACTTCAACTCCTTTTTGAGGAAGTAAAAGTGAAACCATTTTTTTATCTGATTAATCATCGTGAAGCCAAAATAACATTAATCATTGAATACTCCCATTGCCGAAAATTTTTCTATCCGCATATCAATCCGTTCTTCTGCATTTAAGTTTTCCAGTTCAGCAATGTGCTTTTTTATTTCCTTTTTTAAAGTGATAGCCATTTCCTCCGGATTATTATGTGCACCGCCTATTGGTTCCGGAATTATTCCGTCAATCAATTTAAATTTTTTCATGTGCTCGGGAGTCAGCTTCAATTCTTCCGCTGCTTGTTCTTTAAAATCCCAGCTGTGCCACAGAATGGATGAACACGACTCCGGAGAAATAACAGAGTACCATGTATTTTCCAACATCAAAACTTTATCGCCTATACCAATTCCAAGTGCGCCACCAGATGCTCCTTCACCAATGATGATGCAGATAACAGGAACTTTTAAGGTGGTCATCTCCATCAGGTTTTTTGCAATGGCTTCACCTTGTCCGCGCTCTTCGGCTTCCAAACCCGGATATGCACCCGGTGTATCAATCAACGACACAATGGGAATGTTAAATTTCTCAGCCATCTTCATTAGGCGCAATGCTTTGCGATAACCTTCGGGATTCGCCATTCCGAAATTGCGGTACTGCCGCTGCTTGGTGTTCTCTCCTTTTTGTTGCCCGATAAACATCACAGGCTTTCCATCAATCTCACCAAGCCCACCAATCATTGCCTTGTCATCACCGAAAGTTCTGTCGCCATGCAATTCTATAAAACGATTGCAAAGCTTGCTGATATAAAAAAGTGTGTAAGGCCGTTCGGGGTGGCGACTGAGTTGCACGCGCTGCCATCCGGTTAATGAATTGTAAATATTTTTCTTGGCGTCGTTAATTTTTTCTTCCAGTTCAGTGAGCGCCGAATCAACATCTACTTTACCGCTCTCGCCAATCTTTCTGAGTTTAACCAATTGCTCATTCAGTTCTTCAATTGGTTTTTCAAAATCTAAATAAATCATTTCAGTGTGTTTTGGTTGATGAAAATTTTGCAACAGAAAATTGCAAGCCTTCAATCATCATTCAACAAAAATATTCATTTATGATTAGGATGGAAATCTCAGTGTGAATTAGCTATAGTGAATTGTGAAAGGATTTGATTTACAGATTGTATTCTTCATCAATCTCTAGCAAGCCAATAATAAAAGTTAAATCCCCAAAACATCCTTCAGTTTCGCATAACCTGTTTTGCTCAGCGGAATTTTAATTCCTGATTTTAACAGTGCGCAGTACGATTCTTTTTCCATCAGTTCTATTCGTGTGATGTGCGATAGCTGAATGAGGTACGACCGATGCACGCACACAAATTCTTTTTCACTCAGTAGCGTCTCAAAATGATTCATGGTTTTCTTTTTCAAGAACACTTCTGTTGCCGTATGAATTTTTACATAATCGTCACATGCTTCAATGTAACTGATTTCGGTAACCGGAATAATGCGAATCTGATTTCCTGTTTTTACCACTACCCTGCTTTGTTCGTCGGATTGTGACGATAAATTTTTTAATAATTCTTCAGTGATTTTTTTTTCTGAAGAATTTTCTTTTTGATTCAGACATTTAATTATCGCTTTATCAAACCGCTCCTTGCTGAAAGGTTTTAATAAATAATCAATTGCATTTGCATCAAATGCTTTCATTGCAAACTCATCAAAAGCTGTGGTAAAAATTATTGCGGGTGGTTCATCAATCAGTTCCAGCATTTCGAACCCTGAAATTTTTGGCATCTGAATATCAAGAAATATTAAATCAGGTTGGTGTTGATGAATGGCTTTCACTCCGTCAAAACCATCACCGCACTCCTGCACCAACTCTATGTTGCTGTGCGATTTTAAGTATTCTTTTACAATGGAACGGGCTAATGGTTCATCATCAATAATCACACACCGGATCATAACTGTGGAATTTTTATGGTTGTTGAAAATAAGTTTCCTTCGGCTTTAGTGATTAATAAATCATTTCTTGAAAATAATAAAAACAACCGGCGTTGTACTGATGATAACCCGAATCCTGTGCCCTTTTGTGCCGTGGAAGTTGTGGCATCAAACGGATTCTGAACTTCAATGAACAAATAATTATCCTTGCAATATGCATGTATGCTAATGATTACATCTCCAATCGAATCATACAATCCAAACTTAATTGCATTCTCTACTATTGGCTGTAATAACAGCGAGGGCAATTTCATCTCTTTACATTTCTCATCACAAATGATTTCAGTTTTCAGTCGATGACTGAAGCGCACTTTTTCAATTTCGAGATACAAACTCAGGTGCTCAATTTCATGTGCGAGAGTTGAAAACTGTTGTTCATCTTTCTTTAAAGTTCCTCTGAGAAAATCTGAAAGCTGCTGAATCATTTTTCGCGCCTGTTCGGGTTGCGAACCTGCGAGTGCGCTGATTGAATTTAAACTGTTAAATAAAAAATGCGGTTGCAATTGTTGCCGCAGGTTATTCAGTTCGGCATCACGCACTGCCTTTTCGGTCTCAGTTTTTCGGGCATCGGCTTCGCGCTGCGATTTAAAATTATACCACAACCATATAAGCAAGGTGACCGATGTAAGCAATAAAGTTTCGTACGCTATCCGAAAAATCATTGTGGAATTTATGAGCGCACTTGCCGGAATAAAATATTCAACAAAGAAAAATTCAATGGCCCAATAGAAAATGACTGTGATGGCCTTTGCCAGAATGATATTCCAGATAAACAGATAAAATAATTTGCGGTGAGTGGGTTGATAAAACCGAAGCGCATTGAACAGAATTAAAACAGCAACTGCATTTAATAAATTATTAATGGCGCTGTCGGCAATGGAATACTGCCAGCTGAACCCTGACCAGTACAATCCGAAGGCATGAATACCTGCCCATAATAGCGCAACTACTACTATCAGTAACAGTGACGAGAATAATCCGGATGTTTTGTTTTCAGCCATACTTAAATGGAGGCAAATGTATTCACCTGTTTTTCAGTAAGGCTTTGCGATTTGGTTTTTACTGAATTTATAAAATCAGCTGCGCTTTCTTCTTCTTGTGTAAATGAATGCATCAGTGTTCCGTTATTCAATTCAGGTAATTCGCTGATTGATTCCACATCAATGAATTTCCATTCCACTGTTTTATTATTTGCTGATGAAAATATTTCTTCTTCTGAATATCCGATTTCTTTAATCTGTACAAGTGCCTTTTCCAAAGATGGCGCAAGTATCAATCGCAGCTGAATATCAAATTGCGATTTTGTTTCGTCACTTACTATGATTCTGAAAATCATTTTTGCTATGAACCATTTCATTGCCGGGGATTTAAGAATTTAGAATTATGATTTTAGATTTTTTGCCGTTGTTAATAGCTACGAATATCAATTCCACCGAATACACAATTGCCTTCGAGCACCAATACTTTATTGCTGTCAAAAACCGAAGTAGTATTTACATTCCGTTTATCATCAACGCCACCGAGTATGGCAACTATTTCCGATTTCACTTCCCAGTTTGGTGGAACAATTAATTTAATACCTCCGAAAACGGCATTCAATTCCAGTTTTATTACACCGGAAAAATCAGCATTGAGCAGATTTAATTCAGCTCCTCCAAAAACACAACTTACTTCGCCCCCGGAAAATTTTTTACTGGTAATATTTTTTTTCACTCCTCCGAATACTGATGTATAATCCAGATAATCGTCGGGTGAATTACTGCCGGTTCCGTAACCAAAAAAATCAGCGCCTTTTTTTGAAGCAAATTTTTTATTGCGACTTGGTCGTATTATCATAAATACTCCTGCCATAATTATCAATACCGGCCAAAACAAATGGCGCAGCTCTGGCAACAGAAAAATTTCATCCATCATAAAAATACTTCCGATTAAAATCAATATCCACCAACCGGCTCCACGAAACATATTTTTAAATCCGAGAAATACGCCTAATGCAATTAAAAACATTTCCCAGCTGAAGAACCAATGCGGAAAAACAAATCCTAACTGACGGGCAAGAAAAACACATCCAACACCTATAACAAATAAACCAGCAAGTGCCCGGCCCGATTTGCTTTCATTACATTTTTTGTTTTCATTATTTCCTGATGAATCAAAATCGGGATGATTAATGGTTTCCATTTTTTTATTTTTTTTATTTGATGGAACAAAAGTATCAGCTCTGTAAATCTGTGCAAGGTGAATTAGGTGTAAAGAGAACTGCCGTCGGCGAATGGCAGATTTTTGGAAGGGAAATATTTATTGCTTTGAATAAAGCAGAACAGATGGAACAGAAAATTTATTCTAAGAATTAGAATTGGTTGCTGATAAATATCTATTCAAATAATAAATACAAGCCAACAAATAAAACAAGAATGGCAACAGGTGTAATGCCATAAAGAAAAACATGAAACATTGCCGGAACAGGATTTAAAATAGCAAGCAGGCACGATAAGAAACCCATCACGGCTCCAATAATAACACAGGTTATTCCAATGGAATGCTTGCCTGCATTTTTTATTTTTTTATAGGTTCTGATACTTGCGGCAATTTCATCTTCGGTAAATCCAGCATCTGCCAATTCCTTTTCAATTTCATTCAACGGAATATGCACCGCTATCCAATATTTAATTCTTGAATCTTCCACAATTCTATTTTCTGAATCGGTCATAGAAATTATTTTTTGAAAAGACTAATTTAATCAAAAATCAGATTTTAAAAACCAATCAGTTTCCGGCATATATCCATACATCATAAGTGTAAGTAATGTCTTTCTTCTGATTACCTGAAAGTTCAATGTTCCATTCTGAAGAAGTGTTCGGATTCAGTCCGGTAAATTTTCCGGGCTTGGTAATTACACCGCCATCCGATACTTCAGTTATCTCACCCATAATTGCTTTGGTTACATTGAGCGTAATGTTTTTGTCCTGCAGATTTTCTAAATGAACAACACCCTTGATGGTGACTTTGCGGTACTGTGAGTTGTTAAACTTTTTTAAGTTTTCAGATCGGCTTAATTCAGTTTCATCGCCCTTCACCTGCACATCCACTGCTTTACTCAGTTGCACTTTTACTTTACTTCCTTTGGGTGTATATTTTATTTGGTCTTGTGCCAGCGGATTTAATTTTTCATCCTGCACAAAAACGGGTGCAGTTGTAAAAGGAAAATTAGTAGCGTTGGTAATGCGCAAACTGTGATAAACTTCAAAGTAGCGATCATCATTTTTCTGAATGCTTTGTGTTGAATAAAAATTTACATAATCATTAATATTCACTTCATACAAATCTTCGTATGGAATGGATGATGAAAAAATACTGAACGATGATTTGGTGTTTTTTGGAAGAGAAACTTTTCCCAGTTTATAGATATATAAATCATTGGTCTTTTCACCTTCAGTATTGTAGGTATAATTTAAATCACCGGCATATCCATCGTAACTTTTTTCCTCAGATACAATTGAATTATCATACATCATCGGCGCAGTAGATTGAGCAAATGCGCCATAATTGTAAACCGGATTGGCTGTATAACCACCTGAACCTCCTCCGCTGAAATAATCATTGACAATGGGGTCTATAGCTGCGCCATAAAGCATTTGCGGTTTACCAACTGTAAGTACCACATCAGCATTTAAAATTCCTTCGCTGTAATTTTCAATCAATGCTTTCATCTCCAACTGTAATTTTCCTGCATCACTTAAACGAATACTGTATGAAGGGAGCCATTGAATTCCGGAACTCATGTAAGAAAGCAAAATGGGTTCATCAGCAACTGTTTGTTTGAAATAAACTTTTGCAATACGCATGGTTGAGTCAGTTGTAAATTTTGAGTTTTCCTTTTCACTCAAACTGAATTCAAGAACATTCTGCATGTTAACTAAAACAGTTTTCCCCGCTATATCTTCCAGCTTCAACATATTAAACGATATATCTTTTATAACACCTGATGCAGTACTATTCATGCTTCCTTGTCCGAAAGTATAAGTGATAGAAGCTTTCTTTCCCTTGTTCGCAATAATGTAATCAGAAAGTGATGCAGGCTTTCTTGAAACTTTAACCGTGTCAGTCAATACATCAATCCTGTTTATTTTATTATCTTTTGTTGTGTAAATCCAGAAAGTGCTTTGCAGCGGACCGGGAGGAACCGGAAACTTGGCCACATCACCGCTTGCTTTTGCTTCCTTTGAAATAAAGTAAGTTCCATTTTTAAAAATATTTACCTGTAAAGTTTTTAACTCATTGGTTTGGGCAGAAGCCATTTGACAAATAAATAATAAAACAAGACTGAGAACCGTTGTTAGTGAGATGATGAACTTTTTATTCATGATTTGAATTTGTTTAGTGCAAAGAGAAATTTTAAAACTGATTCCACAAAAATCTATAATGAAATAGAAATTATTTTTAAAGAATAAAAACCAACCAGCTTTTACACTTCGTAAATGATAGCAAACAATTTTCAAATGATAAAAATAAAATTTATACCAGTACTGTTTATGCTCATCAGCATATTGCCTGCGTGCGGTCAAACAAAAACCACCGAACATCAAAACAAAAATGCCATGGAAAACCAAAATCAAAAACCTGAAGTTGTAGTGAACAAAGAAGAACTGAAACAAAAACTTACTACTGAACAATACAATGTAACTCAGATGTGCAGCACCGAACCCCCGTTTAAAAACAAGTACTGGGACAATCACATTACCGGAAAATATTTATGCGTGGTTTGCAATTCGCCCTTGTTTAATTCTGATACCAAGTTTGATTCAGGTACCGGATGGCCAAGTTTTTTTAAACCCGTAACCGATTCATCCATTATTGAAATAAAAGATACTGCGTATGGAATGGTGCGCACCGAAATTCAATGTACAAAGTGTCACGCACACTTAGGTCATGTGTTTGACGATGGGCCACGACCAACCGGTTTAAGGTATTGCATGAATTCAGCTTCACTCAATTTTATTCCGGATGAGAAATCAGAGAAATAATATTTAAAAAATTTTCCAAAAATTATCTTCCTCAAAATCACCCTTACTATTTTTGGAATAAAATAGTCTGACAGCTAATTTTTCTATTTGCATATTCACGGAATATTGAAATGAACGAAAAAATGAAATCAAGAAGTTTTTTAATCAAAATTGTTTTTGCATTCAGCTTGTTTTTAATATTTCTGACTTTATTAATTTTATCAGCCGAAGTAATTTTCAGATTTACAAATAAATATCCCCTTGCTGCTTTTCAACTTAGTTCAAATGAAATCTGGCGAATAGAAAAAAAACTTTACAATAAAAAAACGACTGAAGAAGGAAACCATTTTACGCTAATCACAAATCAAGATGGATTCAGAGGAGAAAAGCCAGTTGAAATTAAACCAGATGATGTTATCCGGATATTAATTTTAGGAGATTCTTATACTGCAGGCCTTGATTATTCTGATGAACAAATTTTTACTGGTCAGTTTTCGACTTTGTTAAATGCCGACTCTGCGGTTCATAAAAAATTTGAGATTATTAATACAGGAGTACCTGCCTGGGCAATTGATCAGCAGTGGCAATATTTTTTAAACGATGGATTGAAATTGCATCCTGATTATGTGCTGTTAATAGCATCTCCAAATGATATTCGCGAAACTTTCTGTAAAAAATTTGTAACAAGTTCTTCAGGCAAATCCCTTATTGTTCATCAACCGGAATTTTCGTTTACAAAAAAGGCAGGCTGGTACCTATCCACCCGTTTTTCATTTTTTCAATATTTGCAAGAAAAAGTTTTTAAGTCAAACTATGGTACCATGGCAGATGTATTTGAAATGTATCCTGTAAATTTTGGAACAGAAGATCTAACTGATTGGGATCGACCATTGTATCTTAAAAAACCATTTCAGGATGTGATAGATGCACAAAATTTATATGAGAAAATATTTATTGAAATAAAAGATAAATGCATTGAACAAAACATAAAATTCGGAACTTGTTTAAATGTTGTTTTAACCAGGTACGATTCAACTTATTCAAAAGATACTTCTTGCTCTGTAAATGAGATGGAAAATTATTTTATAAAACTTACAAATAAACATGCCATTCCATTTCTCAATCTGAATAAAGCAACTGACTCATTAAGCAATCCGCGTGAATTATTTATGCAAAACGATTATCATTATAGTCAGATCGGGCATCGTTTTATTGGTGAACAGTTGTATCATTTTTTCATAACCGAATTTCTTTCCCCGTCTGTTCGATAATTTAGTATGACTAAATTGTACAATTTAAAATTCCAGCTAAAGCTGTGATTTATATTTTTTGAAAATGGTGTTTCTTGTTTATTGAAAACAGTAAAGGAGTCCACTCCATTTTTTTTTCAAAAGGTTTTTTTCGAAAAGCACAATCTTGTTTCAAACAAATAATGCATGAGTCTGCCGCAATGCAAGGGTCGGCATGAATAAATATTTCCAATTCCTGAGGATAATTTTTCCGAAGCATGACTTCAATATCATTTACCAGCGAATGAGTTTCAGACAAACTATAGTAATATGGAAATGTAACATGACAATCAATGTGAATATCGGAACCATACTTTACGATTCGCATATTATGAACATCAATCCAATCATTTTTTCTGTTCTCAGTAAAAAGCAATGTTACTTTATTCATTAAATCGTTATCGGCTTCATCCATAAGAGCTGCAACAGATGGTCGAATAATATGGTAACCACTCCTTAGCATAATTAATCCGAGCAACAATGAAAATATAGTATCAATTTCAGGCATCCCGGTAATTACCACCACAATAATTCCGGCCACACCAACAAGTGTGGTCAGGTTATCGCTCAGTAAATGTTTGCCTTCAGCAATTAACAATAATGAATTGGTTTTCTTTCCTTCCCGAACCAAAATTTTTCCTAAAATAAAATTCACAAGGGCAGTTGCTGAAATTATGAGTAAGCCAACATCCATTGCCTGAATGGTTTGCTCGAAAAAAAAATTATTCACTGCCTTTACAAATACAAAAAGTCCGGCAAGAAATATCAGTAAACCTTCAGTAACACTGGCAAGAAATTCGATTTTGCCATGACCATATGGATGGTTTTCATCTTTAGGTTTTGATGAAAGATAAATACTGAATGCTGCAAATGCACTCGCCACCACATTAATAATGCTTTCCATTGCATCAGATAAAATAATATTGGAATGTGTGAGGAAGTATGAAAAAAATTTAGCAGCGAGCAAAATCATGCTCACTGCTAAAGAAATCTGTATTAATCTTTTTTTTCCACTCAATAAATTCATTCGGAAAATCCGCCTTTAACTTTTCATGATTTTACGATAAGCAACACCTTTATCGGTGGTAATTTTCAACCAGTATTCTCCTTTCGGAAGAGATTGCATATTCATCTGAACAGATTTTGAATTTTCAAGCTTCAACATTGTTATCTTCTGACCTAATAAATTGTACAAACTGATTTCAGCAGTCATTATTTTGTTTGCATCAATTGTCAACCACTCATGAGCAGGGTTCGGATAAATAATCCAGTTGTTAACTTCATCAACTATTGAAATTCCAACATTGGATGAAACGGTTGAGGTTACAACCTTCACACAGCCATTATTATCAGTTATGGTTACAGTGTAATTTCCATTATTTAAACCGCTAATATCCTGTGTGGTTGCTCCGGTTGACCAAATATAATTGTATGGCGGAGTTCCGCCTTGAGGGGTTAAGTTAACAGCCCCGCTCAATGAACCATTATTTGGTGTAACAACAACATTTCCAATTAATGCTCCCGGTTGTGAAATAGACGCCTGATTAGTAGATACACAGCCAAGTGCATCAGTTATTGTTACAGTATAAATTCCACTTGCTAGATTTATGATTGATGCCAGTGATGAGCCATTTGACCAGATGAAAGTGTATGGAGCTGTTCCGCCAACCGAAGATGCAACAGCACTTCCATTATTCTGCGCAAAACAAATAATATCAACATCACTGACAGTTACACCCAAAGTTGGTCCTACGGTTATGTAATTGGTTTCCACTACCGAATCAGTGCCAAGTGCATTGGATACAACAAGAGTAACCTGGTATGTTCCCGGAGTGGTATAGACTACATTTTCTGTATTACCATTAGCAGTTAATGTATCTCCACCTTGAAAATGCCATGCATAACTGTTTGCAAAAATACTGGTGCTTGTGTATTGAACCGTTAATGGAGCACATCCGGTTGTTACATTAGAAATGAACGCAGCGGTTGGAGCTGATAGTGAAGCAGCGTATAAATCACATTCCCAAATTCCACGGCCATAGGTAGCAGCGCGGATTTTACCTGAACCATATTGAATTTCCAATTCATCTATTACCACATTTGGTAAGGCATCGGAATAAACAATCCAGGTTCCGGTATTATCGTCGCGATAAAAAACTCCAATATCAGTTCCGCAATAAATTGAATTGGCACTACTGCCATTTACATATACAACACAATTAGCAGGCACATTTGGTAACCCGGTAGAAATATTGCTCCAGTTTTGTCCGGCATTTGAACTGAACATTACCTTATTAGCAGCAGAGTATCCTGAAATGCTTACCCAGACTTTATTCGGATCTGTGTTGCTTACGGCTATGTAAGTAATATCTCCCGAAGTAACAGGCAATCCAGCGGTTCGGTCAGTAAATGCTGTTCCGCCATTTGTAGAAACGAAAAAACGATCTGATTTTGCACAATAAATATAACTTGTATTTGAAGGTGCAACTGTCAACGATTTTATTCCACCACTACCGGCTGTTACCGCTCCTAATGCAGTCCACGAGGTTCCGCTATTTGTTGATTTATAAACTTTTGATTTTCCAACATATAAAGTTGAAGAATTAACCGGATCCTGAACATACGGTGTTACCCATTCGCCATCTTCATTTACGGTTCCTGCAGTTCCTCCTGAATTTACGATTGGATTATTTCCGAAAGTATTTCCTCCATTAGTTGATTTATATATTTCTCCATAATACAATTCGCCATACATTGTTTGAGAACTTGCCCATGAAATAATGGTTTCCATTCCATCACCACCAAGTACTTCTTCCCAGGCACCTGAACTGCATCTGTTCGTTCCATTATCCTGCCAACCGGACATTGTTAGATTAGCATTTGTTGCTGAGCATCCTATTCTGTAAGCCTGCGCTATTTGAAGGCCATCGCTTAAATCAGAAAAAGTACTGCCGTTATTGGTGGTTTTAAAAATTCCTCCATCGCAACCAATAAAACAATTGCTTGTTCCGGGAGCAAAAACAACCTCGTGTACATCCGGATGTATTTTGGCATTGATTCCATAACCTGCACCATGTATTGCCCATGTAGAACCGCCATTTGATGATTTGAAGGTATGAATTCCACCAACTACAACAGCATTGGCATCTATAGGAGAAGCATCAATTGCCAAGTCATACCACCCTTGTCCACCGCCTCCTGTTCCATTAGTATTAAAGCCAAGTATATCATAAGTGGTATTCATGGTTGTAAAACTTGTTCCTGAATTGGTTGATTGATAAAAACCTTGTAACCCGGAATCTGAAGTGTTATTGGTTACTGCATACACATAATTTGGATTGGCTGCTGTAACGGCAATTTTCATTCTATCTGATCCGGATGGAATACTTGATACCAAGGAAAAATTCAATCCACCATCCGTGCTTTTATAAATTCTGTTGGTGCATGCATACACTACGCTTGGGTCGCCGGGCTTAAATTCTGCATCCTCATAATTTCCGGTTAGTCCTACCTGAGTCCAATTTGTTCCGCCATTGGTTGATCTGAATATTCCACCACTTACACCACCATAATATCCATTTGTTACAGCAATTAAAATATTGGTGTTTGTTGGATTAATAATAATTCTGGCCACTGTTAACCGACTTGAAACCGCATAGCTTAAACCGGTTGCATTCCATGTGGCACCACCATCGGTAGATTTTAAAAGACCTGCTGAATAGGTATCTCCCGCATCATGATCGCCGGTGGCGAGATACATGATGTTTGTATTTGTTGGGTCAATTGCCAAATCAGAACAACCGATAACCGCTAAGTCATCAGTGTTGGTTGACCAGGTTGCGCCGCCATCAATTGATTTCCATAATCCTCCTACCGGCGCACCGGCAAAAATTATATTGTTGTTTCCGGGCATAAATCGTACGAATTGAATTCGACCGGCTCCACCACCTGTTGGTATTTGAGTGGTAGGACCAATTAACGACCAGGTAGTTGATCTTGATTGATTTAAAAACGGTTTTACTTTCGTATTATGTTCGCTGAAAGCAATAGATGGATCAAACCGCTCGCCGTTTTGCGAAACCCGTGGAGCCATAAACCATTCCCATCGTTTGTATTGTTCAAAACCGGGAACTTCAAACTCACTTTCTCTTTCCTTCTTTCTTATTACACCATTTTCTTCTTTTAACTCTTTACCATGCAACTGCACATAGTTTGTGTAATACTGATTGAAAGCATTCTGTACATCAAAAAAATTAGTGGATGGGTTTTTCATCATCTCTACCCATGAAGTTTGTGCTACTGCTCCGTTTATTAAAAATAAAAGGCATAGAATAGTCGCATTAATTAATTTACTGAATTTATTCATTGAAAGGATTATTGATTTTAAGGTTTCAAATGTATCTTAAAATGTTATACAAGCTAATTCTAATTTGTAATGGAATCAGCAAGATAATTACTAATGAAATTTCATAATCCTGAAAGCTAATCTGATTAATTTAAACTTTTTTATTTATTGATATACTTTAACTCAATCAGAAAAAAAACAATTTTAAAACTGAGAATATTGTAATGGTGATCATGCAAATTTTTTACTTATAAATTGACCGCTTTGCAGTTGCTTCTACAGGTCAATCTGAATGGCATCGCCCAAATTAATTCCTATCACAAATCCTGATTTTAATTTCAGCTGATTGCTGAATGAGTTTATCCAATCCACTCTGAACACTTTCAGTATGTGTTCAATGCCAACAGAAAGTTCGGCGTAATTAATTTCAGGAGTAATTAAGTAATGCGCACTGCCCACTTCTTTCAGTTTCAGTTTTCGAAGCAATGGAATTTTATTCAGAAAGAACCCGTTGAAATGATGCTCGTAATGACCTTCAGCATAATATTCGTGTGTGCTGAAATCATAATAAGGCAGCAATTGAAAACCATGCAGGTGATCGCTGAGCGCAAGAATGGTTTGGTTGCCCATAAAATGTTTTTGTTCCACATCGCCCACAGAATTGTTATTGATAAAATATCCGGCGCGCAGGAGGTACCGCGATTTACCAAGCAACCCGAATTTCAGGTTATCAGCTACCTCGGCTTCCACCTGATCAAAATTTACTTTGCTGTTTAATACATGCCATCCCTTTGTATAAAACAACCGCAGTGTAGGATACTTGCTTCCCACAATAACTTTTTCATAAGGGCGGGTATAGTATTGTTGTTTGAAATTTATTTTAAAACCAATGGTGGTGATGAGTGCATTGTAAGTTGTAAAATTTGTTTGCAACGAATCGGCAAACGGATAATTGATGGTGAAATGATCACCTGGTCTGTCGTTAAAAGTTTTCTCTGTTGTGTTCAATAATGGCTCACGATGATTGTAACTTGCTTTGGCTGTTAACCGAATTCCGTTTTTAATTTCTCCCTGCCAGGTAATGCCACCATAAGTGTTGTTATACAGTTTCATAAAATTCTGTTCGTACAATAAAGTGTAGCAGGTATTTATTAATCCATTTATTGGATTACTCTCGTTAAACTGTTTTACATGACTGCCGCCTTCAACCCACACACGGCGAAGTTTTACCGGTTTGTAGAAATAATTAAACCGGACAATGCCACCGAATTTTTTATTGCTCCAACCATACTGTGCATCGGCCGAAATTCCTATTGTGCGGTTATCGTCCCATCTTTTGTTTTTATAAAATGAAACATCGGGCGCCCAACCCTGCACCGTATTGTAATTGATGAATTGCAAAATAGAACCTGTGCCGGTTGATGTTTTATTAAATCGTTTGTAATAACTATACCCGGTAATCAAATCACTGAAAGCGAATTTATTTTTTTTGTGATCAACCGAATCAAGGTACTCTTTTGAATTTTCGCGCAATGCAATGCTGTCTTTTTTCCGGTAGTCATTCATCTCCTCTTGAGTAAGTGGTATTGGGCGGTTCACAGTCCAGTACGACGAATCTTTTTTGTTCGCATCGTCATTCACTTTTAAAGTTTCTCCTCTGAAATATTTTTTCGGGAACTCAGGTTTCAGATTGTAACTGGTAAAAGAACCAATGAAGTATCCATTTCCTTTTATACCAAAAGCCTTGAACTGAAACAACATTGTTTGATTAATGGGCATGTAAACAGTATCGCTCACTGCTGCATAAATCTGTTTCAGTTCCAGTGAGTCAACAAAATCAATGTTCGCATCCTTGGTTAAAAACAAATCGGTGCTGTGAATGCGCCAGCTCTCTTCAACTATATAAATATATCCGCTGAAAACAGGATCATTCTTACGGCGTGGTGTCACTAATATTTTATTCACCAGTTGATTGTTGTCGTAAAAAGTACCGACTAATTTATACTTGTAATACAACATGGCCGATTCAGATATGGGCGAAACAAAACCGCGATCGCTCAGTGTACCGATGTCTAATAAATTTTTATAAAAGTTAAAATCAAAATCGCTCGCCTGATTGTAACTGAAAGCTTTGTTATCGCCACTTACTTTTGACGAAAACATGACTTCACGAATTTTATCGGGCTTTTGAAAATTGTACTCGCTCTCCGATTCACTGAGGTAAACGATACCGAGCATCGATGAATCCAATCCCAATTTCTCGGCATTCAACCCCATGATGTGTTTTGGAATACTATCTAATTTCTGAATGCCTTTTATGTAAACTTTGCAACTGAATGCATCAACCTGCGTGAGATAATATTTTCTTTTTTTTATGGCTGCGCGAATCACTTTGTACGCCGGATCTTCTGCATCGCTGTTCACCACAATTTCTTTCAGTTCCATTTGTTGCGTGTATAACTGCACATCTAATTTGATCGGTTCATTCGCCACCTCAATCACTTTTGATTTTGGTGAATAACCAACATATTGAAAAACCAAGGTGTATGTTCCAGCTAAAAGTGTGAGCGAATATTTTCCATCGCCATTGGCAGTGGCACCTTGCGTGGTTCCTTTTATTAAAACGGTTGCATACGACAGTGCCTCGCCCTTATCGTCAGTAATAACTCCTGAAACAACTGTGGCATGAACAAACGCAGCTGATAAAATCAAAACCGAAAGCAGAAAAATTTTCTTTGTATTAAATGACATCAATAGTTTTTTGTGTGAGTCGAATATGCGAACATAAAAGTTACATGCAAGAAATGATTAAAAAATATTTTCAACTTAAAATGATTCAAGCCACATCCTCCAAAGGCGGACAAGGATTCACAGATTACTTCTGTACCGGTAATAATTAAAATTGATTGTCACAGAAAAAAATACTTTCTTGTAAAGCTTGGCTTGTTATACCGTACAGTATAAAACGAAAAACTTGTTTGTGTTTTTTTTAATCCCGCCGTGTCTCTCCCTGATTTGCCTTGCGTAATGCGATGGAACATTCCGGACCTTATAAGTCGGAAGATACAGAGGGAGGTGGAAGTCATCAAAACGCGGAGGATTTTCAATTTTAGATTAGTTCAAATAAAATAGTAGTTGAGCGCTGAATATTTTACTTAAGAATTGAACATTTAAAAATCAGTATCAGATAACTGATCGAAGCATCCAACTCATCTGAAGACAGCCATTTTTTGATAATTCCTGTCCTCACGCGCCGAAAATTTCGGTTCGTGAGGACAGGAACCGAGGCATAAATATGGTTATGGATTATCAATTACAGATTAATTGATTTGGAACTGTAACAGTAAAGTGTAACAGTGCAGAAAAAAGTTTCGGTTTAGCTTTTCGGTAAATCAGATTATTTTCTCAAGCCATTTCACCCACTTTTTCAGCTATTTTATCACCTCCTAATTCAACAGCTAATAATCCGGCGACAAGTACCGAATCGCGGATAATTTCTTCCATAGAACCAATTCCACCTTGAATTGGTCCGGTTAATGTGTCTATTGCTTTGAGTGTATAACCTAAAACTTTATCGAGTGTTTCAGTATCAATATTGGCTGAAAATCTTGCCAGATCTTTTTTTATTTCGTCAATATTCACCTTGGTTTTTTCAGTGCCTGCCATCAACGAATGATTTTTTTCTAATAAATCGTGTAATTTTTTTTCAACTTTGGTTAGTTTTTCAGCGGGCAACGAAGACTTATCTAACACCAATATTTTTTGTATTTCTTTCGTCATACCGTGGCATCCGACAATTACACGGCTGGTTTTATCCTCTGCCAATTTGAATTTTGTATTCATCTTACCCACAGTTGGTAAAAAATCAACATTTATAAACTGCGAGGTAAGTGCATTCGCCACCGAACTTGCAACTGCACCTCTTTTTGTTTGCATCCTTAGCTTTTCGAGGTCTATTTTTATTTCTTTTAAAACAGCTTCAACATCCTTCCACCCCTGGTACGCTTCCTTACCTAAAGTAATAATCGTTTTTGTCATTCCATAAATACCCACTATGGCGCTCAACCCCATTGTGAAAGGAGCAGAAGCCATGATGGCTGTAGATGCCACTAAGCTTGCCGAAGCGGTTCCAACTCTGATTGCTATTCCTAACTCGTAAGCACTGGCTTGTGCATGCACTTTCAGCAAATGTTTCGAACCGGCTATAGCTGCATCTTTAATTTTTTTGCGCTCCTCTGTCATCATTTTATTGAAGTCTGATTCAAATCTGGTGATGAAAGCGCTTGGATCGAATTTAGCAGACCGCTTTAAAGTATCAGTAATTGTTTGTTGTTTTTCACTGAAAAAGGCAACCATTGTATTCACTGAAGTGCGATACTGCTTGCCAGCTCCGTCGTTCATGAACTGCGCAACCATGGGATCAAAGGTTTCTTTTATTATTTCTAATTCCACGATCATTCTTAACCCCTTAGGAATAGTAAAACTGGTAAGTTTAATACCTGCAAGACCTTCTTCCAGATCTTTTGTTAAATTGAAATCAACTACGGTGAATTTTTGTTTAACTGAGTTAGTGGTCGAGGTCATAATATAACCCACTTGTTTAGCCAGTGATTCCACCGCACCTTTTTTATTTCTTATACTCTGCTCCCAGATTACATTTTTACTCTTTTGTTCAGAAATCCATTCAGCCAATGCCTTCAAAGTTGCTATTTGATTTCTGGATTGAACGGCAGCATCAATTTTTTTTTAAGCAGCACTGCGGGGTTTTGTCATGGAGTGAGTAAGATCCATCCACTCTTTGTGAGTCATTGTTAAAGGCATAACGGGTTTGATTTAGGGGGGGGGGATTTTTTCTAAATGTAAAAACAATTCTCAGATAGGCAAATAAAACAAATCTGAAAATAGCACTGTTGTGTTCGTCTTGCAGCCGTGCACCGATAAACACAACGACTTAAAGTCAGTTAGCTTATTTTATTGCATTCGGCAACATGCCGAACGCAACGGGGATTTTATTACTTCTGTGGTGCCGTAATTAATCGGGTTGTTGGTCAGGCGACCACAACTGTTCGGAAGACTGCACAAAGGAATGATTTTCAGTAATAACTAAAAGGTAGTGGAGGGAAAAATATTTTCCATCTCAATGAGGTTTGCATCATGGATGCAAGCCAGATTATCTCATTGATTCCGTCATCATTGCTCAATCAATTATCAATTGAAACAGATGTGAATCGCTACGCAAAAAAACTGCGCGCGGAGGTTGTGTTCAAATTATTAATGCATTGTATCCTGTCTCATAAAGACAATAGTCTTCGCACAATGGAATCTGCCTATGAGTCAATGGTATTTAATCTCTTGAACAATGGCACTAAGAAGCAACAGATCAGTTTCAGCTCTATCAGTGAACGATTAAGTGTGATGAAGTCAGAATATTTTGAAAAATTATATCATGCAATAGTTAAAATTTATGCAGATGAAATAAAAGATAAAGAAACAACGCTGATTCGTTTTGACTCTACAATTGTTGCTCTTTCCAGTCAACTCCTAAAAACAGGATACCATCTCAAGGGTGGTGGTGCAAATCATGTAAGGCAATTAAAGTTTACTGTTGGTTTTTCTGAACTTCCAATGAGTGCTGACTTCTATACGGAACAAAAATTTACCAGTGAAAACACCGCACTTAAAACATCTATCCTGGCTCAGCAGCCAGATAAAAGCAGCACCATCAGAGTATTTGACAGAGGTATCACTTCAAGAAAAACATACGATGAGTTTATTGATAAAAAAATTCCATTTATATCAAGACTCAATAATAACAGTAAGCATCAGGTAATAACTAAAAACGAAATACAAAGTCCTTTTGCTACTGCTACATTAAAGGTGCATACTGATCAATGGGTTTACTTATATTCCGAAAGAACAACAAAAGCAAAACATCCCGTAAGATACATTCAAGGCAATCATCTAATCAGTAATGAAGCCATAACTTTTGTCACTAACATCAGTGAGATGGACACAACACAGATAACAGACCTGTATAAAAGAAGATGGGATATAGAAGTGTTCTTTAAATTTTTAAAACAAGAATTAAACTTCAGTCACTTAATCAACAGAAGTGAAAATGGAATCAGAATAATGCTCTATGCCACTCTGATTGCTGCTATTTTATTATTGGTTTACAAAAAGAAAAATGGATTAAGCGGATACAAAATCATGAAACTGAAATTTGTTCTGGAACTTGAAAAATCAATCACCAGAGACATTGTTATCATGACCGGAGGTGACCCCATTAAATTTGATAATCTTTTTTCAAAACCTCCTGATTAATTTCTTCCGAACAGTTGTGGTCGCCTGACCAACAACCTTTTTATTCGAGTTTCCGATTTTAATTCCATCACTTATTTTCATGGCTATAAAAATAAACTTTGGAAGCTGATCGTAAATATTTTTTTACTGCAACAATATTGAACTGGAAACATTTGCTCAGCGAAAATAAATTATGTGCCAGCAGGGTCTGCGAAGCGAACCTGGGTTTAATGCGCAGGGTCTCCTTGCAGGAAGACCCTGCTGGAACGGACTAAATTATTCAGAAGTAGTAGGGTCTATTATAACTGATACTTTACTTACTGAATTTGCAGGAAACCCTCCTTGCTTTGCATGTTCACGAACCATTTCTTCATT